>JAZQHO010000081.1:0-30274 GCA_045540635.1 Candidatus Limiplasma sp.
CCTACCCTCAAAACGTGGAAACCGCTCTGCTGGTAGAAGAAACCGTTCGCGAGCATGGCGCTGTACCTGCTACTGTCGCGATCATCGGCGGAAAGATCTCTGTTGGTATCTCTAAGGAGCAGATCGAATATCTTGGAAAAAAGGGTCTGGCTGTGATCAAAGCCAGCCGCCGGGATCTGCCCATGCTGCTTTCCCGCGGCGAAGATGGTGCCACCACCGTTGCTACCACCATGATCGGTGCTGCACTGGCCGGTATCAAGGTGTTTGCCACCGGCGGCATTGGCGGTGTGCACCGTGGCGCTGAGACCACCATGGATATCTCTGCCGACCTGGAAGAGCTTGCCCAGACCGATGTTACGGTCGTATGTGCCGGTGCCAAGTCTATTCTTGATCTTGGCCTTACACTGGAATATTTGGAGACCAAGGGTGTTACGGTGCTGGGCTATGGTACGGAGGAGCTGCCTGCGTTTTATTGCAGAAAGAGTGGCTACAAGGTGGATTACCGCGTAGATACCGCCAAGGAGATCGCTGCTGCGATCCATGTAAAGACGGTATGCGGACTTGGCGGCGGTTTGCTGGTGACCAATCCCATCCCCGAGGAATACGCTATGAACGAAGAAGAAATGACTGCGCAGATCGATACGGCCATTGCCGCAGCCAATGAGCTTGGCATCAAGGGTAAGGAGATCACACCGTTCCTGCTGGATAAGATCAAGACGCTTACCGAAGGCCGCTCGCTGGCAGCTAATATCAAGCTTGTACTGAACAACGCCCGTTTGGGCGCTGCCATCGCCACCGAACTGAGCCGCATGTAAAGAACATTCCGTTAAAAGCAAGAATACGCCCTCCAATGATATCCGGAGGGCGTATTCTTGCTTTATTATGACGGGGTGAGCGATAAAGTTGTTGCTTTTCTTGCAGCAACTCAGGCGATATGCTATACTGGTTATATTGTTGAATGCAATTGATTTTGCATACGAGGTGTGAGCTATGGGTTATATCTTTATCAGCTATGGCAGTGAAAATCAGGAGATTGCAGATTTTTTCAAACGAGTTCTGAGCAAGAACGGCATTCAGTCGTGGATGCAGCCCGGTGATGTTCCCGGAGACCATAAATACATCGAAGTGTACGATAAGGTGATCCGTAACAGTGCTGGTGTGATCCTGCTGCTTACGGACTATGCACAGGAATCTGAATGGGTGCCGAGAGAGCTGGAACGCGCTATCAGATACCGAAAGCCGATCCTGTCCGTTGCTTTGGGTTCGGTTACGGTAAAGGATGATTTTTCTTCCTATATTTGCAACGACCAGGGAGTAAACATCGCAAAACCTGATTTCGACGAAAACGCCCCCGAGATCCAGCAGGTTCTGGCAGTGATGCGTATATTCGCCGATGCCAACGCAAAGGGGGAAACCATCCGGAAATACCTCGTTCCCCAAACCGGCAAAATGAAGCGGGATGCAATGGTAAAGCGCGGTGCCATCGGTCTTGTGCTTGCGCTGGTTTTGCTGGGGGCAGGGTTCTTTGCCCGCGGCCTGCTGTTCCCGGTATCTGAAAACAAAAACATCCCTGCTGTTTCGAATAAAGCAGATATTGATCAGAGCGCGGGCCCAACACAAGAATGGTTCTACAGAACCTTTACCTCCGGTAGAAACTCCGAGGAGAGGATCCCGCCGGACTTGGAAACTGCTTTGTTCGCCTATCAGGAGCTGATCAAGAATGATTATGCTCCCGCCTATGCCGCTGCCGGCAGAGTGTGTATAAAGCTTGGCAGATATTCCGATGCGGAGGATTATCTGCAGAAAGCAGCAGCTGTATTTGATGATGATGCATACTTGCTTCTGGGACAGCTGTATGAGGATGAGAACAATCCCCAATTCAATCTGAAACAGGCGGAGACATACTATCTGCAAGCGTACGGAAAGGACAAGAGTGCAGATGCGGCATTTGCTTTGGGTCGCATATATGCCTCGCCAGCAAAAGACAGCGGCCTTTCGGCAGATTTGGATAAAGCCAAACAATATTTGACTGAAGCCGCTCAACAAAATCACCCTGAGGCGTATTTCCGTCTGGGTCTGCTCTATGATGGCGTAGATCAGCAAATGGCGGTCAATCTGCTCTGCAAGGCCTATATTCTCGGCTATGCTCCTGCTGAACATCGTCTCAAGGAACTGGCCTCAGCCGAGGATATGGAGCGTGCACTCAGTCTTTCTCAGATCGCTGCAAAGGTACCGGAACATATCATCGATGCGCCTGTGGAGCCTCAGGTCGATCATGAGAACGCAGATGAACTATTGGAAAAGGCAGCCGCCGGAGACGCTGCTGCCATGCTGGAGGCGGCTTGTCTGTATTACAGCGGCAGTACGGAGAATGGCATTGCCGTGGATCATCAGCGGGCTGTAGAGTATCTGTTAAAGGCCGGAGATGCGATCTATTCTCACCACGAAGCAATGCTGATCCTCGGGCGCTATTACGAAGGCGCAAACAATGTGTTGGCTGCTGACGTTGCAAAAGCAATGGAGTTTTATAAACTAGCAGCAGAAGCCGGCAATGCGCTGGCGCATTACTACCTCGCACGCGGCTACTATCAGGGAACGTTCACCGAAGGAAACCCGGACTATGCGCAGTGCTATATGTGGGCAGAGAATGGCGCAGCGCTTGGCGAGAGCTACTGCATGAATGTGATCGGTGTTCTCTACCAAAAGGGGTATTATCCCACCGCCGAGCCGGATCATGACAAAGCACTGGAGTGGTATACAAAAGCGGCAGAACGTGGAAACCGTGCTGCTATGAGCAACATCGCCACCAACTACCTAAATGGCACGTTTGGCAGTAATGGTCCCGATTATCAAAAGGCTGCCGAGTGGTCCGAAAAAGCGGCAAATGCGGGTCATACAAGCTCGATGATGGAACTGGCGGTGCTTTATCTGGATGGCGTCAAGGGAGATGACGGAGAGTACATCTTTGCCCCGAATGCGCAAGAAGGCTTCCGCTGGCTGAATGAAGCTGAGAAAGCAGACAGCAAAAGCACCTACTGTTTAGCCCGGCTTGGCTGGTTCTACGAAGGCAGAAGCGATGCTATAGCAGCCGATTATCAAAAGGCAGTTGCTTATTACGAAGAAGCTGCGAAGCAGGATGATGCCTATTCCCTGTTTAGTCTGGGCCTCCTTTACGAAACCGATCATCTTGGGGAGCCAAATCCCGAAAAAGCGGTCGCACTTCATCTAAAGGCGGCTGAACAAGGCTATATTCATGCGGTGAAGCATCTGGCAGACGGATACATGGATGGCCGTTTTGAAAACGGTGTACCTGATTATGCTGAAGCTGCCAAGTGGTACGAACGGGCTGCGGAGCAGGGAGATGCCTATGCCATGGCCGAGCTGGTAAAGCTTTACCTGAATGGTATGAAAGGCGAAAATGGCGAGATCCTTTTTGCGACCGACAACGAGAAAGGCCTGCACTGGCTGCTGCTGGCACAGGAAGCCAATCAGAATGATTCTTATCTTCTTTCATGGCTGGGCTGGTTTTATGCAGGCAACAGCTCACTGATCGATGCAGATTATCCCAATGCTGTTTCGTATTATGAGAAGGCCGCTGCTTTGAACGATGCATATGCTATGTTCCAGCTGGCGCTTATCTACGAGACAGATCAGCTGGGAGCGCCGGATATCCCAAAAGCAATCGAATGGTATGAGAAAGCAGCTTCTCTTGGCTACCATCCCGCAGCAGAAGCCTTGGCGCAAAACTACAGCAATGGTACTTTTTCAAATGGTGTACCGGACTATGAAAAAGCGTTTCCTTGGCTGAAAGCGGCATATGATGGCGGCGTGCGTGATATATTTACCCTTTCGTGGCTTGGGTGGTATTATGCAGGCAACAGCGATTTTGTGGAGGCTGATTACCCGCAGGCTGTTCGGTATTATGAAGAAGCTGCAAAACAAAAGGATGCCTATGCCATGTTCCAACTGGGGCTTATCTACGAATCGGATCAGCTGGGTGCACCGGATTTTGATAAGGCACAAGAATGGTATGAGACCGCTGCAGCGCTGGAGTACGTTCCTGCTATGGTAAAACTCGCGGAGCTTTATCGATATGGGACCTTCACCGATGGCGAGGAAAACCTGCCAATGGCGATCCATTGGTACCAGAAGGCGGCAGAGCTGGGCGATGAATCCGCACAGGAGCAGCTTGAGTTTCTTACAGCGGAGGAATAAACAAACAACAAACGGAGCCGCCTGATGCAGGCGCTCCGTTTGTTGTTTGGCATTATTCGAACAGGGCAGTTGCTCGGAGGTGCGCGCCAATAAAAAGCAGCCGGATGCGAAATGCATCCGGCTGCGCTATATCGGGGTTTTACTTGGCGTTTTTTACTTCCAGCCACAGGGTGTTGTAAAGCTCCAGGAAAGCGCCCTCAATGTCGTTGAAGTACTCCAGACCGGCCAGAGCTTCTTCGGAGGGATTCATGGTGGTATTGCTGGTGTAGGCCTCGCCCATCAGCTCAATGGCACCGGAGTTGGGAGAAGAATACCAGATGGCTTCGCAGTTCAATTGAGCGATCTCGGGACGGCACAGGAAGTCGATGAACTTCTCGGCGTTCTCCTTGTTCTTGGCGGTCTTGGGAATGACCATGCAGTCTACCCAGACATTGCTGCCTTCCTTGGGGATGGCGTAGGCCAGATCAGGATTCAGGTCGATGGCATACTGGGCATCCCCGCTCCAGACAACGGCCAGAGCAGCTTCACCGGCCACCATCTTATCCTTGGTCTCGTCTACCTGATAGGCCTTCACCACGCCGGACTTCTTTTGCTCGATCAGCTTTTCCTTGGCTTCTTCCAGAGCGATGATATCGTGGGTGTTCATGGAGTAGCCCAGATACTTGAGGGTGATGCCCATAGAGTCGCGGATGCTGTCCAGCATGAACACATTGTCGGCGTATTTCTGGTTCCACAGGATGCCCCAGGAATCAACGGGGTCGTCTACCATCTTAGTGTTGTAGAGAATACCTACGGTGCCCCACATGTAGGGAATGGAATGGGCGTTGTTGGGGTCGTAGCTGGGGTTGAGAAGGTTGGGCAGAGTGTACTGGGCATTGGGGATGTTATCGTAGTTGATCTCAGCCAGCAGATCCTTGGCCAGCATACGCTCCACCATGTATTCAGAGGGGAAAACCAGGTCGAAGGCTCCGGGGCTGGTCTCGACCTTCACCATCATATCCTCGTTGGTGGTAAAGTTCATGTAATTGACGTGGATGCCGGTTTCCTGCTCGAACATTTCCAGCACACTTTCGTCGATGTAGTCTTCCCAGTTGTACACGTTGACCACTTCCTGAGCGCTGGCGCATACAGGCAGAGCCATAAGGAGAACCAAGAGAACCGCAAGAACTTTCTTCATTTTTTGTACCCTCCATAAATAGTGATTTGTGGGGATATGGTTTACGCAGCGTTATCCGCCGTGCGGCGATTGACGATCACCAGCAGGATAAGCAGCGAAACAAACATGAGCGTGCTCAATGCGTTGAGCGTGGGGTCGATGCCGATACGGGCTTTGGAGTAGATGAGTGTGGACAGGTTTTGCACCAGCGGGCTCGTAGTAAAGTAGCTGATGGTGAAATCGTCCAGCGAAAGGGTGAAAGCCAGCATTGCGCCTGTGATGATACCCTGCCGGATCTCGGGGATGATCACATGGGTAAGCGCATAGGTGGGGGTCGCACCCAGATCCAGAGCAGCCTCGTAGCTGTGCTTGTTCATCTGCTTCAGCTTGGGCATAACGGAAAGGATCACATAGGGCGTGTTGAATGTGATGTGTGCCATGACCATGGTTACAAAACCGCGTTCCACCTTGGTAAAGAGGAACAGCAGCATCAGCGAGATACCGGTCACGATATCGGGCATGGTGTTGGGGATGTTGGTCAGCGTCATCATCATGCGCTGGGGACGTTTCTTCATGGCATAGATGCCAATGGCGGCCAGTGTGCCCAGAATGGTGGAGATGACGGCAGCAATCACGGCAACGGCGATGGTTACTTGCAGTGCCTGCATGATGGAGCGGTCATTGAACAGCTCCGCATACCAGCGGAAGGAGAACCCTTCCCACTTGGCACGGCTCTTACCTGCGTTGAAGGATTGGAAGATCATCACCACAATGGGGATGTAGAGAAAGAAAAGGATGATCCCCAGATAGAATTTTTTGAAGAACAGGCCGGTCTTTTTCATGCAATGCCGCCTCCTTCTCCTTCGGGGTCAAATTTGCGAAGCACACCAAGACTGATCAGGATCAGAACCATCATAATCAGGCTGAGGGCACTGCCAACGTTCCAGTTACCTTCGGTCAGGAATTTGCTTTCGATCAGGTCGCCGAACATCATGGTATTGCCGCCACCCAGAATACGGGGAATAAAGAAGGTGGTAACGGAAGGCATAAATACCATCGTGATGCCGCTGATCACACCGGGCAGGCTCAGCGGAGCGGTTACACGGGTAAAGGTGCGCCACTCGTTGCAACCAAGATCCTGTGCCGCTTCGCCCAGTTTGGGATCGAGCTTACTCAGGCTGGTGTAAACCGGGAATACCATAAACGGCAGGAAGTTGTACACCATACCCAGCAGCACTGCGCCGGAGTTGTACATCAGCCGTACGCCCTTGAAGCCGAAGAAGTGCAAGATCTGGTTGATCAGGCCTTGATCCTCCAGAATACTCATCCAGGCGATGGTGCGCAACAGGAAGTTCATCCACATGGGAATAATGAACAGGATAACGATCGTGGGGCCGATCTTCATGTTGCGGTCGGCCATGAACAGCGCTGCCGGGTACCCCAGCAGCAGGCAGATGACCGTGCAGAGGAAAGCCATCCACAGGGAGTAGACCAGCGTATCCACGTTAACGGTACCGCGGGAGATATACTTCGCAGCCGCTTCACCCATGCTGGCGTAGAGCTGATTCTTGGCGTGGTTGCTGTCCCAGAAATTAACGAAGTTCTCCAGCGTAAAAGCACCGTTGGCATCAGTAAAGGCATAGTATCCGACCAGGATGCAGGGTACGATGGTGAAGATGATCATCCAGAGCGTATAGGGCGAGGCGAAAAGGCTCCGCTTAACGCCGTGATTGCGGCGGATCGAAGCGATGATCAGCCCGATGAAGATGACCAACCCCGCCCCCATCAGGGCATATGCCCACCAGGGAAGACTCATGTCATACATCGGAAGGCGCCTCCTCCTGCATGGGCTTCATGATGTGGATGTTGAAGGGCACGATGTTGATGCCAACCGTAGAGCCCTGGGGCTGCATGGTGGTGGAATGCACCTTGAAGGTAGTCTCGCCGGTGGAGACCATCATCTCGTAGTGCACGCCCTTGAACAGAACGCTCTGTACGGTGCCGGTCAGCTGACCGATGTCTTCGCCTACGATCATGATGTCTTCGGGGCGGATGACTACATCAACAGGTGCGTTCTCGCCAAAGCCGCTGTCCACACAAACAAAGTCGTGGCCGGCAAAATGCACCAGCTCGTCCTTGATCATGGTTCCTTTGAGGATGTTGCTCTCGCCGATGAAGTCGGCTACGAAAGCATTGGCGGGCTCATCGTAGATGCGCTTGGGATCACCGATCTGGAGGATCTTGCCATCGCGCATAACAACGATGGTATCGCTCATGGTGAGGGCTTCCTCCTGGTCGTGGGTAACATAGATGAAGGTGATACCCAACTGTTGCTGCATATTCTTCAGCTCCAGCTGCATCTCCTTGCGCAGCTTCAGATCCAGAGCGCCCAAAGGCTCATCCAGAAGCAGAACTTCGGGTTCGTTGACCAGCGCACGTGCGATGGCGATACGCTGCTGCTGACCGCCGGAAAGCTGATCCACATGGCGCTTGCCATAACCGCTCAGGTTGACCAGCTCCAGCATACGGTCCACCTTTTTGTTGATCTCGGCCTTGGGCACCTTTTTGAGCTTGAGACCGAAAGCAATGTTATCGCGCACATTCAGGTGAGGGAACAGCGCATACTTCTGGAAAACGGTGTTCACACGGCGTTTGTACGGCGGCAGAGCGGAGATCTCCTTGCCTTCGAAATACACTTCACCGCTGGTGGGATATTCAAAACCGCCGATGATGCGCAGCGTGGTGGTTTTGCCGCAACCGCTGGGGCCCAGCAGAGTAACGAACTCCTTCTTGCGTACGTAGAGATTGATGTCCTTGAGTACCTGAGTTCCGTCGTATTCCTTGCAGATCCCTTTCAGGTCGATGAGGTGCTCCTGTTCCATCATAGCCGGGCACTCCTTTATGTAGTGATGAGTTGTTTTGTTTGTCAGAAGCTGGGCGGCGTCGAGATCCACAGAACCGACGCCGGGGCTTTAGATATGTTTTCAAGATGATGGGTTGCGCTGGGGTGCAGGCAGAAGCTGCCGCCTTTCTTAACGGGATAGCGTCTGTTGCCGCTTACCAGCACCACCTGTCCGGCAAGCACATAGCCAAATTCTTCACCCTCAAAGGGAGGAAGGATGGCACTTTTACCGCCGGGCTTCAATTCCAGCAGGATGGGCTCCATACTGTTTTTCTGAGCATCGGGCACCAGCCAGGTGATCTTCTTCTCTTCGTCTTCTTTTTCAAACATATCCTGCGGGGCGAAAACGACCTTTTCCTTTCCCCCATCGCTGAAAAATGTTTGTAAGGAAACGCCGAGACATTCCAGCATGTCTTTGAGCGTTGCAATGGACGGAGAGGCCAGATCTCGTTCTACCTGAGAAATGAAGCCCTTGCTCAACTCGCAGCGGTCTGCCATTTCTTCTTGGGTTAGACCTCTCTGCAAACGCAGCTCGCGCAGCTTTTGTCCGATCTCCATTGCGTTTCCCCCTTTCCAATCCCCGATCGATCCTGATCGTAAGTTTAGAAATAGTAAACTTCAAAGCGGAGAATATTAAACCATAAACACCCTGTGATGTCAATAGCTTTTGCGAATATTGTTGTTTGCAATTGTATTAAATCTGCTCTTGTCAGAGACGGCCTTCTGCTGAAGGAAAAGAAAACGTTTGATTGCAATAAAAATCGTTTGTTCAAAGGCCTTGCTTGATAGAAGCGACCCTGTGTCAAAAATCGACGTGTTTTGCTATGGCGCAGTGTGACGGCGCGAGGATTGTTAAGAATGCTGTTGCACTTGTAAATAGTCCTCCGTTTTGCTTGACATAATGTGGTAGACAAGTGTACCCTTTGGGTAGACAATTGTCACCTACCCGAATGAAAGGAGAGGAAACCAATGAGTATTCAGTGTACGGATGCGGAATGGAAGATCCTTGAGGTTCTTTGGGAGTCGTCGCCCCGCACGATGCCCGAGATCACCAAGCAGTTGGAGCCCGAAACCGGTTGGACGAGGCATACGGTGATCACGCTTTTAAAGCGTATGGCAGAAAAAGGCACGGTACTGATCGATGAGACCGGAACCATGAAGAGCTACTCCCCCGCCGTCAGCCGGCAGGAAGCCTCCGCCCAGCAGACCGGCAAACTGTTGGGGCGTGTTTTTGGCGGTAAGGCATCTTTGCTGGTGCACCACTTGGTGGATACCGGTGAGTTGAGCACCGAGGATGTGGAAGCCCTGCTGATGGAACTGAAGAGCAAGCCCTGAACCGAGGAGGGATAAAGAATGCGAAAAGCGCCGATATTCAACTTTCTTTTGGAGGCAACCGTTATCGCATCGATCGGTATATTACTTCTGATCATCGTTCGTAAGCTGTTCAGAAAGCAGCTGGGCAGCCGCGTGCTGTGTCTGGCATGGCTGATCGTGGCGGTTCGTCTGCTCTGCCCCCTGAGTCTGCCCAATCCGCTCATCAACGAGATTCGCCCACCCAATACAGATGAAGCGATCCGTCCCATTGCCGGGCAGGTACAGCGACGGTTTACAGATATGATGGGTGATCTGCACAGGCTCAGCTACCGTTACGATTGGGATCAGGAGAGCATTGTTGTACGCAGTATCAGAAGCGTTGAGAATGCAGCCTATAACGGCAGCTTTGCGGACAAGGCAATGGTTGTTTATCTGGCAGGAGTGGCAATTGTTGCCGGATGGTTTCTCTTTCGCAATGTGCGCTTCAGGCGCATGCTGAAAACGGGTCGTGTTGATGAGCTGGGCGGAAAGGTGCAGGAGGAATACCGGCAACTGTGCGAAAAGCGTAAGGTTCGCCTTCTGCCTGTATACTATACCGATCCGCTGCCCAGCGCTTGTCTTGTAGGGGTATTCAGGCCCTACATCGCCCTTCCGCTTACCTCGCGACCCAATGAGACGATCCGTGTACTGGATCACGAAATATGCCACTATAAGGGCTGGGATCATCTGTGGGGCGTTGTTCGTCTGTTGTGCTGCATCGTACATTGGTACAATCCGCTGGTTTGGCTTGCGGCTTCTCTCAGCATGACGGATTGCGAATTGGCCTGTGATGAGCGCGTGACCATGGGGTTGAATGAAGAAGCGCGTAAGGAGTATGCCGGTATCCTTGTACTGGCTGCTGCCCGCAGAAATGCACCTGGGCTTCCTGTTCTGGCAACTGGCATGACCATGACCGGCCGCAAGCTCAGAGAGCGTATCCGGAGCATCGTCAACGAATCCCGGAGCATCCGTTGGCTGGCTCGCGGTTTTGCAGTGGTGACAGCTGTTCTGCTGGTATTTGCATTTGCGACTTCCGAATATTTCCCCGCTGTACGGTTTTCTGTGGCGGGTGCGGCATCTGCCAGCCAGTATGCCAAAACAGCGGTCATTGACAGCGCAGCTGCAATTGCCCGTGCGAAGGAGCTTTGGCAGTGCGCGTACCTGTCGCATAGCAGCGAAGTGTGGGAATGGAGTGCGGTCAAGCAGTTGGGCGGCTACATTGTTACAGCGTATTCCAACGAGCATGAACCGATGGCTGAAATGGCCCTCCTGCCCGATGGTACAGTGGCTTATCTCCACAACCCCACCGAAAGGCCGTGGACAGATAGCACGCCCGTAGAAGGCAATGTGACCTCTCACAGTTGGGATGAGCTGGCCGACTATCTGCTTGGATTCATGGACGCTGTTCTGCCGGGGCATTCCAACGCAGCAGAAGCATTTGCAGAAGGCGCAGTGGTCGAAAAGCAAGGTATCCGTTATGCAACCATGAGCGGCATGACCCTTACGCCACTGGGAGTTGAGAAGGGCTACTCCTTCTGTGTGAAGTTGACAGGCGATGCACCGCAGATCGTCTCGTTCAACATGGAACAGCCGGTGCTTGCCCGTCTTTGGAAGGAAGGCATGACAGACTTCTCTTCGCCCGAAGCCCATCGAGTAAACAGTATTATGGCAAGGGCCTATACCGAAGCCGATGACGCAGGGCAAATCGGCACGCCCGATCCCTCGGATATCAGCGCAGAGGAAGCGTTGCGGATCGCTTTGAATGCGATCTGCGATACCTACGGTGAGACCATGGAGACACTGCGACGTTTTGAGGTGCGCTACAAATATACAGATGAAGGTACGCCTCATCTGTGGCGGTTCGATTTTGAATACATCAGCCCGTGGGATATGTATTTTGTCTATGTGGATGCCCAGACCGGCGAGATCCTCCAAACGGTGGGCCGTGATGAGGGCAACGGCTGATGCATCGCCCTGAACGATACAAAAGGAGGGAGAATGAATGCAAAAGATATCGAGCCGGATAATGCGCATAGCAGCTACGCTGCTGGTGGCTGTGATGCTTTCGTCATCTGTACCGGCGCTGGGACGCGAACTGACCTATCTGGAGAAAGAGCAGCAGATCGACTTTGCCAATGCATGCCTTACGGAGCTGTATGGATATTTGGCGGAGGAAACGGAAAAGTTTGTTTACGAACAGATCTGTCAGGATGGCATAGCCACCCTTCGCTACTGGCCCGAAGGGCAGCCAAACTGGGTCTATACATGCACATTCTCATTGACCAACGGAGAACGGCTGTCTGCTACCAGTCCTTTTATCGGTTATGGCGCTGGTTATCCGGGCGAGAATAGCATCCGCTGTTTTCTCAGAGAACTAACGGACCGGCAGCTGCTGGCGCATTGGGACAAGAATGCACGGGCTACCTTCCGTACCCTGCTGGAGCAGGAGGATATCAGACCTGGTGCTGCGCTGGAGAAGGGACTTCTCAGCGCAACGTATACGCCTCAGCAGGCGCTTTTGGATCTCTTTATTGGCTTCTACGATGTTCCAGCTGTCTGGCCGCAGGCTGTTACGGAATGGTTTGAGCAGCTTTTGGAAGTGCATGGGCTGGAAAAGCCTGCCGAGCAGAAGCCCGAGGCAGGCATTACCCGCTATCGCTGTGAGGCACAGCCTCCTTATGTGCTTACGGAATTTGTTCTTACCACCCCACCGGAGCTGGCGGAAGCGTTCGCTCATCCCAAACTGGAGGGCTGGACGGTTTTCTCCGGTGCCTTTGTGACATTCGAAGAAAGTGCAGAAGATCTTCGCAAACAGGGGGAACTGGGGCTTGCAGTCTTTGCCAAAGGGGAGGAACGAATACTCTGTGCACTGCATAAACAGCAGAACAACGGAAAATGGTTGGTCGAGCCAGTCAGCACTACGGTGCTTCCTCTTGGCAGTGAGCCTGTGGTTTCCCGCAGCGATCCCCTTTCGACCGGTCTTTCCCGCAGATATCAGATTGTTTTTGAACATGGCAGCTATCAGGATGTAATCATGCAGGTTGAGCTGGACTGGCAGTTGGAGGAACATATGCTCTGCCATGTACGCAGCTACAGCTTTACAGATGCCGCAAGCGGCGAAAGGTATAACTTTTCAAGCGCCTATGGCAACCTGCGCATTGACCGCTGCGCTGCCGGAGAAGGGAACAGAAACGAGCTGGATATGTTGAGCTATTTTCCGACGGTGGTCACTTATATGAATGCATGCGATATTCCTGAGCTTTGTCTTGGGTTGAACAATGACCCCGCGGAGGTTGTGAACACACATCTGCCGGAGGGTACTGTTGTACTGGGCGGTGTGCATCTGAGAAAAGAGACCTCATCCCGCTCCAAGGATCTGGGCATGCTCCGTGCCGGTACCATTGCCCGCAAGCTGGGTGTTGAGTCCGGCGATCCCAATCCGTGGTACCATGTTGAGATCGGCAGCATGACAGGCTATGTATCCGGCGCTTATGTGGATGAAGAGTATGGACATTATGCACAGGCCTGTCTGCCTGTTGCAAGAACCCTGAAAGAAATATCTCTAAAGGAACATACCGGACTCTTTGCTGCCGATACCGCACATGTGCCCGAAGGCTGCACCATGCATGTGATCATGCAGGATGGCGACTGGCTGTATGTATGCATACCGCAAAACCAGCCTGCGGCCATGCGGATGGATCCGGACGGTGCTTTTGGGTGGATCCGTGCGGAGGCTGTGTTGCTGGGAGCAACGGCACTCTCGCTGGAATGGCAGCTTTCAGAGCTTACCAACGGTCAATAAGTTAAACCCCGGAAGCTGCAGGATGGTGCAGTTTCCGGGGTCGTTCTTTTGGGGGATGGGTCAGATCTCGCCGGCACTGAGGGCGGAAAGGATGATGTTGCGTACCTTGCGAGTGATGGTGGTGGTGCCGGAGTCGGTGGTGTTCTGCATCAGCAGGATAGTAACGTGCTCGTTGGGCAGGTTGGCAAAGTAGGTGCCCAGCCAGCCGTCCCAGCCATACTCGCCCAGAGTCGCGAAACCGGGGTAGCGGCCGGGTTGAGTGCATACACGCATCAGCTTGCCATAGCTGAAGCCATCCAGAGAATCCCACATGTCAAACTGCTGATTCCAACCCAACTGGGGCGAAGTGAGGTAAGCCACGCTTGCAGGGCTCAGGATGCGCTTTCCCGCATAAACGCCGCCGGCAAGCAGCATGTCGGTAAAAGCGGCATAATCATCAAGGGTGGAAACGAGACCTGCACCGCCAGATTCGAAAGCGGGCTGACGGTCATAGACCCCCACGTTCAGATTGCTGCCGGTAAAGGGTACCAAACCGTTCTCTGTGCGGCGGTAGCAGGTAACAAGGCGATCCCATTTGTGTGCAGGAACCCAGAAATCGGTATCCTTCATACCCAGGGGCTGGAAGAATTCTTCCTTCAGGAAATCGCTGAAGCGCTTACCGGAGGCTACCTCAACAACAGCACCAAGCACATCGGCACAGGTGCTGTAGCGGAAGTGGCTGCCGGGTTCGAAGGCCAGCGCACACTGACCGATGCGGTTGGCGAACTCCACCGTGCTCATGCCTCCGCCGCTTGCGATCAGACGATCGTTCTCTTCGAACAGACGGGCGGCAGACTGGCCTGCCGCATCGTCACCGGGGTAGGAAACACCGGCTGTCATGCCAAGCATATCCAGAATGGTGGCGGCGCGGCTTGCAGGACGAAGCCCTTCGTCGCAGACTACCTGCTGGTTGTGGAAACCGGGCAGGAACTTGCATACGGGATCCATCAGATCAATGATGCCGCGCTCTGCCAGCAAGATCACAGCAGCGGCAGTGATTGGCTTGGACTGGCTGAACAGTCGGAAGATGTGGTCGCGGCGCAGCGGAACATTGCCTGCAACATCGGCATGGCCGGCAGCTGTGCAGAATATCTCCCGGCCATCCTTGCGGAGCATCACGCTCAGTCCCGCTACTTCGTTGTTGCGCACTGCAGCCTTCAGGCACTCCAGTACATTTTGCTGTAGCTTTTCCATGTTGAGTCCTCCCGGATGTTTTCTTCTGTGATGGTATAATCAGGGGATCAGGATGCTTTCGAGCAGCTTAAGCGGATCGGGTGCAGCGGCTTCCTCGAAGGTGCACTGTGCAAGGAGCAGTTCATCTGACGTGCCGACCGGTCCGCCGTTGCCGGTTGATACGATTCTGTACATGCCGCGCACCCTGCTTTGGCTGCTGCCGGCAGGAAGGATGACAACTGCATCATCAGCCACGCTGCCAAGAGCTGCATAGCGTTTGAAGCGTTCGGAATCGTTCCATTCAAAACAGATCATATGCAGAGAGCTGCAGCCATCAAAGACGAGCGTGTTCACATACTCTGTTTCGGGGCGCAGGTGAACCTCTGTCAATTTGGTGCACTGAGAAAAGGCTTCTTTGCCGAAACGGCGTGCACAAAGGGCGAAGCATTCGATGGCAGTCCTTCGGAAAGCGTGGTCGCCAATGCTGTTGGCGGTACCCGGCCACCATAGTTCTCTGAGGGATGAGCAGCCGTCAAAGGCAGAAGCACCGATGTTGTACACGCCGTTGACAAAGATCGCAGTCTCCAAAGCAGTACAATTCAGGAAAGCGCACTCCCCCACGTTTTCGATGGCACCGTAGGTGATGAAGGTTCGAAGCGCTGTATTGCCGCTGAATGCTTCGGGGCCGATGGTGAGAATGCTTTCCGGCAGCACAAGGGTCTCTATGGTCGAAGGTGTATTCTCCGGTGCTGCCATAGATGAGATACCGGTAACTGAGATCCCGTCGAGCTCGGCAGGGATGATAACAGTGCTTTCGGAACCTGTGTATCCGGTAATCATGCCTGTGGCTGCATCAAACAGTAAGCCCTGCCGGGTTGTAGGCAACTGCGGCATTTTCTCTACGGTATAGGGGTCGCTGGCACGAAGCACCGGCAGATGCCAAGGGCGCTCCAGCGTTTTATTGAGAGCGTTGATGATCTTATCCTCCGCCTCGTCAACGATGCGGAGCTGCTCGGGAGCCACATTTGCAAAGGCACCCGCTTCCAGTTTGATCTGTGCAGGAAGCACCACTCCGGTAAGCGGAGCATTGGCAAAAGCATCTTTCCCAATGGCAGAAACACTTTCTCCCAGTGTGAGCACCTCGATACCGCTGTCTTTGAGAAAACCGGCGGGAATACTGCCCTTGGCAATGTGCACGGTCTTTAAGGCGGTACAGCCGGTAAATGCATCGGCGGATACGCCGGAGGCATTACAGAGAATTGTTACTGTTTCCAGATCGGTGCAATCTGCAAAGGCATTTTTGCCAACCTTGGTGATGTTCTCCGGAAGAACCAGCTCTGTGATGGCGGAGGCTTGAAAAGCACTGCTGCCGATCGTTTTGACGTTCTCGCCAAACGTTACCTCGGTAACGGTGCTGTTCTGAAACAGGCCGTCGGCAATGGCAGCCGTATCTGCATACACAGTGGTAAGGGCTGGGCAGTCTGCAAAAGCGGCTTCCGGGAGCGCATCTTTGTCGCATTGCAAAAACAGTGCCCGGAGACCGGTACAGCCCGTAAAAGCATCCTGCCCGATCCTTCTGAGAGAACTGCCGAGTGTGATCTGCTCAAGGGAAGCACAATCACGGAAAGCGCCTTCGCCGATCGTGGTAACGGAATCGTACAGGTCGATCCATTCCAGACCACTTCCGGCAAATGCCTCATTGCCGATTGTTGTGAATTTATCGGAGTGAGGAACGCCGAAGGCTTTCAGCTGCTTCTGATCCCGGAATGCAGCTTCGCCGACCGCATAGACAGGCAGCTCGGTGCCATCGGTTTCGATCAGTGCGTAATGCGGGTAAAGATGGGTCTGTGTACCTTGGTAGGCAGCAAGCACATACCCCTTCTTGCCATCCTTGCTGTAGGTGTAGCTATTACCGATCAGCTTAAGCCCGGGAGCATTGCTGCGCCAAACCTTGCCGGATAGCCCGGCCTGCCGGGCAGCTCTTTGCGCTGCCTGAACATCTTCTTTCGTCGCATTCCAGAGGATGTCGATATCCTCGATGGGACAGTTGCGGAATGCAAAGACCTCCAACACCGGTAGCGTATTGCCGCGAAAGATGAGATAGCTCAGCGAAGGACAATCCACAAACGCATTTCGCCCGATTCGTGCAATACTGTCCGGGAAAACAACGGTTTCCAAAGCTTCAAGACCGCAGAAAGAATCCGTTGCGATCGCTGTAACAGGGATCCCGTCAATGTCGGATGGAATGGTCAGTTGCGATGCTTCTCCCTGCCAGCCGGTAATGGTACCTGTTGCAGCATCAAAGGTAAACGCTGACTCGTCTGCAAACGCTGTTGCAAGAAACAGCGCCAACAGGCACAACAGATATGCTGCTGTTCTCTGCATGTACTTCAAAGGATCCATCCCTTCGGAAAAAAGTCAGCCCTGCCGGGCGAACAAAGTCTTCAAGCTTTCGGTGTAGGGAGGTCTGGCAATGCCATGCTCTGTGATGATGCCGGTGATCAGCTCATGATCGGTCACATCAAAGGCAGGGTTATACACCTTTACGCCCTCCGGTGCCATGGACTTTTCGTACCACATATCTGTAACCTCATGCGAAGGTCGCTGCTCGATCGGGATGGCATCGCCGGAGGGGGTGTTCAGATCGATGGTGGATGTGGGGCCGAACACATAAAAGGGGATACCGTAGTGCTTGGCAAGGATCGCAACGCCGGAGGTGCCGATCTTGTTGCATGCATCGCCGTTGGCGGCAACGCGGTCACAGCCCACAAATACAGCATCTACCCATCCGTTCTTCATCACCTGAGAAGCCATATTATCGCAGATGAGGGTAGTATCCACACCATTTGCCATCAACTCAAAAGCAGACAGGCGCGCTCCTTGCAAAAGCGGGCGGGTCTCATCGGTAAAAACCCGGAAGTGCATGCCTCTTTCCCTGCCCAGATGGATGGGTGCAAGGGCTGTACCGTACTTGGAGGTGGCCAGCTGCCCTGCATTGCAGTGGGTCAGGATACCGTCGCCATCCTTGAGAACGGAAAGACCATGCTCGCCGATGCGGCGGCACATATCGGTATCTTCTTCCTTGATGGCGGTACACTCTGCCAGCAGAAGCTGTTTGATCTCCCTCACGCTCTTATCCGCATTGCGCTCCACAACACTCTGCATACGCCGAAGCGCCCAAGCCAGATTGACGGCTGTCGGTCTGGCGGCCTCCAGATAGGCTCTGCGCTCATCAAACAGGCGGGAAAATGTTGCGTAGTCCTCGGTATACAGCTCCTTTGCAGCCAGATAAATACCGAAAGCAGCTGCCACACCGATGGCGGGCGCACCACGTACCTTGAGCAGATAAATAGCTTCCCGGATCTCATCCTGTGTGCTGAGGCGCAGGATCTCCACACGCCCCGGCAGCTGAGTTTGGTCGATGAGTACAAGCTGGCTGTTCGCATCATCCAGTGCAACGGTTTCGACAGCCATTATATTTTCCATGGTGCGCCTCCTTTCGGCAGCGGGATCAGAAATTACGGGTCATGTCGTAGCGCTCGTAGAATTCTTTGCGGAAGTCCAGCAAACGGTCGTTCTGAATAGCCTCACGCACACGCTCCATCAGACGGATCAGGAAGCGCAGGTTGTGAATGCTGGCAAGCCTTGCGCCGGTGATCTCGCCCGCTTTGAAAAGGTGACGGATGTAAGCACGGGAGAAGTTGCGGCAGGTGTAGCAGTCGCACTCCTCATCCAAGGGACGGAAATCACGGGCATACTGAGCATTCTTGATGACCAGGCGGCCATCGGTGGTGAAGCAGGTACCGTTGCGGGCGATACGGGTGGCAAGCACGCAGTCGAACATATCAACCCCGCGCAGCACGCCTTCCACCAGACAGTCGGGAGAGCAGACACCCATCAGATAACGGGGCTTGTCCCCTGCCATGTGGGGCATGATGGCCTCAAGCATATCATACATGATGGGCTTGGGCTCGCCTACACTGAGGCCGCCGATGCCGTAGCCGAAGAAATCCATATTGCGGAGCACCTTGGCGCTTTCGATACGCAGATCTTTGAAGAATGCACCCTGCACGATGCCGAAAAGAACCTGATCATCATCGGTATGGTGCTTCTGGCAGCGGGCCGCCCAGCGGTGCGTGCGGTGCATGGCGTCCTCGGCGGTGGCATGGTCGCAGGGATAGGCGGTGCATACATCAAATGCCATCATGATGTCAGAGCCAAGCGCATGTTGAATATCCATGCTCACCTCGGGTGAGATGAAGCGCTTGCTGCCATCCAGATGGCTCTGAAAATGTACGCCCTCTTCCTTGATCTTGCGGATACCGGCCAGAGAAAACACCTGAAATCCGCCGCTGTCGGTGAGAACAGGCTTGTCCCAAGACATAAATTTATGCAGACCGCCCGCCTCACGGATCAAATCCTCACCGGGGCGGAGGTGCAGATGGTAGGTGTTGGAGAGCATGATCTCCGTGCCGATCTCCTTCATTTCCCGGGGCGTCATAGCCTTTACGGTGGCTACGGTACCCACCGGCATATAGACCGGGGTGTGGATGTCGCCGTGAGGCGTGTGCAGGAGACCCAGCCTTGCGCCGGATTGCTTGCAGGTTTTCAGAACTTCAAACGTAAACTTGGAGGTTGCCACGGTATTCGCTCCTTACTGCTGGGAAAAAATATTGGAAAGAAATGCTTCGATCTCGCCTTGGTAAGCGGCGTATGCACCTGCTTTGGGCATGCTGATAAAGCACAGGGGCGTTTTCTGTGTGGGGTGGGTCATGCGCAGCACAGCGCCCCAGAGAGCGATGCTCTCGCCCCGCACTCCCTGGCCGTAACGCATATCATGCACGATGGGATGCCCGCTGTTTGAAAGCTGAACACGGATCTGATGCTTGCGGCCTGTTTCCAGCTGCACATGCACCAGCGCCGTATCCTCCTGCGGCCTGCGGGCCAGTACATAATAGCGGAGTTTTGCTTCCTGTGCGCCTTTGGTGCCGGCACGTACAGGCATTACATTGCCGCTGGCTTCGTCTTTCAGAAGCCAGTCTGTGAGTGATGCTTCGTCCGGCAGATCCGCACCCTGCACCACGGCAAGGTATTCACGCTCCATATGGTGACTGCGCAGCTGCTCGCTCAGGCGGGAGGCAGCCTTGCTGGTGCGGGCGAAGGCCACAAGCCCGCCCACAGGCCTGTCCAGCCTGTGCACAAGACCCAGATAGACCTCACCCGGCTTCTGATACTTATCCTTGATATATGCTTTGCCCCATTCATGCAGGCTCTCATCGCCGGTACTGTCGCTCTGGGTAAGCATGTTGGCGGGCTTTGAGAGGATCAGAAGATGATTATCCTCATATACGATCTCAGGCATCGGGCGTCCACCTTGCTGTGGTGCCGCAGGGCAGCACACCGCCACTGGTGACTGCCAGCGCAAGCTCATCCGCTTCTGCTTTGCCGCCGTAGCGGTCGCACAGGCAGCGGCAGGCAATGTTGCCCAGCACACTGGCAGAGAAACCGGTGGTGTAGCCGTTGATGAGGAAGAACAGGGGCGTATCGCTCATGGCCTGCGCAGCCAGATCCACCAGATCGTACAGTTCATCCTCCAGCTTCCATACCTCGCCACCGGGGCCGCGGCCATAGCTGGGCGGGTCCATTAGGATACCGTCGTAGCTGTTGCCGCGGCGGAGCTCGCGGCGTACAAAAGCTTTGGCATCCTCAACGATAAAGCGGGTATAGGATTCGTGGATGCCGGTCAGATCGCGGTTTTCTTTGGCCCACTGCACCATGCCCTTGGCAGCGTCCACGTGGGTTACATGGGCACCTGCGGCTGCACAGGCGATGGTTGCGCCGCCCGTGTAGGCAAACAGGTTGAGGATCTTCGGCTGGTGGCCGAAGCTGGCAGTGTTGCGGATACGCTCCTGCATCCAAAGCCAGTTGGCGGCTTGCTCGGGGAACAGACCGGTATGCTTGAAGCCTGTAGGCTTAACGTAGAACTTGAGATCGCCAAGATTGATGGTCCAGCGCTCGGGCAGCTTCTCTTTGAAATCCCAGTGTCCGCCGCCGGTTTCGGCACGGCTGTAGGTGGCCTGTGCCCGGTTCCACAACTCCGGCTTGGCCTTGGGCCAGATGACCTGCGGGTCGGGCCTGCGCAGGATGATCTTCCCCCACCGCTCCAGCTTTTCGCCATCACCGGTATCCAGCACTTCATAGTCCTGCCATTGATCGCACAGATACATGTGTTTTCTCCTTTACAACCCCAAATCGGGCGGGGCAAAGGCCCCGCCCTTGGTTCGTGTGTAATTTAGACCTTGCTGATGGCAAGGGTGGCCTTCTTGCCGTTGATGTTCCACTCCTTGACGACGGAACCTTCGGCAGCGGCAGCGCTGTTCATGGCTTCTGCCAGCACGCTCTGCATGATGAAGCTCTTGCCGGCCTCGATGGCGGCGGAAAGCTCCTCGTCGGCCTGATAGGTGACGGTGATACGGTCGCTGACTTCGAAATCGGCTTCCTTGCGCATGGTCTGCAGCTTGGAAACCACCTCGCGCTGATAGCCCTCGGCGACGAGCTCGGGGGTCAGGTTGCAGTCAAAGACAACGGTAACGCCGTTGTCGGACTGGGCAGCAAAGCCGGGCTTCTGAGTGGCTTCTGCCAGCACATCGTCCTTGGAGAGCACCACTTCGGTGTCTTCCACGGTGAAGGTGAAGTTTTCGCCGCGCTCAAAGGTGTCCATTACATCGTTGCCGTCCATTTCCTTCAGCGCAACGCCGATCTTGCCAAGCAGCTTGCCGTACTTGGGGCCAAGGGTGCGCATCTGGGGCTTCAGGTTATAGGTGGTAAAGGCACGGGCATCATCAGTGAAGATCACGTTCTTCACGTTCAGCTCGTCCTCTGCCAACTCACCGAACTCCTTACCGAAGCTGGTGCCCTTTACATAGAGGGTCTGCAAGGGCTGGCGAACCTTCAGGTTGGCGGAAGCGCGCAGCGCACGGCCCAGGCTGACTACCTCCAGCAGAGCGCTCATCTGAGTGTTCAGATTCTCGTCGATCATGCTCTCGTCGGCTTCCGGGAAACGGCACAGATGTACGCTCTCGATGGCGTTGGCATCCACACTGCACACCAGATTCTGGTAGATGTCCTCAGCCATGAAGGGCACGAAGGGAGCGATTACCTTGGAGAGCGTGACCAGCACATGGTACAGGGTGGCAAAGGCGGCTTCCTTGGTATCGTCCATGCCCTTGCCCCAGAAGCGCTCGCGGCCGCGGCGCACGTACCAGTTGCACAGATCATCCACAAACTTGGTGATGGCATTGGCGGGTTCGGGGATGCGGAAAGCAGTCAGATCTTCGTCCACCTGCTTGATCAGCTGGTTGAGGCGGCTCAGGATCCACTTATCCATCAGGGTTAGGTTCACCTTATCCAGCGGATGCTCGGCAGGATTGAAGTTATCGATGTTGGCATAGAGCACAAAGAACGCATAGGTGTTCTGCAGCGTGCCCATGAACTTGCGCTGGCCTTCGTTGACAGCCTCATCGCTGAAGCGGCTGGGCAGCCACGGAGCACCGGCAGTGTAGAAATACCAGCGAACGGCATCCGCGCCCTGCTTGTTGTGCACAGACCACGGATCCACAACGTTGCCGATGTGCTTGGACATCTTGCGGCCTTCGGCATCCTGTACGTGACCCATTACGATGCAGTTCTCAAAGGGGGCACGATCAAACAGCAGGGTGCTGATGGCCTCCAGCGTGTAGAACCAGCCACGGGTCTGGTCGATGGCTTCGGAGATGAAATCTGCCGGGAAGCGCTTCTCGAAAACTTCTTTGTTTTCGAAGGGATAGTGCCACTGGGCGAACGGCATGGAGCCGGAATCGTACCAGCAGTCGATGACGTCGGTCACGCGGGTCATGGGCTTGCCGCACTCAGGGCAGGTGATCTGAACTTCATCCACATAGGGACGGTGCAGCTCAATTTCGCCCACCTCGGTGGTGGCCATCTCCCGCAACTCCTGCTTGGAGCCGATCACATGGATGTGGCCATCCTCGCAGCGCCAGATGGGCAGCGGAGTGCCCCAGTAGCGCTCGCGGCTGAGACCCCAGTCGTGCACATTTTCCAGCCATACGCCCATACGGCCTTCCTTGATGTTGTCCGGCATCCAGTTGATGGTGCGGTTGTTGGCGACGAGCTTGTCGCGAACAGCCGTCATCTTGATGTACCAGGTGGGACGGGGGTAGTACAGCAGGGGCGTGTTGCAGCGCCAGCAGAAGGGATAATCATGAGCGAAGGGAACGGCTGCAAACAGCAGGCCGCGCTCCTTCAGATCGTCCAGGATCAGTTGATCGGCATCCTTTACAAACACGCCGGGCCACTTGGTTTCGGCGGTCATGCAGCCCTGGGTATCCACAAAATTGACGAAGGGGATGTCGTTCTGCTGGCAGACACGGTTATCGTCCTCACCGAAGGCGGGAGCGATGTGAACGATACCGGAACCGTCGGTCATGGTAACGTAATCGTCGCAGACCACACGCCAGGCGGGCTTATCCAGCTTGCCAACGGCAAAGTCGAACAGGGGCTCGTATTCCTTACCGGCCAGAGCAGCACCGGGCATCTCTTCGTGGATGACGGCTTCCTTGGCCTTTTCGCCAAAGACGGCATCCATCAGAGCCTTGGCCATTACGTAGGTCTTGCCTTCGATGGTGAAGCGCGCATACAGATCCTGCGGGTTCACACACAGGGCAAGGTTGCTGGGCAGCGTCCAGGGGGTGGTGGTCCATGCAAGGAAGTAAGAGTCTTCCCAATCCTTGGTCCTAAAGAGGACAAAGGCGGAAGTTTCCTTTACATTCTTGTAGCCCTGCGCCACCTCGTGGCTGGAAAGAGCGGTGCCGCAGCGGGGGCAATAGGGTGCGATTTTATGACCGAGGTACAAAAGCCCCTTGTCGTGGATGGTCTTGAGGCTCCACCACTCGGACTCGATATAATCGTCCTTATAGGTGATGTAGGGATTTTCCATATCAGCCCAGAAAGCGACGCGGTCGCTCATCTCTTCCCATTCGGACTGGTACTTCCAGACGCTTTTCTTGCACTCCTTGATGAAGGGCTCGATGCCGTAGGCTTCGATCTGGGGTTTGCCGTCCAGACCGAGGATCTTCTCCACTTCCAGTTCGACGGGCAAACCGTGGGTATCCCAGCCGGCTTTACGGAGCACATCCTTGCCCTTCATGGCCTGAAAGCGCGGGATGAGATCCTTGATGGCACGGGTCTCGATGTGACCGATGTGGGGACGGCCGTTTGCCGTGGGCGGGCCATCGAAGAAGGTAAAGCGTTCGTTGCCCTCGTTGGCGTGGAAGCTCTTACGGATGATGTCCTTTTCCTTCCACAGGGCGAGGGTCTCTTTTTCGCGCTCGACGAAATTCATGTCTGTGGGAACCTTGCGATACATGTTTCCTTTTCCTCCTTGCGGCTTTGAGCCGCTGCTATTTGCTGTGCCCCATAGGTCGGTTTGGGCATGAAAAAACCGTCCCGAGGCCATCGGGACGGATGATGATAACATCGATCCGCGGTACCACCCGCTTTGGCAGACTTGCTGCCCACTCTGCGCCGACACATGATCGACATGCCCTTTCACGGGAGCACCCGGGAAGCCCTACAGATGACCCTTCAGGCTTCCAGCTCGGGGGTGATGGGATCTGCGCGCTTCGGCGTCCGGCTCGCACCAGCCCGGACTCGCTTTGCCGAAGGATCGGGCGCATACCGTCCCCGTCGTTGCTGTTGATATGCATTATACTAAAAGAATACCGAAAAGTAAAGGAAAAATAAACGTTTTTTCATGGAAAAATGCCGGTTGTCCACACAGGGGAACTTGGGAATAAATGCATGACCAAAACGGACAAAAAATTACCGTTGACAACATCAACATTCTGTTGTATCCTAATTACAGATCAATTAGGCAACTATGTTTACAAACCCATCCGCTGCAATGCTGCTTGTATATGTTGCTGTATTGTTTTATCTGTTTCCAATGGCTCATGCGATGAGTCAAATAAATAAAAGGAGTGACTGACTTATGAAAAAGTTGGTATCCATCCTCTTGGTTCTGGTTCTTTCTCTCTCTCTGCTGACTGTTGCTTCCGCTGAAGCCCCCAAGAAGGTCGGCGTGGCCATGCCCACCATGGACCTGCAGCGCTGGATTCAGGACGGCGACAACATGAAGAAGCAGCTGGAAGCTGCCGGCTACGAAGTTGACCTGCAGTACGCCAACAACGACGTTGCTACCCAGGTTTCCCAGATCGAGAACATGCTGCTCAACGAAGTGGACGTTCTGGTTGTTGCCTCCATCGACGGCGGCGCTCTGGGCACCGTTCTGCAGCAGGCCAAGGAAGCCGGCGTTGTCGTTATCGCTTACGACCGTCTGCTGACCGGCACCGAGTACGTTGACTACTACACCACCTTCGACAACTACAAGGTCGGCCAGATCCAGGGCCAGTACATCGTCGACAAGTTCGATCTCGAAAACACCACCGAGACCTACACCATCGAGTTCACCGCCGGTTCCCCCGACGATAACAACGCTGGTCTGTTCTTCGCTGGCGCTTACGACACCGTGAAGCCCTATCTGGACAACGGCAAGCTGGTTTGCGTTTCCGGCCAGACCGATTTCGAGACCGTTGCCACCCCCGCCTGGAAGTCTGAAACTGCTCAGGCTCGTATGGACAACATACTGTCCGGCTTCTATGCCGATGCCCTCACCGGCGGCCAGAAGCTCGACATCTGCCTCTGCTCCAACGACTCCACCGCTCTGGGCGTGACCAACTCTCTGGTTGCTTTCGGCTTCACCGCTGAGAACATCCCCGTCATCACCGGTCAGGACTGCGACATCGCCAACACCAAGAACATGGTGCTGGGCCTGCAGGCTATGTCCGTATTCAAGGATACCCGCGCTCTGGCCGAAGCTACCGTTAAGATGGTTGGCGAGATCCTGAGCGGCGCCGAAGTTGAAGTGAACGCTACCTACGCCAACGGCGTTAAGGAAGTTTCCTCCTTCAACTGCACCCCCGTGTTCGCCGATGCTTCCAACTACACCGAGTTGCTGATCGATAGCGGCTACTACACTGCTGAAGATCTGGCCGTGACCGAGTAATTTCGATCATACGAACCATAACTTCGTCTGACGACGGGAGACGGACGTTCCTTCGTCCGTCTCCCTTTTCAGATTTCCGGGAGGAATGTCTTTTGGGCAATATAATCCTCAAAATGCAAAACATCACCAAGGAGTTCCCCGGCGTTAAGGCGCTGGATAATGTGAACATCGAGGTGACGGAAGGCGAGATCCATGCCCTTTGCGGCGAAAACGGCGCTGGCAAGTCCACGCTGATGAATGTTCTCAGCGGTATTTATCCCTACGGCACATATGAAGGCGATGTTATTTATCAGGATAACATATGCCATTTCAAAAACATCAAAGATAGCGAACGTGTAGGTATCGTTATCATCCATCAGGAGCTTGCGCTGGTTCCTTATCTGAGCATTGCCGAGAATATGTTTCTGGGGAATGAACAGGCCAAGCACGGCGTAATCGACTGGGACGAAACCAATCAGAAAGCAGCCGAGTTCATGGCGATGGTTGGCCTGCAGGATTCCCCCTCTACGCTGATCAAAGATATCGGCATGGGCAAACAGCAGCTTGTCGAAATTGCCAAGGCCCTTGCCAAGAATGTTAAGCTGCTCATTCTGGATGAGCCCACCTCTTCTTTGAATGAAAGCGACGCCCGCAAGCTGCTGGATCTGCTGATCGAGTTCAAGGAAACCAAGGGCATCACAAGCATCATCATCTCCCACAAGCTCAATGAAATCAGCTATTGCGCCGACAAGATCACGGTCATCCGCGACGGCCAGAGCATTGAGACACTGGTCAAGGGAGTTGACGAGCTTTCTGAAGAACGGATCATCAAGGGCATGGTAGGCCGCGAAATGACCAACCGCTATCCCAGCCGAGAACATAATATCGGCGATGTGGCGATGGAAGTACGCAACTGGAATGTTTACCATCCCTTCTATGCAAACCGTAAGGTTGTTGATAATGTTTCCATCAATGTGCGGCATGGCGAGGTTGTTGGCTTTGCCGGTCTGATCGGCGCAGGGCGTACCGAGCTGGCTATGTCTGTGTTCGGTCACGCATACGGCACCAAGATCTCCGGTGAGCTGGAGCTGAACGGCAAGCCCATCAAGCTCACCTCCATCCCCCAGGCAATCGAAGCCGGTTTGGCGTATGTGACCGAGGACCGCAAGGGCGACGGTTTGATTCTGACCAACAGCATCAAGCACAACACCACCATGGCCCGACCTGCTTTCATCAGTGATCACGGTATCATCGATAAGGATCTGGAGAAAGCCAAGGCCGAAGAAATCCGTTACAAGCTGGGCGTAAAAACGCCCACTGTGGAACAGGATGTCGGTAATCTTTCCGGCGGCAACCAGCAAAAGGTTCTGGTCGGCAAGTGGATTTTCGCTGAG
This sequence comes from Candidatus Limiplasma sp., assembly GCA_045540635.1. Taxonomy (GTDB): domain Bacteria; phylum Bacillota; class Clostridia; order Christensenellales; family Aristaeellaceae; genus Limiplasma. Next base: position 27,136 of record JAZQHO010000081.1, read on the forward strand.
CCCGATGTGCTGATGATGGACGAACCCACCCGTGGTGTTGACGTCGGCGCAAAATATGAGATCTATCAGATCATCAACGATCTGGTGTCTCAGGGCAAGGCCGTTATGATGATCTCCTCCGAACTGCCCGAGCTGCTCGGCATGTGCGACCGTATCTACGTTATGAACGAAGGTCGCCTCATTGCCGAGCTGGATGCCAAGCAGGCTTCTCAGGAAATCATTATGAGTTACATTATGCAAGACAGCAAAGGAGGGATCGGCGCATGAACACCAAAAAGCGCACTGCAAAGCTTGATTTGAAGCAATATGGTATGCTGATGGCGCTGGTCGCGATCATCGTACTGTTCACCATTCTGACCGGCGGCAAGCTGATCAAACCCATGAACATTTCCAACCTGATCTTCCAGAATTCCTATGTTATTATTCTGGCGATCGGTATGCTGCTGTGTATCCTCACCGGCGGCAACATTGACCTTGCCTGTGGCTCTGTGGTCGGTTTGGTGGGTGCCTGCGCAGGTACTTTCATCATTGAACAGGGCTGGAATGTGTACCTGTCCATCGCACTGTGCCTGCTGATCGGTATTGCCGTCGGTATGTGGCAGGGCTTCTGGATTGCCTATGTGGGCATTCCCCCGTTTATCTGCACGCTCAGCGGCATGCTTGTTTTCCGTGGTATTACTCTGCTTATCCTCAAAGGCATGACGCTGGCTCCCTTCCCCACCGCTTACCAGCAGCTGTCTACCGGCTATATTCCGGATATCGTTGCCGAATTCACACTGTTTGGCAACAAAATCAACCTGCTGTGCTTACTGGTGGGCGTGCTGATTGCTGTCGGTTTCTGCGCTGCCCAGATCATCGGATACATCGCAAAGAAGAAGAAGGGTTACGAGAACCAACCCATTCTGGTGATGATTATCAAGATGATCGTTATCTCTGCTGCTGTCATCTGGGTGTTCTACCTGCTGTCCCGTTATCGCGGTATCCCCACTGTGCTGATCATTCTTGGTCTGCTGCTGGTGGTTTACAGCTTCTTCACCCAGAAAACCGTTCGCGGCCGTCACCTGTACGCCATCGGTGGCAACATGAAAGCTGCACGTCTCTCCGGTGTTAAGACCAAGCAGATGATGTTCTTTGCCTACACCAACATGTCCTTTATCGCCGCTATTGCCGGTCTGGTATTTGCTGCCCGTTTGAACAGCGCAGCGCCTACAGCCGGCCAGAGTTTCGAAATGGATGCCATTGCCAGCTGCTTCATCGGTGGTGCTTCCGCTTATGGCGGAACCGGTACCATCAGTGGCGCTCTGATCGGCGCTCTGATTATGGGTGTGCTGAACAATGGTATGTCCTTGCTGGGCTTAAGTTCTAACCTGCAGCAGGTCGTTAAGGGCATGGTACTTCTGGCTGCCGTTGCTTTCGATGTTATCAGTAAGAATAACCTGATCCAGCTGCCAAAACTGAACGAGCTGTTCAAAGGCAAGAAGGCTGCTGCGACCGCAGAAAAGATCTGATCTGGACGGTTGCACACAAAACCGGGGTGCTCCTCAACGGAGCACCCCGGTTCTTTTGGTTGTTTTGTTTTAAACTCTGCGCCATACAGCAGGATGGAACAATACGAAAATCGGGAACAGCTCCAGACGGCCGCAAAGCATCAGTGCGCTGAGAACGTATTTGGCAAAAACCCCGTATTCCGCAAAATTCTTTGTGGGGCCGACAGCGCCGAGACCGGGGCCTACGTTGCTGACGCAGGTAAGAGCGGCTGTCAAGTTGCTCAGCAGGTCGAATTTGCCTTCAAGAGATACCAGAAACGTACCAAACAGGATGAGCGCCAGATAAGCTACAATGAACAGGCTGATCTGTGAAAGCATGCTTTCCTCCACGCCCCTGCCTTCAAAACGTACCACCTGTACTTTGCGGGGCTGGAAGGTGCGCCGAACTTCCCGCTTGATGGTCTTGCTCATCAAAGCCATACGGACGATTTTGATACCGCCTGCGGTAGAGCCTGCGCAGGAGCCGACGATCATCAGAAACAGGAGGATCATTTTCGCTGCAGAAGGCCATAGGTCGAAATCAGCCGTCATAAAGCCGGTGGTGGAGATGATGGTAGATACCTGAAAGCTACCGTAACGCAATGCGGTAAAGAAGTTGCCATACATGGGCAGAATAATAAGGGATATTGCAAAGATCGCCACTCCGACGATGCCAAGAAACCAGTGCAGCTCCTCGCTTTTGATGAAACTGCGCCAATCGCCGATGAGCAGGCTGTAGAACAGCGCAAAGTTGATGCCGAAGATAAGCATGAACACGTTTATGATCACATCGACCGCTACGCTGTCGAAGGCCGCCACACTTTGTCCGTAGTTGCTGAAGCCGCCGGTGCCCGCCGTGCTGAGAGCATGGATCGCAGCATCGTACAGGTTCATTTTGCCGACGATGACCAACAGAATAAACTGGACGAACGTTAGAACGCCGTAGATGATGTAGAGGATTTTGGCAGAGTCCCCCATTTTGGGCAGTACTTTGCTGAAGCTGGGGCCTGGAGACTCTGCTTTTGCAAGGTGAGAAGCTCGTCCGGTCATTTTGGGAAGAAGCGCCAGCGTAAGCACCAGTACACCCATGCCGCCGATCCAGTGTGTGAAGCTTCGCCAGAATATGATGCCACGGGGAACTCCTTCAAACTGAGTGAGCACTGTTGCACCGGTGGTGGTAAAGCCGGAGACCGCTTCAAAGAATGCATCCTCAAAACGGGTGAATAAACCGCCAAAGAGAAAAGGCAGACCGCCGAAAACGCTCAAAAGCACCCATGCCAGTGCAACGGCCACAAATCCCTCCCGTGGCCGCAGGTTGGTCTCATTGGGGCGGGAGAAAAAATACATGGGTAAGGCAAAGACCAGTATGAGACCGATGGTTTTGAGAAAAGCAGCGGCATCGCCGCTATCGCCGTAATAGAAAGCCAACAGCAGGGATGGCAGCATCGCAAGCGCTTCGATAAGTAATATGGATCCCTGCAGACGGATCACAAGCCGTTTGTTCACTTGCGTACCACCTCGTTCAGATCGCTGATGCCGCTTTCACAGGCGATGATCACCACGGTATCCCCGGCTTCAATGTGGTCGTTACCGAAGGGAACGATGACCTTGCC
>JAZQHO010000082.1:0-20338 GCA_045540635.1 Candidatus Limiplasma sp.
CCAGACGAAGCGGTGCATGGGGAGGGGGTGCGGGGGGGGGGGTGGGTTGGGGAGTGGGCGTGAAGGTGGGCTCTGCCACAGCCTGGTTGCTGGCTTCGCCCATCACATTGCTCTGCATGGTCTGCTGCTGTGCTGCGCCGGGATTGTTCTGCACGTTCTGAGGGTCTGCCGTGGAACCGCGAAACAGCATTACAACGATGATGATGCCCGCCAATGCGTACCCCAGCGTGACGGCGATCCGGGGATTGGGCGAGAACATGCCACGGGTCCAAATGATGCCGATGGCTGCTGCACACATCGCAACAAAGAGATAACGCAAAATATTGAAGCTTTCGGGAATGAACAGGCAGGGAACAAACAGCACCGGGATCAGCACAAAGAGAAACAGTTTCCACAGGGTGTCTGTGTCGATGGGTTGAGCGGATGTATTGTTCTGCTTGGGCGGCTGCACAACAAACGGATTGTTGAGGGGCTGCTGCGTGGGAGGCACTTCAAAAGGGTTGGCAAAGCCTGCCGGCTGCACTGTAGGCGCTGCCGGGCCGGTGCTTCTGGTATTCTGTGCGGCAGTGCTCAGCAGCGGTGCTTGGGGCTGCGTGTTTTGCGGCGGTGTAAATCCTTGCGCATGAGGGGAGAAAGGTGTGCCGGAAATCGCATTGGGCTGGTTGCCCAGCGGCAGCAGATTCTGCTGCTGCCCGAAGGATGCCGGCGCACTGCTCTGCATAGCAAACAGCCCGCTTTGCGGCATCTGGACAGGTGGCTGCTGAGGCGCGGGCGCAAAAGGACTGGAGCTGGGCAGGCTGCCCATGGGGGCGGGTGCGCCAAAAAGCTCCGTTACCGGAGGCACGGGCGGCGTGCCCAAAGGCAGAGATTGTGCGGCTGCAGGCTGTGCCTGCTCCTGCACAGGTTCCAGCGAAGATGTAAAATCGGGTTTGTTCAGAAGCGGCTGGATAGGTTTTTTGAATAAACTGCGCTTCTGCATTGAAAAAGTAGGATTGGTAGAATATCTTGAGCGGTTACCGTTCATGCTGCATCTCCTTGTGCATAACCTGCGTTCTTATTCGCACAGCGGGTAAAAATTCATCACATTTCCTATTATAGCACATATTGCGCATTTGTAAACTATAGAAACCACGTTTTGCAAAGGCTTTTATGTAAAAACGCTCCAAAAAGAAACAAAAACGTAACAAAATAAGGAATGTTTTTTCGCAGACGAATCAGTTGCGTAAAGGGGCGTAATCATGTATAATTACCATGACCTGTCTATGTGCATGGCGCATACAGGCATTGTGGGCGGCATTCCGCCGGCAAGGAGGCAGACAATAATGGAATGCAAGATCAAGAATGATATAGGCACCATCTATATCACCGAGGACGTTATGCTCAAAGTGGCTGGCTATGCGGCGTTGGAATGCTACGGCATTGTGGCTATGTCTTCCAAGCGCGCCAAAGACGGTCTCGTGCAGTGGCTTGGACGGGAGAACCTGTCTAAGGGCATCCAGATCAAAATGGTTGATGATATGCTGGATGTGGATCTGTTCATCATCGTAGAATACGGCATCTCTATTGCGGAAGTTTGCAAGACCATCGTAGACACGGTGCGTTACAAGCTGGAAAGCATGACCGGCGTGAAGGTTCGCCGTGTCAATATCTCAGTGGAGGGCGTCCGCGTCTAAAATACGAACGTATCGGGAGGAAGAACCGTGATTCAGACCAAAACGATCGATGGTGTGCTGCTGCGTGATATGGTACTTGCCGGTGCAGCACTTTTGGAAAAGAACCGCGAAGCGGTTGATGCTTTGAACGTTTTCCCCGTGCCGGACGGCGATACGGGTACCAACATGAGCTTGACCATGTCTTCTGCTACCAAAGAGGTGAGCCAGAAGGAATATTTGAATGCGGGCGAAGCGGCTGCAGCAGTAGCCAAGGGCGCTCTGAAGGGCGCACGCGGCAACAGCGGTGTTATCACCTCTCAGCTTTTCCGCGGCTTTAGCAAGGCGCTGGCCGACGTGGATCGCATCACTCCTGTGCAGTTTGCAGCTGCTCTCAAGAAGGGTGCCGAGACTGCCTACAAGGCTGTTATGAAGCCCAAGGAGGGCACCATCCTCACCGTGGCCCGCGTTATTGCCGAAGAGGCGGTCAAACAGGCGGAGCGTGCCCCCGAGGATTATGATGCCCTGTTCCGTAACATCCTGTCCACCGGCGATACCATCCTCAAAAAGACCCAGCAGATGCTGCCTGCCCTCACGCAGGCCGGCGTTGTGGATGCCGGCGGCCGCGGCCTGCTGCTCATCTACATGGGCTATGCCGCCTGTCTGCGCGGCGAGGAGATCCCCACCGAAAAGATGGACTTCTCCGCCGATGGCGAGGCCAATTTCGAGGACGATCACGAGGCGATGGGCGAGATCAAGTACGCCTATTGCACCGAGTTCTGCATCCAGAATCTCTACCCCGACAGTCTGGAGGAGGATATCGACTCCTTCCGCCGCCGTCTCAACCGTATTGGCGACTGCGTACTGGTAGTGGGCGATCTGAGCTTCGTAAAGGTGCATGTACATACCAACGAGCCCGGCAAGGCACTGGAATACGGCCTCAGTCTGGGCGAGCTGGTCAACCTGAAGATCGAAAACATGGTGCAGCAGCGCCGCGAAAAGCAGGAAGAACAGAAGAAGCTGGAAGAAGAGAACGCTCCCCTGAAGGAGTATGGCATGGTGGCCGTATCTCTGGGCGAGGGCTTCGGCCGCATCTTTACCGACCTGTCCGTGGATCATGTGGTCGAAGGTGGCCAGACCATGAATCCCAGCATCGAGGATCTTGCGGAGGCTGTTAACAAGGCTCATGCCAAGACCGTCTTTGTGCTGCCCAACAACGGCAATGTTATTCTGGCTGCCCAGCAGGCTGCCCAGCTGTGTGAGGATAAAAAGGTCATCGTCATCCCCACCAAGAACGTAGCCATGGGTATTGCCGCCGCGATCGCCTTCCAGCCCGACAGCACACCCGAAGAGAATGCTGCCCGCATGGAAGAAGCAGCCCAGCGTGTCCGCACCGGTACCGTCACTTATGCTGTGCGCGATACTGAGTACGAAGACCTGCACATCACCGAGGGCGATATCATCGGTCTCTACAACGGCAAGATCTGCACCGTTGGCAACAGCGTTCATGAAGTGACCCGCGACTTGATGAAGGAGATCATCACCGAAGATGATGAGCTGATCACCGTTTACTACGGTAAGGACGTAGCCGAAAACGATGCTCAGGCGCTCACCGATGAACTGGCCGATCTCTATGAAGATTGCGATGTAGAGATGCAGATGGGCGGTCAGCCTCTCTACTACTATCTCATTTCCGTGGAGTAAGCATGGAACTTGCCAACCTTCACGGTATTGGAAAAAACCGACTACAAGCCTTACACGCAGCGGGGATCAACTCGTTGCGTGATCTTTTATATGCGGTACCCGTCAAGTACCGGGATACCAGCGCCTGCAGCCTGATCGCGGATGCAGGAGAGGGGGAACGCTTCACCTTCGACCTTGTCCGGGAGGGAGAGGCGAAACTGGCGCGCTTTGGTCAGCGCAGCCGTGTTACCTGTATGTTTACGGATGAATCCGGCTGCATCACCGCCTGCTGGTTCAACCAGCCGTGGATGCGGGAGAATCTGAACCGCACCCAGCGCATCCGTCTCCATGGCTCAGTTACCGTTCACGGCGGAAAAAAGCAGCTGGTCAATCCCACCGTGGAGAAAGAACTGGGCATCTGCCCGGTCTACCGTCCCATCGAAGGGCTACCCCATAAGACCCATGAGGATATTGTTGCACAGGCGCTGCAATATGTGGGTTTTCTCTGTCCCGAGACCCTGCCCGCCGGTGTGATGGAACGGCATGAGCTTTGTACCGGTGCAGAAGCTCTTCGCCTGCTGCATAAACCTGCCTCCATGGCTGATGTGGAACGCGGTCAGCGTCGCTTTGCCTTTGAGCAGATGCTGCTGTATCAAGCTGCTGTGCTGGGCGTCAAGGATATGCGCAGGCAGGGGTTCGCATTCGCTCTCCGGGACGGAGATACCGCTTTATTCTGGCAGAAGATGCCTTTCCAGCCTACCGGTGCACAGCGCCGCACCCTTCGGGAGATCGCCGAAGATATGGCGCGCCCAGTGGCAATGGTGCGCATGGTGCAGGGCGATGTGGGCTGCGGTAAAACAGCTGTGGCACTGGGTGCAATGGTTCTTTGCGCACAGTCCGGCTATCAGTCCGCATTGATGGCCCCTACCGAGATCCTGGCCAGACAGCACTATGAGAGCCTGAAGGGCTTTTGCGAAGGCAACGGCATCGGCTGCGGGCTGCTGCTGGGGGGGATGCCTGTCCGGGAACGCCGAAAGGCGCTGCAGGCCATCAAAGACGGTCAGTGGCAGATCGTGATCGGTACCCATGCCCTCATCGGCGAAAATGTTGCCTTTGCCCGTCTGGGGCTCTGCATCACAGACGAGCAGCACCGTTTTGGCGTTGCGCAGCGCACTGCCCTTCTGAACAAGGGCGTTACCGGCCACGGCACCGGGGACAGTCGTGCTCCGCATCTGCTGGTCATGTCCGCTACGCCCATTCCCCGTACCCTGGCGCTGGTTATGTTCGGCGATCTGGATATCAGCATCATTGACGAACTTCCCCCGGGGCGTAAGCCAGTTACCACCCGGATCGTGGCTGAGGAGAAGAGGCATGGGATGTACGGTTTTCTCAAAGACGAGCTGGATGCCGGCAGGCAGGCGTACATTGTCTGCCCGCTGGTCTCCGAAAGCGAGGCAGCCGATAAGCTGAAGGCTGCCAAGCCCTATGCCGAAGCTTTGCAGGCGGGTGAACTGAAGGGGTACCGGGTGGGGCTCACCTATGGTGCCCAGCCCGCTGCCGAAAAGCAGGAAACCCTGCGGGCTTTTGCCGCAGGGGAGGTACAGGTGCTGGTCGCCACCACTGTGATCGAGGTGGGTGTCAATGTGCCCAATGCCTCTTTGATGATTATCGAGGATGCGGATCGCTACGGTCTTGCGCAGCTGCATCAGCTGCGGGGACGTGTGGGGCGCGGCGATCAGCAAAGCTGGTGCTTTTTGATGGCAAAGCCCAACGAGCGCCTGCGCGCGCTCTCCCACAGCAACGATGGCTTTGAGATCGCCCGCACCGATCTGGAACTGCGCGGCCCCGGCGAGCTGCTGGGTACCCGCCAGCACGGCGAGGCATTGCTGCCGGGCGGCACGGTGGCCTTCGGTTCCATGCAGCTGCTCTATGAGGCTGCCGAGTGCGCCCGGGAGCTGGAAAGCAGCCCGGAGCTTTCAGATGAATGGCAGATGGTCTCCCGCAGAGCCCGCAGCCTGATGGGCAAGCTGGAGAGCAGCATCTCCATCAGCTGAACAAAAAGATCTTTTTCCGCAGAGGTGAAACTCCGATGAACATCGTTCTCTACCAGCCCGAGATCCCGCAGAACACGGGCAACATTGCCCGAACCTGCGCTGCCACGGGCAGCATGCTGCACCTGATTAAGCCGCTGGGCTTTTCGCTGGAGGATAAGTACCTCAAACGCGCAGGGCTGGACTATTGGCGCATGATGCAGTACCGGGTGTACGAAGATTTTCAGCAGCTGCTGGATGCCTACCCGGATGCCCGCATGCACTTTCTTTCCACCAAAGCACCGCGCAGCTATACCGAGGCGATCTACCGTCCGGATGATTTTCTGGTTTTTGGCTGCGAGACCCGCGGCTTGCCCGAAAGCCTGCTGGAGAAAGTGTATGACCGCTGCGTACGCATTCCCATGGTACCGGAGGCACGAAGCCTCAACCTGAGCAATTCGGTGGCGATCGTGCTCTACGAAGCCCTGAAGAACAATGGCTTTCCTGGCATGCAGCAGGCAGGCGGGCTTACCGGGCGGCAGGACGAAGCTGCCCCATGGATGGATTATGTTTGATGATCCGTTACTATAGCAGAAGATAAGGAGGGAGTATTCATGGCAGCAAAGAGACGCAGGCAGCGCTATGAGGAAGAAGAGCTGCAGCTGGAGGAAGTGCTGGAGCCCTACCACTACGCAGCGGACGAGGAGGGCTACTATGAAGAACCCGCTTACGATCCGCAGGGCGAGCTGCTGTACCGGACTGTGGATTACGAGCCCTACCCGGAACCGGGCTATGCCGACTATCAGCAGGAGGAAGAACACGGCAGCCGCCTTGGCGTTGCAGTGCATGTTTTTGATATCATTTCTTCGCTTGTGGGTGTGTTTGTGATATTGATTCTCATCGCCATGCTGCTCACGCTGGTGGACTGGCTCCGTACAGACCTTCTGCATTCCTTTGTGCTTCTGCAGAGCGGCATCAGCTGAAGCAAAGGCACGCATACTATCCTCATCCCAAAGGAATGAAGGAGGACACGTATGGATCCGCTTGTACAATACCGGCAGGAGTGCGCTGCGTTTTTTGATTCTCTTTGCGGCGAAGGCAAAGCACCTCTTGTGTTTGGTGAGGGGTTGTGTCCCGGGCCTGTGCTCATGCTGGTGGGGGAGGCCCCCGGCGAGCAGGAGACCCTTCAGGGCCGCCCGTTCGTGGGCAAGGCAGGCAAGAACCTTTCGGCTTTTCTGGAGACTGTCGGTCTGGAACGCTCGGCACTGTATGTGAGCAATGTGGTCAAGGTGCGCCCCACCAAGGTGAGCGCGGCGGGCAGGCTGGTCAACCGTCCGCCCAGCCGTGAAGAGAAAGAGCTTTTTACTCCGTGGCTCATGCGCGAGATCGCCATCGTGCGCCCAGATGCGCTGGTCACGCTGGGCAATGTGGCCTTGCAGGCTTTCATGCGGGATACGGTAGGCAACTGCCATGGCAAATGGATGCGTGCTGTGGTCTCCCCAGCGGATGGCGAGGTCTTTACGCTGCCGCTGTTTCCTTTGTACCATCCGGCTTCCGTTATCTATAACCGCTCTCTTTCGGCGGTCTATCAGCAGGATCTGGAAACCCTGCGGGATTCGCTTTCTGTTCGCTGAAACATCCAGAATGACATTTGGGCTCACCTGTTGTATTCTTAGAACCGTTTCTGCTGACAAAGCGTCGCCTCCGTGCTACGATACCATCGACAAAAGAGCCGGAAGGCTGGGAGGTATATTTTATGGAAGCTTTAGCCGTTAATCTGCCCATTATCCTGCTGTTCCTCTTTGGCATGGGGCTGCTGATCGTGGAGGCCTTTATGCCGGGCTTCGGTCTGCCGGGTATCACCGGCTGTGTTCTGGAGATCGCCGCCATCGTGCTCACCTATATCCACCACGGCGGCTACGCTGCACTGGGTGTAACGGTGCTCATCCTCATGATCATGGGCATCGTGGTCTCGCTGGTGCTCAGGTCGGCAAGCAAGGGTCGGCTTTCCAAATCACCCATGGTCCATAACGACAGCGAGGATGCAAGCGTTCTCGATACTGCGGAGGATCTGAAGGTATTCGTTGGCAAGCGGGGCATCGCCACCACGGTGCTGCGCCCCTCAGGCAAGGTGGAGATCGAGGGCGTAAGCCTGAATGTTGTGACCGATGGTGAGTACATCCCCATGGATACCCCTGTACAGGTAAGCCGTGTGGAAGGTCGCCACCTGATCGTTAAGAAGCTGCGCGGTGAGTAACACTGCGTTGTTGATAATGGAAAGGAGTCTGTAATATCATGATGGAATCTTTGCTCTCATTGGCTCTCTACTCTGTATCCCGCGGCGATGATTTCGCTCCCTGGATCATCGTGATCCTTGTCGTGGCGTTGATCGCTATCCTTGTTTTCCTTCGCTTCGTACCTCTGGGTCTGTGGATCACCTCTCTGGCTGCCGGTGTGCATGTAAGCATCGCTTCTCTGGTGGGTATGCGCCTGCGCCGCATCCAGCCCAAGCGTCTGGTCGAGCCCCTCATCAAGGCGCGCAAGGCCGGTCTGAATGTGAACCTGTCCCAGCTGGAGACCCACTATCTGGCTGGTGGTAATGTGGACCGTGTTATCAACGCCCTCATCGCCGCCCAGCGTTCCTCCATCGAGCTGCCCTTCGAAAAGGCCTGTGCTATCGACCTCGCCGGTCGTGATGTGCTGCAGGCTGTGCAGATGAGCGTTACCCCCAAGGTCATCGAGACCCCCGTCGTTGCTGCTATCGCCAAGGATGGTATCGAGCTGCGCGCCAAGGCCCGTGTTACCGTCCGTACCAACATCGAGCGTCTGGTCGGCGGTGCCGGTGAAGAAACCATCATCGCCCGTGTTGGTGAAGGTATCGTTACCACCGTCGGTTCCAGCGACACCCACAAGGCTGTTCTGGAGAACCCCGATTCCATCAGCCGCACCGTGCTCAGCAAGGGTCTGGATGCCGGTACTGCTTATGAGATCCTTTCCATTGATATCGCCGATGTGGACGTTGGCCGCAACGTTGGTGCCCAGCTGATGATGGATCAGGCTGAGGCCGATCGCCGCATCGCTCAGGCTCGTGCCGAAGAGCGCCGCGCCATGGCTGTTGCCCATGAGCAGGAAATGAAGGCCTCCGTTCAGGAGATGCGTGCCCGCGTTGTGGAAGCTGAAGCTGAAGTGCCCAAGGCCATGGCCGCTGCTCTGCGTGAAGGTAAGATGGGCGTTATGGACTACTACCAGATGAAGAATGTGGAAGCCGACACCACCATGCGCGAAGGTATCGCCAAGGCTGCCGCCCCCTCTTCTGCTCCCGTTGAGAAGAAGTAATGCTTTCCATAAAGCACAGGAGGTGAGCAGATGGAAGGTTTGATTGTACTGATCATTATGGCGGTCGTATCAAATCTGTTTTCCAAGAACAAGAAAAAGTCCGGTGCTGCTCCCAAGGCTGCAGGTAAAGGAAAGGTCGGCAATGCTGTGGAACGGCTGGAGAGGTGGCTTGATGAGCAGGAGGAGCAATCTGCCGAGCCCAGCACTCCTGTAGAGCAGCAGCCCGCTGCCAGAGCCGTTGACCGCAAAGCCGAGTTGATCGCCAAGTACGGCAATCGGATCCGGCACGGAGAAGGCTCCGGGGAGGCGTCCTTTGAGGGCGTCTCCCGCCCGCTGGCTCCCAGCGCGGAGCTGACGGCTGGCCGTGCTGCCGGCAGCATTACCTTCCATTCCGAAGAGGGTATGGATGTATGCGACCCTACGCTGCTGCATGGCGAGAGCGGTCTGGAAATGCCCGAAACACCTGCTTTCCCGGCACATGCGGAAGATGAACCCTTCCTTACTGCCGGTGATCTGGTACGCGGCATTGTGGTAAGTGAGATCCTCGCCCGCCCCTCTGCCGGACGTATGACAAGAATGAGGTAAGCTATGACTGATTTGAAGGTTTTGATCGCAGACGATGACGAGGGGATGCGGCTGGTCATCCGCAAGCTGGTGGGCAAGGTGGAGGGCTTTACCCTCTGCGCCGAGGCCTGCAACGGCAAGGAAGCGGTGGAACTGGCAGAGCGCATCAAGCCCGATCTGGTGTTTCTGGATGTGGAAATGCCGGTAATGAACGGCATCGATTGCGCACGCAGCATTCAGGACATGGACCCGTCCACGGTCATCATTTTTGCTACGGCGCACGATGCGTATATGGGCGATGCCTTCGAGGTGTATGCCTTCGACTATCTGGTCAAGCCCTTCAAGGTGGAGCGTGTGCTGCAGACGCTGGAGCGTGCCAAGACCCGCTTGCTTCGCCGCCACGGCGAGGATGAGGGCTGCACCTCTGTTACGCAGGTTCGTGCTGCCGAAGGCCGCATGATGCTGCACCATCGCAACGGCGTCAGCTTTATCGACCTTAAGGACATCCTGCTGGTGCAGCGCGAAGACAGAACCACTGTGCTCTATACCGTCGGCGACGAACGGTATGTGACCGGCGACAGCCTTTCCGAAATGGAGGAACGGCTGCCAAAGGAGAGCTTCTTCCGCTGCCACAAGAGCTACATCATCAATCTCAACCACATCAAGGACATCACCCCCTACGGGCGCTGGACGTATGTGGTACGGTTGATAGGCACCAAGCACGATGCGCTCATTACCCACGACAAATACGACGAGCTGGAGCAAATGTTCCGCTGAGCCGTAACAATTGAGCCCCTCTGCCAGACTGCTGCAGTTTGGCAGAGGGGCTATTGTGTACAGCGCTTCGGCTCCGGCATCCACCGGCGCATGCCCGGCAGGCTCTCGAAAGCTTTGGTTTTCGTTCTGCTCATCGGTTGCGCAAACGACGAAAATAAGTTATACTGTACAAGGAACCCTACCGCTATTCAAGGGAGGAACCCGAGAATGAAATTGATTATCGCCATCGTACAGGACGAAGATTCCAACCGCCTTGTCAATCAACTGATGACCGAAGGCCTTGGTGTTACCAAGCTGGCTACCACCGGCGGTTTCCTGCGTGCAGGCAACACCACCCTGCTCATCGGTGTGGACGAGGACCGTTTCCAGCATGCAATGGAGATTATCGAGCAGGTGTGCAAGAGCCGTAAACAGATCGCTCCCGCGCCTACCTCCATGGTGGGTATGCCCAGCGCATACACTCCCTATCCTATCGAAGTGGTCGTCGGCGGCGCTACGGTATTCGTACTGACTGTTGACCAGTTCATCAAGCTGTAAGCTTCAGAAAGGGATCATTTTGGAGAAGCAGACAGTCGGCACGGCCCTGCCTGCCATGATGGCCTATGGGCACATCAATGCAGGGCTGAGGATCGTGCTGGAACAGTTCCGCCGTGGCGGAGCGAATCATGCGTATTTGCTCACGGGCGCGATGGGGCTTGGCAAGCGTACGTTTGCCAAAGTGCTTGCATGCGCCCTATTTTGCATGTCCGAAGATAAGCCCTGTGGCGTTTGCGATGCATGCCGCAGGGTAATGAGCGGCAACGAGCCGGATGTGCTGGAGATCTCCCCGGAAGCCGGCAAGCAGATCCCGGTGGATACCATCCGCGAGGTGATCCGCACTGTATCCCAGCACGCCTTTGGCACCGGTTATCGGGTGGTGCTTATCGAGCCGGTGGAGAAAATGAACGCCGCCGGTCAGAATGCGCTGCTCAAATCGCTGGAAGAACCCCTTGCAAACGTTGTCTTTCTGCTGATGACCCACGAGCTGAGCGCCACACTGGGCACCATAGCATCCCGATGTGTCCGCATCAAAATGACGCCTTGGCCCGATGAGCTGATGCAGACTGCGCTGGCGGCCGAAGGCTATCCGGAGCAAAGCATCCGGCAGGTGCTTCCTCTCAGCGGCGGCAATATCGGCACGGCACTGTCACTGCTCAGTGAAGAGGGCGGCGATGAAGAGGTGCAGGCATTTGTGGAGGCAGCGCTCTCCCTTTCCGGCGATGCATCGGCTGTAGCTGTCAGCACCCGTCTCAAGGATGCACGGGACAGGGCAGATAAACTGCTCAATGCATTGGAAAGGGCGATTCATCAAACACTGCTGGTAAAGACCGGCATGCTGGAGCAGGGTGGTCTGCAAGGGCTGCCTGCTGTCTGGCAGCAAATGAGCGAAAAAATGACCGTTGATTCACTGAATGCTATGCTGGAAGCCATTTTCCGTGCCCGCCGTATGCGGCAGGGGCAGGTCAATTGGCAATCCACGGTAGATCAGTTGATGATAAAACTATTGGAGGAACAAACAATATGGCAGCAGTCGTAGGCGTTCGTTTTAAAAACGCCGGCAAGCTTTACTATTTTGACCCCTGTAACCATTGGCCCATGGCGGGCGATTTTGTGATCGTGGAGACCGCCCGCGGTCTGGAGTACGGTCAGGTGATCACCGGCGTGCGTGAGGTGGATGATGAGCTGATTGCTTCGCCCCTCAAGCCTGTTGTCCGCATTGCGGACGATGAGGATGCCCGTCACGCCGAAGAAAATGCCAAGTTCGAGAAGGAAGCCTATGCGGTCTGTCAAAACAAGATCGAGGAGCATCAGCTGGAAATGAAGCTGGTGGGCGTAGAGCAGACTTTCGATAATACCAAGATCCTTTTCTACTTTACCGCCAATGGCCGTGTGGATTTCCGTGCGCTGGTCAAGGATCTGGCATCCGTATTCCGTACCCGTATCGAGCTTCGGCAGATCGGTGTGCGCGACGAAGCCAAAATGCTGGGCGGTCTGGGCCCCTGTGGCAGGCCGCTGTGCTGCGGTACCTTCCTTGGCGATTTCCAGCCGGTCAGCATCAAGATGGCCAAGGAGCAGAACCTTTCTCTCAATCCTACCAAGATCTCCGGTGTATGCGGCCGTTTGATGTGCTGCCTTAAGTACGAGCAGGATCACTACGAGGCTACCCGCAAGCGCATGCCCAAGATCGGTAAGGAAGTGGAGACTCCCGAGGGCTACGGCTCTGTGGTGGATCTGAATATCCTGCGTGAAACAGTCACTGTTCGCATCTTCAAGGGCGATTCTTCCGAACTGAAGGTATTCCCTGTGGACGAGCTGAAGTGGAATCGCCCCGCACCTCAGCCCGAAAAGGAGCAAAACAGCGAGGGTAAGCCTTCCCGCCGCCGTGCATCTCGCCCCATGATCTCCAGCGGTGCGGAGGAAACTGCTGCGCCTGCTCCGGAACCCACTGCTGAGGAAGTGGAGAAGGCCATGCAGCCCGTAAAGCAGGAAAGCGACTGGCTGCGTGCTGTGGAAGAAGCGCTGAATGCCGCCAAGAATAAATAATGGATCGTCTCAGGCTGAATGCAGCCGGGCTTTTGCCCGGCTGCATTGCAATCATTACGGCACTTGCGCCCAAAAGCGGCTTGTGCTACAATGAGTCGAATCTTGATATACACTAACGCATGTGGGGGATGCACATGGAAGATATCACCAACCTGATCGCCCAAGGCAAGGGAAAGCGGCTCTACGCTACTGAAAACCCCAAGGAAGCCGTCGTTTATTACCGGGATGAGACCTTCGCATACCACGGCCTCAAGAGAGGCCGCATCATCGGCAAAGGCGAGATCAACAATCTGATTTGTGAGTATATGTTCACCATGCTCACCGAAAAAGGCGTGCCCAACCATTTTATCCGCCGAATCGACAACCGCTGCTCACTGGTCAAGCGGGTGGAGATCATTCCGGTCACGGTCAAGGTGCGCAATATCGTGGCTGGCAGCCTTGCCAAGCGTATCGGTCAGCCGGATGGTACCCATCTGCGCAATACTGTTATCGAATACAACCTCAAGGATTCCGAGCAGGACGATCCGCTGGTCAACCTTACGCACATCACTGCGCTGGGGCTGGCTACGCCGGAGGAGATCCAGCGTATGGAAGAGTTGAGCCTGATGGTAAACCGCATTGTCGGCGAGTGTATGCGGGATATCAACATCGAGCTGATCGACTTCAAGCTGGAATTCGGGCGCTTTGAGGGAGAAGTGCTTCTGGCAGATGAGGTCTCCCCCGATACCTGCCGTTTCTGGGATGCCAAGACCCATGAGCCTTTGGACATCGACCGCTTCCGCCGGGATCTGGGCGATGTGGAAGAGGCCTATCAGGAGATCCTGCATCGTCTCACCGGCAACGTGCTCAAAACCAACGACTAAAATCTTTGGGAGGCTTGCGTATGTTCAGCGGAAAGACCCTGATGATCACCGGCGGCACCGGCTCGTTTGGCGAAGCTGTGCTGCGCCGCTTTCTGGATACGGATATCAAGGAGATCCGCATCTTCAGCCGTGATGAAAAAAAGCAGGACGATATGCGGCACCGCTACCGCAACGATAAGATCAAGTACTACATCGGCGATGTGCGCGATATCGGCAGTGTGCGCAATGCCATGTACGGCGTGGATTACCTGTTCCATGCCGCCGCCCTCAAGCAGGTGCCCTCCTGCGAGTTTTTTCCCATCGAAGCGGTAAAGACTAACATTCTTGGCACCGATAATGTGCTCACCGCCTGCATCGAAGCGGGGGTGCGCAAGGTCATTTGCCTTTCCACCGATAAGGCAGCCTATCCCATCAATGCCATGGGTGCTTCCAAGGCTATGATGGAAAAGGTGTTTGTCGCCAAGTCCCGCACCGTATCCGCCGATCAAACGCTCATCTGCGGCACCCGCTACGGCAACGTGATGTGCTCCCGTGGCTCCGTGATTCCGTTGTTCATCGATCAGATCAAGGCCGGTAAGCCTCTGACTGTTACCGATCCGGAAATGACCCGCTTCATTATGAGCCTTGAGGAAGCTGTAGAGCTGGTGCTCTTTGCCTTCCAGCATGCGCATACCGGCGATATTCTGGTCAAGAAAGCGCCTGCTTGCACCATCGGTGTGCTGGCACAGGCTGTTAAGGAGCTGTTCCACTCCGAAGCGCCCATTCAGATCATCGGCATCCGCCACGGCGAAAAGATGTACGAGACGCTGCTCACCAACGAGGAATGTATGGGCGCGGTGGATATGGGCGATTTCTTCCGCGTGCCCGCCGACACCCGCGATCTAAATTATGACAAGTATGTGGTCAAGGGCGATACGGAGCGCGATCACCTTACGGAGTTCAACTCCTCTAACACCCGCCTTATGACGGTGGAGGAGGTAAAGCAGACTTTGCTCACCCTTGAATATGTTCAGGAGGAACTGAAGAATTGGAACGCAGAGCATTGAAACGCCTGCGTGGAGAAGCTGCGCTGAAAAGCGCGGCTTCTCTTTTCGCAGGCATGGAGGATACCCTTATCCAAACAGCGTTGGAGGGGAAAATGGGCAGTGTATGGTGCTGCAATGAGCCGCCTGCCGCCGCTTTTTGCCAGACCGGCGATTTTGTCTTTCCCGCAGGTGATGCTGCAACGCCGGAAGCATTGGAATTGCTGCAGGGGCTCAAGCAGCAGCTGGAGGGCCGCTTTGCGATCCTGACACCGCCCAACGAAGCGTGGAGCGGCTTGATCCGGCAGGTGTTTGCAGACAGGGCCAAGGCAGGGGAGCGGTATGCCATTCACCGGCAGAAAGTTTTTGACAGAGCACTCCTTCAAAGCTATGTGGAAAGCCTGCCCGATGGTGTTTCGCTGGTTCCCATCGCCGGTGAGGTGTACGATTTGGTCATGGCGCAGTGGTGGGCGATGGACTTCTGCTCCTCTTTCCGGGATAAAGAAGATTTTGCCCGCCGGGGTCTGGGCGTGGCGGCCATGCATGGGGGAGAGCTGATCGGCGGCGCTTCCTCCTACATCTGCTACCATGGTGGCATCGAGCTGGAGGTGGATACCCGGGAGGATTGGCGGCGGCGAGGCATTGCCACCGCATGCTGTGCCCGGCTGATCCTCGCCTGTATGGAACGTGGGCTCACCCCCAGCTGGGATGCAGCCAACAGGGAATCTGTTGCGCTGGCAGAGAAGCTGGGCTATCAGGAGCGGGGCGCATACCCCGTCTGGTTTGTGAATGATTGAGAAAAACAGCAGTCCAAGAGCTTTTGCGCACCCCCAGAAGGGGTGCGCAAAAAAATTGTCAAATTGTTCACACTTCGGCAGGAAAACAGGAAGGATATGTGGAATAGTTGGAATGGGGTTCAAATTGGTCTTTGTGTAAACAAAGAACCATGATTACCATATACCGATGGAAGGAGAAGGGAAATGCAGAACTCTCAAAACCTTCAGAAGGCGCTGGAGCTCCGTCAGCTGATCGTTGACGGCGACGAAAAGCGCCTTAAGGAACAGCGTGATGCCGGCAAGCTGACCGCCCGGGAACGCATCGCCAAGATGGCTGACGAAGGCAGCTTCGTTGAGCTGTTCGCTCTGGTCAGCAAGGAGGACGAAGGCGCGGGCGTTGTTACCGGCTATGCCACCATCGACCAGCGTCCCGTGTACATCTTTGCGCAGGACTTCACTGTTCATGGCGGTGCCATGGGCAAGCTGCAGGCGCAGAAGATCGTTAAGCTGCTGGACATGGCGCTTAAGACCGGTGCCCCCGTGCTGGCCATGATGGACAGCGCAGGCGTACGCATCGACGAAGGCGCTGCTGCCATGAGCGCTTACTCCGAGATCTACAACAAGATGGCCCGTCTCAGCGGCGTGTGCCCCATTGTGGCACTGGTGCTGGGTCCCTGCATTGGCGGCGCTGCCCTTATCAGCCAGATCGCCGATGTGACCATCATGGCCGAGAAGGTAGGCCAGCTGATGGTGTTCGGTCCTCAGGTCATGGCGGCTATGAACGGCCTGCAGGTGAATGCTGAGGAAGTGGGCGGTGCCAAGGTGGCTGCTTCCATGGGCGCTTGCGCTCTGGTGGCTGCCGATGAGGACGAAGCCCTGCTGAAGGCTCGTCAGGTACTGGATCTGCTGCCTGCCAGCAATCTGGAGGACAGCGACATCGTGGATACCGACGATATGAGCCGTCTCCTTCCTGAAATCGATGCAAACGATACCGACGCTCTGCTGACCGCCCTGTTCGATGGCGGTAACAAGCTGGAGCTGTATGCTGAGTACGAGCCCTCCGTGCGCGTTGCGCTGGGCCGTATGGGCGGCCGCACCGTGGGTGTGGTGGCTGCCTGCGGCAAGCTGAAGGCTGGTGCTCTCACCAAGGCTGCACGCTTTGTCCGCTTTATGGATTGCTTCGGCATTCCCGTCGTCAGCCTGCTCAACACCAGCGGTGTTGAGGTGGAAAGCATCAAGCAGCAGGGCTGGCTGTTCAAGGCTCAGGCTCAGCTGCTCTATGCCTACGCCGAAGCCACCACTGCCAAGGTGACTGTCGTTACCGGCGATGCCATCGGTCAGGCTTATGTTGCCATGGGCGGCAAGGCCAATGCCGATGTTACCTACGCATGGCCCGGTGCCGTCATCTCCGCTCTTACCCCCGAAGCCGCCGTTGCCGTTCTCTACCGCAACCAAGTGAAGGCCGATACCGAGCTGAGCGTTGAAGCTGCCCGCAGCAAGTATGCTGCCCAGTATATCGACGATGTTGCCGGTGCCCTCTGCGCCGCCAAGGCCGGTATGGTAGACGATGTGATCCAGCCTGCCAACACCCGCGCCATGATCATTTCCGCGCTGGAGATGCTGGCCTCCAAGCGGGAATCCAACCCGCCCAAGAAGCACGGCAATCTGCCGATGTAATACCGAAAGGAAGGTACATCGATGGAAAGTTTATTCTTTGGTCTGGGCGTAGCGGTATTGGGTATGGCGACCATATTCGTCGGTCTGGTCATCCTGATCGTGTTCCTGAAGCTGCTGGGTGCTCTTTCCGGCACCGGTAAGAAGGAAAAGAAGCAGAAGGCACCTGCCAAGGCAGCACCTGTAAAGACCGTCGCTGCTGATGAGGTGCCCGGCGATGTGCTGGCTGCCATCACCGCTGCCCTGGCGATGAACAACGAAGCTGCTTCCGCCGAAGTGGTGGCTGCCATCAGCGCAGCGCTCACCATGGTGATGGGTGGCGAAAAGTTTGTTGTACGCCATGTAAAGCGCATCCACAACGCTCCCGCATGGAACCGCGCCGGTCGCGAGGAGCAGGTTTACAGCCGTTTCTAATGCATTCCCCACTGGATTACATACACAGAATATAAGGAGGATCCTATCATGCGTCAGTTCAATGTTACCGTTAATGGTGTTGTTTACTCTGTGGCCGTTGAGGAAGTCGGCGGTGCCGTTGCTCCCGTTGCTGTTGCTCCCGTAGCTGCCCCCGTTGCTCCCGTTGCCGCTCCTGTGGCTGCTCCCGTAGCCGCCCCCGCCGCTGCTCCCGCTCCCGCTGCTGCTCCTGTGGCTGCCGCTCCCGTTGCCGGTGGCGAAAAGGTCACCGCTCCCATGCCCGGCACCGTGCTGGATGTGAAGGTGGCTCAGGGCGCTTCCGTTAAGAAGGGCGACATCGTTGTGATCCTCGAAGCCATGAAGATGGAAAACGAGATCCTCGCTCCCTGCGATGGCACTGTGGCTCAGATCGTTGCCGGCAAGGGCGCTTCTGTCAACAGCGGCGACACCCTGATCGTTATCGGCTAATTTCAGCCACTTTTCCATTATCAAAGAAAGCGAGCTGAAAGAATATGGAGTTCAACATTGGCGAAAGCTTGCTGAAGCTTTGCACAGACTCCGGCATTTACGGCCTGCTGCAGGATCCCAAATCGCTCATTATGATCGGCATTGCCTGCCTGCTGCTCTACCTTGCCATCGTCAAGAAGTTCGAGCCGCTGCTGCTGATGCCCATCGCTTTTGGTATGCTGCTGACTAACCTGCCCTTTGCCGGTATGTATCACGAGGAGATTTTTGCCGGCGGTCACGTCCATTGGGATCTGATGGGCGGTGCCGACCCTGCCATTACGCCCGGTCTGCTGGATTTCCTCTATCTGGGCGTTAAGCTGGGCATCTACCCCTGCCTCATCTTCCTTGGCGTTGGTGCCATGACCGACTTCGGTCCCCTCATCGCCAACCCCATAAGCATGCTGATGGGCGCAGCCGCTCAGCTGGGCATCTTCATCGTGTTCATTATTTCTTACACTGTTTTGGGCTTCAATCCGCAGGAGGCTGCCTCCATTGGCATCATCGGCGGCGCAGACGGCCCCACGGCCATCTACCTCACCGGTAAGCTGGCACCCCACCTGCTGGGTCCCATCGCTGTGGCTGCCTACAGCTACATGGCGCTGGTTCCCGTTATCCAGCCTCCCATCATGCGCGCTCTGACCACCAAGAAGGAGCGGGAGATCGTGATGGAGCAGCTGCGCCCGGTTTCCAAGAAGGAGAAGATCATCTTCCCCATCGCAGTCACTATCATCGTCAGCCTGCTGCTGCCCTCTGCCGCTCCTCTGGTCGGCTGCTTGATGCTTGGCAACCTGTTCAAGGAGTCCGGTGTGGCAGACCGTCTGTGCAAGACTGCTCAGAACGAGCTGATGAACATCGTTACCATCTTCCTTGGCACCACGGTGGGCGCTACCGCAACGGCCAGCACCTTCCTGTCCTTCCAGACCATCAAGATCATCGTGGTCGGCGTGTTTGCCTTTGCCTGCGGTACTGCCGGTGGTCTGATCGTTGCCAAGATCATGAACAAGCTCTCCGGTGGCAAGATCAATCCCCTGATCGGTTCTGCCGGTGTGTCTGCGGTTCCTATGGCGGCCCGCGTCAGTCAGGTGGAGGGCCAGAGGGCCAATCCTTCCAACTTCCTGCTCATGCATGCCATGGGCCCCAATGTTGCCGGCGTTATCGGCTCCGCCATTGCTGCCGGTATGCTGCTGAGCATGTTCGGCTAATCCTGTTAATGAGGTGAAAACAATGCCTAAGGTAGGAATTACTGATACCATCCTGCGCGACGGTCACCAGAGCCAGGCCGCAACGCGCATGAAGTTTTCCCAGATGGAGCCCATGCTGGAGAAGCTGGACAAAGTGGGCTATTATTCTCTGGAGTGCTGGGGCGGCGCTACCTTTGACAGCTGCCTGCGCTTCCTGAACGAGGATCCCTGGGAGCGCCTGCGCAAGCTGCGCAAGGCCATGCCCAACACCAAGCTGCAGATGCTGCTGCGCGGCCAGAACCTGCTGGGCTACAAGCATTACTCCGATGATGTTGTGGAGTTCTTCGTAAAGAAGGCTGTTGAAAACGGTATCGACATCATCCGTTGCTTCGATGCTCTCAACGACCTGCGTAATATGCAGACTGCCGTTACCGCTACCAAGAAGTACGGCGGTAAGGCTGAGGTAGCCATGAGCTATACCATCAGCGATGTGCACACCGAAGATTACTTCGTCAAGCTGGCTGCCGATATCGAAAAGATGGGTGCCGACCTGATCTGCATCAAGGACATGGCCAACCTGCTGCTGCCCTACAGCGCCTACAGCCTCATCAAGCGGCTGAAGAAGGAAACCAGCCTGCCCATCGTGCTGCACACCCACGATACCACCGGTACCGGTGCCATGACGCTGCTCAAGGCCATCGAAGCCGGCGCCGATGTGGTGGATACCTGTATCTCTGCTCTGGGCAACGGTACCTCCCAGCCCACCACCGAGTCCATCGTTGCCACGCTGCAGGGCACCGAGTACGACACCGGTCTGGATCTGGTGGCCCTCACCGAGATCGCTGCTCACTTCCGTAAGGTCGCAGAGGAGCTGACTCAGGATGGCTGGCGCGATCCTGCCCGTGTGCTGGCCACCGATGCCAACACCCTCATCTACCAGGTTCCCGGCGGCATGCTGTCCAACCTGATCGGTCAGCTGAAGCAGGCCAACGCCATGGATAAGTACTACGATGTGCTGGCTGAAGTGCCGCGCGTGCGTAAGGACTTCGGTCTGCCGCCGCTGGTTACCCCCACCAGCCAGATCGTTGGCACCCAGGCTGTTATGAACATTCTGGGCGGCGAGCGCTACAAGATGGTCACCAAGGAAACCAAGGCGATGCTGCGCGGCGAATCCGGCCGTCTGCCCGCTGCTGTGGATCCCGAAGTGAAGAAGAAGTGCATTGGCAACGACAAGGTGAACACTCACCGTCCTGCCGACGATATCCCCCCGGAGCTCGACAAG
>JAZQHO010000083.1:0-6735 GCA_045540635.1 Candidatus Limiplasma sp.
GGGTTTTTTCATTGGAGACCCCGCAGGGCAGAGCCCTTCCACCCAACGACAGCGATCCCAGGAATCTTCTCGTAAGCAAAAGGAGGAACCCCCAATGATCGTCATCCTGAAAAAGAACCCGGAAGAAAAACAGCTCAGCAACCTGCTGGCATGGCTGGAAAGCCAGAATATCGCTATCCACACCTCTGCCGGTGAGATGCATACCATTCTCGGCCTGGTGGGCGATACCTCCCATCTGGATATCGACCTGCTCCGCGCACTGGATATCGTGGAGGATGTAAAGCGTGTGCAGGAGCCCTATAAGAACGCCAACCGCAAGTTCCACGAGGATGATACAGTCATTCCCGTTGGCAACACCTCCGTAGGCGGCGATATTTTCAGCGTGATCGCCGGTCCCTGCTCCATTGAGAGCGAGGAGCAGATCTGCGAGGTAGCGCAGGCTGTTAAGGCCGCTGGTGCCACCATGCTGCGCGGCGGTGCTTTCAAACCCCGTACTTCTCCCTACGCCTTCCAGGGTCTGCGGGGCGAAGGCCTCACCCTGCTGCTGAAGGCCAAGGCGCTCACCGGTCTGCCGGTTGTCACCGAGATCATGGATCTGAGCCAGTTGAACTTGTTCGATGATGTGGATGTGATCCAGGTAGGCGCCCGCAACATGCAGAACTTTGAATTGCTCAAGGAACTGGGCCGCACCGGCAAGCCCATCCTGCTCAAGCGCGGCCTTGCCAATACCCTGCAGGAGCTGCTCATGAGTGCCGAATACATTATGGCCGGCGGTAACGAAAACGTGATCCTTTGCGAGCGCGGCATCCGTACCTTCGAGACTGCTACCCGCAACACATTGGATCTGTCCGCGGTGCCCATGCTCAAAAAGCTGAGCCATCTGCCCGTGGTCATCGACCCCAGCCACGCCACCGGTATCTCCTGGATGGTCAAACCCATGGCGCTGGCTGCCGCCGCTGTAGGCGCTGACGGCCTGATGATCGAGGTACACAACGATCCCAAGCGTGCCCTGTGCGACGGAGCCCAAAGCCTTACCCCCGCTGCCTTCGCCGATGTGATGCAGGCTGTGAACGCCATATTGCCGCATGCCTACAAGATGCCTAAGGGGGTCTGATGCATGAATATTGCCATCATCGGGCTGGGGCTTATCGGCGGCTCCATCGCCAAAACGCTCAAAAAACATATGCCCCAGCACACCGTACTGGGCTACGATACCAACGAACAGACCATGCACAAGGCTCGCCTGCTGGATGCCATCGATGCCGACCTGACCGACGAGCGTCTGAGCATCTGCGATATGGTCATCGTCTCCACGTGGCCCAAGACAGCGGTAGATTACATCACCACCCATGCGGCGCAGATCAAGAAGGGCGCTGTGGTGATGGATGTGTGCGGCGTGAAGCGGGCGGTTTGCGAACCGCTTTGGCAGGTGGCAGAGGAGAACGGCTTTCTGTTTGTGGGCGGCCACCCGATGGCGGGCATGGAATATTCGGGTTTTGACCATGCTACCGCTTCCCTTTTCCAGAATGCTTCCATGATCCTTACCCCTCCCAAGGGCTCCGACATCCAGACCCTTGAGATGCTGAAGCATTTCTGGCGGGAACTTGGCTTTGCAAGGGTGGTCATCACCACGCCGGAAAACCATGATAAGGTCATCGCCTATACCTCTCAGCTGGCGCACATCACCTCCAGCGCCTACATCCGCAGCCCCTTCGCCATGGAACATCACGGTTTTTCCGCTGGCAGCTTCCGGGATATGACCCGTGTGGCAAGGCTGGATGAAGATATGTGGACGGAACTGTTCGAACTGAACCGTGAGCCGCTCCTTAAAGAGCTGGAGCATCTCATCGGGCATCTGACCCAGTACAGGGATGCGCTGGCAAGCGGCGATAACGAAACCATGCGCTCTCTGCTCCGTGAAGGGCGGGAACGCAAAGAGATTGCAGACAGAAAGGCGGATGCTCCGTGAAAACGGTGGAGGTTCGTACCGGCACCCCTTATCAGGTGCGTATTGAACGGGGCCTGCTGGACAGGCTGGGCGAAGAAATGCTGCCGGTGTTGGGCAAGCCCTGCACCGCCGTGATCCTTACCGACCGGACGGTGGACGGCCTCTACGGCAACCGCGCTGCCGCTTCGCTGGAGCGCAGCGGCTTTCGCACCCTGCGCTATGCCATCGAGCCCGGCGAGGCTCACAAGACCCTTGAGGATTGGCACGGTATGCTCACCTTTATGGCGCAGCAGCAGGTGACTCGCAGCGATTGCATCGTTGCCCTCGGCGGCGGTATCCCGGGTGATATGGCGGGTTTCGCTGCGGCGTGCTATTTGCGAGGCATCCGTTTTGTGCAGGTGCCCACCACCCTGCTCGCCATGGTGGACAGCAGTGTGGGTGGCAAGACCGGCGTTAATCTGGAAAACGGCAAGAATCAGGTGGGCGCTTTCTATCAGCCCAAACTGGTATTGTGCGACCCGGATGTGCTTTCCACCCTGCCTGCCGAAACACTGGCGGATGGCGTGAGCGAAAGCATCAAATACGGCATGTTGGGTGATACAGAGGTTTTTGACTGGTTCGAAAACGGCGATTGGACGGCTCGCACCGAAGAACTGATCCAGCGCTGTGTACAGGCCAAGGCCGATGTGGTGGAAGCTGATGAACGGGATACCGGCTGCCGTCAGCTTCTCAATCTGGGGCACACGCTGGGCCATGCCATCGAGAAAAACAGCGATTATGCCATCACCCACGGGCATGCGGTCGCCATCGGTATGGTACTGGCGGCAAAGCTGGCCGTTCGGCTGGAACTCTGCGGAGACGATACGGTGGAACGGCTCACCGCGACACTTGAGCGGAATCAGCTGCCGGTCACTACGGGTTACACCGCTGCGCAGCTCACCGAAGCGGCGCTTTCCGATAAAAAACGGACCGGCGGCACACTCACGCTGGTACTGCCGGAGACGGTGGGCCGGTGCAGACTGCAGCCGGTAGAGGTGGCGCAGCTGCAAAGCCTGATTGCTCTTTCCCTCGACTCTTGAGTACAAAAATGCACATATCAGTTATAGATAAAAGGAGAGAACGCTTATGAATATCGAGGAACTCCGTCAGCAGATCAATGATATTGATGCCCGTCTCGTCAAGGATTTCGACGACCGCATGAAGGTGGCGCTGGAGATCGCCAAGTACAAGAAGGAAAACAACCTGCCTGTGCTGGATCCCGCCCGGGAGCGGGAGGTCATCAACCGTCAGGTATCCTGCGTGGATGACAGCATGGCTATGTATGTGAAACTGCTCTACAACACCATTTTCGATATCAGCCGCAGCTATCAGCAGCGCTATCTGACCAGCCGTACCCAGCTGACCAACCACATCGCCAAGGCGGTGGAGAATACGGCCGATCAGTTCCCCAAGAAGGCGGTCGTCGCCTGTCAGGGCGTGGAGGGTGCATACAGCCAGCAGGCCTGCGATAAGCTGTTCGCCCTGCCCAGCATTATGTATTTCAAGCGCTTTGAAGGTGTGCTGCAGGCTGTGGATTCGGGCCTGTGCCAGTACGGCATCCTGCCCATCGAAAACAGCTCCTACGGTTCCGTTACCGAGGTCTATGACCTGATGCGCAAGTATCGCTTCTCCATCGTGCGCAGTGTTCGCCTGAAGATCGACCATCGCCTGCTGGCAAAGCCCGGTGTTAAGCTGGAGGATATCAAAGAGGTGGTCAGCCACGAGCAGGCCATCGGTCAGTGCAGCGAGTTCCTCAAGACCCTCAAGAATGTGAAGATCACCGTGTGCGAGAACACCGCTGCCGCCGCACAGATGGTGGCTGCCTCCGACCGTACCGATATTGCTGCGATCTCCTCTCCCGCCTGCGCCGCGCTCTACGGTCTGGGCGTGCTGAAGACCGAGGTAAGCAACTCCGACAGCAACTTCACCCGCTTCATCTGCGTGGCCAAGAATCTGGAGATCTATCCCGGTGCCAACAAGATGAGCCTGATGCTCAATGTGCAGCATAAGCCCGGTGCTCTGTACAGCATGATCGCCAAGTTCTCCGCACTGGGTCTTAACCTGACCAAGCTGGAGAGCCGCCCCATTGCCGGTACCGATTTCGAGTTCATGTTCTACTTTGATCTGGATGCCTCCGTCTACGACGAAGCGGCTCTGCAGCTGCTCAGCGAGCTGGATGCGGGCCCCGAGGTATTCACCTATCTGGGCAGCTACAGCGAGATTTGAGGTGTGAGCCATGCAATATGGTCTGATCGGTGAAAAGCTGGGCCACAGCTATTCGGCGATCCTTCATGCCCTGTTGGCGGATTATGAGTACAAGCTCTGTCCCATGCCGCCGGAGGCTGTGGACGGCTTTATGAAAGCAGCCGATTTTCAGGGCATCAACGTAACGATCCCCTACAAGAAAACAGTCATTCCGTATTTGAGCCAAATCGGCGAGACCGCCCGGCGCATCGGTAGTGTCAATACCGTGGTCAAGCGCCCGGACGGCACCCTTTTCGGCGATAATACCGATGCCTACGGCTTTGCTAAAATGGCAGAAAGCATCGGTGCTGATTTCCGGGGCAAGAAAGCGCTGGTGCTGGGCAGCGGCGGTACCTCGTTGACCGCTTGCGATGTGGTACGTCAGGCGGGTGGTACCCCGGTGGTGGTCTCCCGAAGCGGGGATGTCACCTATGCCGATCTGCCCGCCCATACCGATGCTGCCTATCTGATCAACACCACCCCTGTGGGCATGTATCCCCATGTGCATGCAGCCCCGGTGGATCTGACCACCCTCCCCAGGCTGGAGGGCGTGCTGGATGTGATCTACAACCCGCTTCGCACACAGCTTTTGCAGCAGGCACAGGCGTTGGGCATCCCCTGCGTCGGCGGGCTTAGAATGCTGGTGTATCAGGCGGTACGGGCATGTGAGCTGTTCACCGGTCAGCCGGTAGCCCCCGAAAAGGCGCAGGCTGCGGAGGCGGCACTCCGGGCGCAGTCCATGAATCTGGTGCTGGTAGGAATGCCGGGCTCCGGCAAAACCACCATCGGGCAGGAGCTGGCGACTCTCACCGGTCGGCAGGCGGTGGATACCGATGCCCTCATTGTGCAGGAGGCCGGTATGAGCATTCCTGAGATCTTCGAAAAAGAGGGGGAGAGCGGCTTCCGTGCCAGAGAAAAAGCGATCGTTCAGCGGGAGACACTCATTGGCGGGCGGATCCTTATCACCGGCGGAGGAGCCATCAAGGATCCGGAGAACCGTGCTGCTTTGCGCATGAACGGCTATGTGGCGCAGCTCACCCGTCCGCTGGCACAGCTGGCCACCGGCGGCCGCCCCCTCAGCGCAGGCGGTCTGGAGGCAGTGGAAAAACTCTGGCAGGAGCGTGCGCCATTGTATGCTGCCTGTGCGGATGCATGCTATGTTAACCAAACCACACCGGCGCAGTGCGCCGCAGCCATCCGGGAGGGATTTGATGAAGCTCTTCGTGCTTAACGGCCCCAATCTGAATATGCTGGGCATCCGCGAGCCTGCTATCTACGGTGCGCAGACATATGCCGATCTGGAAAACTATGTGCGGCAGGTCTGCCTGCGGGAGGGGATCGAGGTCGAGGTGTTCCAGTCCAACCACGAAGGCGTGCTGGTGGATATCATTCAGAGTGCCTACGGTAAGGCTGACGGCATCGTGATCAATCCTGCGGCATATACCCATACCAGCGTGGCTATTCTGGATGCCCTCAAGGCAGTGGCACTGCCTGCTGTGGAGGTGCACCTGAGCGATGTGAGCCAGCGGGAAAGCTTCCGGCACATCAGCTACCCGGCCATGGCCTGCCTTGAGCAGATCAAGGGGCTGGGTTTTCAGGGCTACGAAAAAGCGATCCTGCTGCTGAAGGAGCATCTGAACAAATAAACAGCCATTGCGGCTCTGAGCCGTCTGCACCGATGAAAAAGGTGCGGGCGGCTTTTTACAAACGTTACACAGCTGCATGGGAAGAATTGGGCATGCATGTACGTATGATCCATTGAAGAGAACTGCTCTGTGCCGCCGGTGCGCAGCGCAGAGAATGTAGGTGATGCTATGAAGCAGTTTGTTTTGATCGTGCTGGCGGTATGCCTTGTGTGCGTGTTTGCGGTGGCCGCCTGCAATTTGTGGATGATCTACGGCAGTGCCCCGGCGATCCATACGCTGGCGGATGCGGAGCAGCTCAGCGGCGATTGTATTCTGGTGCTCGGCTGCGGGCTGCGCCGGGACGGCTATCCCAGCCAGATGCTGTGCGACAGGCTGGATACCGCCATTGAAGCATACCGTATGGGGCTGGCACCCAAACTGCTGATGAGCGGCGACCACGGTCAGGCGCACTATGACGAGGTGAATGCCATGAAGGATTACGCTATGGAGCGCGGCGTACCTTCGCAGGATATTTTTATGGATCATGCGGGGTTTTCCACCTACGAGAGCATGTACCGTGCCAAAGCGATCTTTCATTGCGACCGGGTGATCGTTGTTACCCAGACCTATCATCTTTACCGGGCCCTTGCCGATGCCCGAGCCATGGGCATGGAAGCGGCGGGCATCTCATCGGATGCGCGCACCTATGCACGGCAGTGGTATTTTGATGTGCGGGAGGTGGCTGCCCGTGTGAAGGATACGCTGTATTGCATCGTTAAGCCCCGACCCACCTATCTGGGGCAGAGCATTCCCATCTTTGGTAACGGGGATGCGACCAACGATCGTTGACAAGACGTTCTCGAAGCCGCCAAAAGGCCT
>JAZQHO010000084.1:0-13387 GCA_045540635.1 Candidatus Limiplasma sp.
CACCATGAAGGGAGGAGTCTTCCGTGACGAACCTATGTGCCATGCGGATGTACATGATGTGCGCGTGTGAAGACTCGCGTTATTTGTGTTGCGCCGCTTGATGAACGAAAGCATTTGAGCCCGCTTTGCAAATACGCGAAGCGGGTTTTTCCTATTTTCCCAAAGAAAGGTGTGTTTGATGGTGACTCCGGAAAACACCTGTCCACAGATCCAGATCAAAAATCTGTGCAAGGTCTACCAGATCCCGGGCGGAGAAGTGCATGCGCTTCACAACATCAACCTGACCATTGAAAAAGGCGATATCTACGGCATCATTGGTATGAGCGGTGCCGGCAAGAGCACCCTGATCCGCTGCCTGAACCGGCTGGATACCCCCACCGATGGACAGGTTCTCATCGACGGGCAGAACGTGCTGGCAATGAGCAAAAAGGATCTGCTTGCCACCCGCCGCCGCATGGCGATGATCTTCCAGCAGTTCAACCTGCAAATGCAGAAAACCGTAGCCCGCAATGTGCGCTATCCACTGGAGATCGCCGGTGTGCCCAAAAAGGAAGCGGATGCCCGTGTAATGGAGCTTCTGCGCATCGTGGGTCTGGAGGAGAAGGCCAAGGCATATCCCGCCCAGTTGAGCGGCGGTCAGAAGCAGCGCGTTGCCATTGCCCGTGCGCTGGCAGGCGACCCCGAAATGCTCCTGTGCGACGAAGCCACCAGCGCCCTCGACCCTATGACCACCCAAAGCATCCTGGCGCTGTTGCAGAAGATCAATCAGGAGATGGGCATCACTGTGGTGCTCATTACCCACGAGATGGCAGTCATCCGTCAGATCTGCAATAAAGTAGCGATCCTCGACGGCGGTAAGCTGGCCGAGGAAGGCAGTGTGGATGATGTATTTATGCATACCAAGTCTGCTGCCGGCCGCCGCCTGTTCGGTATCCTGCCCGATCAGGAGGAAGTACCGCCCCAGCCCGCGATCCGCATCGTGTTTGACGGCAGCAGTGCCGGACAGCCCATCATCAGCAAGCTGGTGAAGGATCTGGGTATGGATGTGAACATCCTCTCTGCCGATGTACGCCAGCTGAACGGAAAATCCTTCGGCCAGATGATGATCGCAAGACCCGATGACCCCACCGATGTGAAGCGCGTGATCGAATACCTGCGCGAAGCCGGTATGACTGTTGAGGAGGTGCATGCCTGATGACTTGGGAAAAACTTCTGCCCATGCTTTGGGAGGGCACCCTCGACACCCTGTACATGACCTTCTGGTCCAGCCTGATCGCATACATCATCGGTCTGCCGCTGGGTGTGCTGTTGGTCGTTACCCGCAAGGATGGTATTATGCCCTGCCCCACGTTTAACACTGTGCTTGGTGTGGTTATCAACTTCCTGCGTTCCATTCCCTTCATCATTATGCTGGCAGTGCTGTTCCCCGTTACCCGTGCGGTGATCGGTACGGCCATCGGCACCAAATCCATTGTATTCCCGCTCATCATCAGCGCATTCCCCTACATCGCCCGCATGGTGGAAAGCTCGCTGGACGAGGTGGATCACGGCATCATCGAGGCAGCTCAGTCCATGGGCTCCACCAACTGGCAGATCATCTACAAGGTGCTGCTGCCGGAGGCCGTGCCCTCGCTGGTAAACGGTGCCGCCATCTGCGTTACCACCATCCTTGGCTATACCGCCATGGCCAGCGCAGCAGGCGGCGGCGGTCTGGGTTCTCTCGCCATCGTAAAGGGTCTGAATGTACGCAAGTTCGACATCATGTACTCTGCCAGCCTTTTGCTGGTTGCGCTGGTGCAGATCATCACCGTCTTTGGCGGACGTATTACGCGCCGCCTGGACCATAAACATCGTTAACAATTGAAAGGAGACACCAACTATGAAAAAGATCCTTGCTCTGGTTCTGGCTCTGGTTCTTTCCCTGTCCCTGACCTCCGCTTTCGCAGCTGAGAAGATCTCTGTGATCGCCACCGAAAACCCCCATGCCGAAGTAATGGAGCTTGTCAAGGACGATCTGGCTGCTCTGGGCTACGAGCTGGAGCTGACCGTGGTTTCTGACTATGTGGTCGAGAATCCCGCCACCTCTGCCGGTGACGTGATGGCCAACTTCTTCCAGCATGTACCCTATCTGGCCGGCTACAACGCCGAAGTGTCCGAAGATGAGCAGCTGGTGGCTGTTATCTACACCCACTTCGAGCCCATGGCTCTCTACGCCGGCACCAAGACCACTCTGGAAGAGATCGCTGAAGGCGACAAGATCGCTGTGCCCAACGATCCCGTCAACGAGAACCGCGCCCTGCTGCTGCTCCAGAACGCTGGCCTGATCAAGCTGCCCGAAGGCACCACCCTGGAGAGCACCTGCACTCCCATGGACATCGTTGAGAACCCCTACAACCTGGAGATCGTTGAGCTGAACGCCGAGCTGATCCCCGGTGCCCGCGCCGACGTTGCTTACGCCGTTATCAACGGCAACAACGCCACCCTCGTTGAGCTGATCCCCAACGTGGACGGCCTGTACGTAGAAGCTGCCGACAGCGAAGCTGCCAAGGCTTATGTGAACATCGTTGTTGTGAAGCCCGAGAACGCCGAGGCTGAGTGGGTCAAGGCTCTGGAGCAGGTTATGTACACTCAGGAAGTTTACGACCTGATCGTGAATGCCGGCTTCGCCCCCACCTTCACCCCCCCCCATGCTTCTGCCGAGACCGTAGAGACCACCGAGGCTGCTGCTGAATAATCTTTGACCACTACAAAGCCCATCAGGTTCTCCGGAGCCTGATGGGCTTCTTTTATTATGTGCTTGGAACGGTGCAAGCCACTACGGCATAACCGGTGTTGTCCATACTGGCTTCGCATACCGCAGCAGATGGTACGGAAAAAGCGAGATAAGCGCCCTCTACCGGTTTGCACTGTATGTAATAGACCGCTTCTGCTGCCCTGATGGTAAGCGTCTGTTTGGCATGCAGCACAGCAAGATACTCATGAAGATCCACGTCCAGATAGGTAATAGCCGTTGCATGGGCTTTACCCACATAACGAAAGCAGAATGCTGCGGCTCCCTCATCGCCCACACGAACAAAACCGTTGCGCCACGCAAGCCGGAGCAGCTGCCGCCCTTCCGCTGTCTGCTCCAGCGGTCTTTCATCCGGCAACTGTGAACCTGACTGCAACATACGAAGCTCCACCGTATAAGCTTGCCGGAGCGCTTCTCTGCCCACTATGCCACAGGTCGCCTGCGCAGCCTTCGCAGCTGTTTCCAGCGAGTTGTTTCCTGCCAGCTCCCGCATTGCCGTATACTGCATGCCTGCTGTAACCGCCGTTGTCTCTGTTGCACGCCATACCACAAAAGCTGTAACACCATTCTTCCGCAACTGTGCAAACAGCTCCCGCAGCGCCAGAACGGTCTCCTGCCCGCTGCGGAGGGCAAGCTCTCTTACTGGAACCATTCCCTTGCCGTAGGTAGCGATGTTGATGGTCGCCGGAGCAGGAGCTTCACTGGGCAGGGGGTGCAGCGCATCCAGCAGGAGCAGCTTACCCCCATAAAGCTCCTGTGACGTATAGGTACAGGGCACCATGGGCAGGTCTGTAGGTACGGAGAAGCTGAGCCCCGGCACCTGACGCACCACAGGCTGACATGCTGCTGCCGGAACTGCAGCCATTGGGAAAATCGTGGGTGTTTGGCTGAAACGTCCCAAAAGGATGATAACAGCAGCGACTGCCATCGCACCTGCCAGCATACAGACGTGCAGAAAACGGTTGGCATGGATGGTTCTTCTGCTTACCGGCCTCAGACAGACCGCCCCCCAGCATACAGCTGGGACGAT
Organism: Candidatus Limiplasma sp.; assembly: GCA_045540635.1. GTDB lineage: Bacteria > Bacillota > Clostridia > Christensenellales > Aristaeellaceae > Limiplasma. The sequence continues at coordinate 3,822 of JAZQHO010000084.1, forward strand.
ATGCACGGAACCGCCCCGCTTGCGCCATTCCCTTTCGGTACAAATACCTTCGGCCACCCGTCTCCCTCCTTCGGGAGTAGGGTGGCCGAAAAGAATGAAGGCTATACAAGTTTATTCCACTGTTTTTGTGGCGATCACATCCACGCCGGTGCCGCAGATATCTGCCAGCACCACATCGCCCATGCGCACCGGTGCCTGCAGCGCCAGTTTGGCCAGCTGCTGCATGCAGGGAAATACCTGTTCCTTGGGGATCGGGATACGGGTCTTTACACTGACAGGCGTTTTTCTGCCTGCCACCGGCACGGCCGCCGTTACCATACGTGCCGGAGCAACGCATTCCTGCCGGGCGTAAGTCTCGCCGCGCTTGCAGCCATGTCCCTCGACCGCGACAACCTGCCCTTCTTCGAGCGTTACCTGCAGGCGGCAGCCCACAGGACAATTGATACACGTGATCTGTCTTTCCATTTGGCTCGCCTCCTCAGGTCAAAATATCCACGGTTACGGTATCGCCATCGATCTGGCGGATCATATCCGGCTTCAGGGTCAGCTCTGCCATCTCGCCGGGTGTAAAGATACGCTTACGCTGGCGAAGGATCTCCTTCCCGCCGCAGGAGACGACCACTGTTGCATTCTCATACACAGCAGCCGGGCGGAACATGACCTGTACAGCCTCTGCCTCCCCATCCGGGATCAGGAGCCGCTGCGGCACAACGCCGCGCACGCCATTGCCATCCTTCATGGCGGCATAACGTCCCTTGCGCTGCTTGCCCTGCACATATTCAGCAGCGGCCTTTCCTGCACGGAAGCTTTCCGCACTTACAAAGTCTACCAGATCGTGCACATGCAATACATTGCCGCAAGCAAAAATACCTTCCCGGCTGGTTTGAAGCTGATCGTCCACCACTGCGCCCTGCGTAGTGGGCGACATCTCTACCCCTGCCTGCTGAGTCAATTCGTTTTCCGGGATCAGACCCACAGAAAGCAGCAGGGTATCGCAATCGAAATGCTGCTCGGTGCCGGGGATGGGGTTGCGCTTTTCATCCACCTTGGCAACCGTAACGCCACTGAGGCGATCCTTTCCCTGAATATCCACCACTGTATGGCTCAACAGCAGGGGTATGCCATAATCCTCCAGACACTGGACGATGTTGCGGTTAAGGCCGCCCGAGTAGGGCATGATCTCCACACAGGCCAGCACCTTGGCACCCTGCAAAGTCATGCGGCGGGCCATGATGAGCCCGATATCACCGCTGCCCAGAATAACCACCCGTTTGCCGGGCATATAGCCCTCCAGATTGACGAACTTCTGTGCCGTACCGGCAGAATACACGCCTGCACAGCGGCTTCCTGGAGTCGCCAGCGCCCCCCGGGGACGTTCCCGGCAGCCCATTGCCAGTACGATAGCCCCTGCTTCGAACAGCTGCACGCCCTTTTGTTTGCTAATGGCGGTAACAAAACGATCCTGATCAATGCTGAGTACAGTGGTACCGCAGCGTACCTCAATGCCAAGCTCCACTACCTTATCGATATCCCGCTGGGCATATTCGGGGCCGGTCAGTTCCTCTTTAAAGCGATGGAGACCAAACCCATTATGGATGCACTGACGCAATATGCCGCCCATGTGCTCCTCCCGCTCCAGCACCAGAAGGTTTTCGATACCTGCCTCCCGGGCTGCAATGGCAGCAGCTATACCGGCCGGGCCTGCGCCGACGATCAGCACATCCACATACTGCACTTGACTTTTCACTTCTTTGGAAAGCATATCAGGCATCCTCCTTTCCCATGGCTTCGGCAATGGTGCCTACCAGCAGCCTGCTCCTGCCGCCGCCTTTGGTAACTTCTGTGGGCTCGATACCCAGCTCTTCCGAAATGATCTCCAGCACCCGGGGACTGCAAAAACCTCCTTGGCAGCGCCCCATACCGGCACGGGTGCGCCGCTTGACACCATCGATGGTGGTGGCTCCCACCGGGCGGCGGATCGCTGCACGGATCTCCGCCTCTGTAACCTGCTCACAGCGACAAACGATAGCGCCGTATTCGGCATTTTCTTCTACCGCCTGCATCCTCTCTTCGAGATTCATGGCGTAGAAGGGCTTTTTGCGGACAGGTGCAGGCTTCCATTCCGTTTTTTCGCACAGTGCGTTTTCTTCTGCGATCTGCGAGACCAGCAGCTTTGCAATGGCGGGAGCCGCAGAGAGACCGGGGCTTTCCACACCTACCGTCTCGTAAGCACCGGGGCAGCCTTCCACCGCACCAATAATGAAATCGCCATTCTCCTCATGGGCACGGATACCTGCAAAGGTGGTGATCACATTTCTGAGGGACAGTGCAGGCCACGTCATACGGGAGCGATCGTTGACCAGCTTCAGCGCCTCTTGGGTGGTGGAAACATCAGTGGCATCCTCCACATCCTCGGCAGAAGGGCCTAAAATGGTATTGCCATGCAGCGTTGGCGATACCAGCACGCCCTTGCCCATCTTGGAGGGGCACTGGAACATTGTGCGGGTAAACAGCAGCGGTTGCACATGATCTAGCAGATAGTATTCGCCCTTGCGTGGAATGAGCCGTACCTTGCGGGACGAAAGCTGATTGTGCAGCTCGCCGGAGCCAATACCGGCACAGTTGATAATGAGATCGGCCTGCATTTCGCCCTTGGCGGTCTCCAGCACAAAACCGCCGTTCTCTCTGCGGATCCGGTTGACAAAGGCATTCATAATGAAACGTACACCATTGACTGCCGCATGGTCTGCAAGAGCGTAGGTAAGCTCGTAAGGGCTGGTGAGGCCGCTGGTGGGCACCAGCAGAGCGCACTCCACCTCCGGATTGGTATTGGGTTCCAGATGAAGGATCTCCTCACGCTCGATGATGCGCAGCTCCTCTACCCCATTCTCTACGCCCTGACGGTACAGTGTCTCGATGGTAGCCCGCTCCTCCGGCAGAAAAGCCAGCACCATGGCGCCGGGGCGGCCATAGGGCGCACCCACCTCTGCGCAGAAATCGGGGTACATATTGGCACCCTCCACGTTCAGCCTTGCCTTCATGGTACCGGGCTTGGCATCGAAACCTGCATGGACAATAGCGCTGTTTGCCTTGCTGGCTCCCTCTGCCACATCCACGCCGCCTTCCAAAAGGGTGATATCAGCCTCGTAACGGGAAAGCAAACGGGCAATGGCGCAGCCCACAACACCGCCGCCAATGACAATGATCTTTTTCTTCAAAACAGGATCCCTCCGTATCTTGCTGCCCGACAGAACACAGGCAGCCATTCACCATACATCTATCATACCACGAACAGGGAGGAAAGAAAACAGATGCGCAAGGATTGTTTTTCACCTGTGCATAGCTGTTCTTATCCTGTATATTGCTTGAAATGAAGGGCTCCCGCCGCTACAATGGGTAACGTAAAACCTTTGGAAAGGGCGTGTACCAAACATGGCTTTGATCAAAATGACGACGCCGCTGGTAGAGATGGACGGCGACGAAATGACCCGTGTTCTTTGGCAGATGATCAAGGATAAGCTGATCCTGCCCTATGTGGATCTAAAGACCGAATACTACGACCTTGGCCTCAAAAAGCGCGATGAGACCGATGATGCCATTACTGTAGAAAGCGCAAAGGCCACCCTCAAGTACGGCGTTGCCGTGAAGTGCGCCACCATTACCCCCAACGCCCAGCGTGTGGAGGAATACAACCTGAAGCAGATGTGGAAGAGCCCCAACGGCACCATCCGTGCCATTCTGGACGGTACCGTTTTCCGTGCGCCTGTGCTGGTGAAGGGCATCACTCCCTGTGTGCGCAACTGGAAGAAGCCCATCACCATCGCCCGCCATGCCTACGGCGATGTGTACAAGAATACCGAATACGCCGTGCCCACTGCCGGTAAGGCTGAGATCTGCTTTACCGATGCCAACGGCAACGAGACCCGTCAGACCATTCTGGAGTTCAAGGATGCCGGCATTATTCAGGGCCAGCATAACACCGATGCCAGCATCACCTCCTTTGCTCACAGCTGCTTCCAGTATGCGCTGTCTGTAAAGCAGGATCTGTGGTTCTCCACCAAGGATACCATCTCCAAGGTGTACGACCACCGCTTCAAGGATATCTTTGCCGACCTGTACGAAAACCAGTACAAGGAGGCCTTTGAGAAGGCTGGCATCACCTATTTCTACACCCTGATCGACGATGCGGTTGCCCGCGTCATCCGCAGCGAAGGCGGATTCATCTGGGCGCTGAAGAACTACGACGGCGACGTGATGAGTGACATGGTAGCCACCGCCTTCGGCAGCCTTGCCATGATGACCAGCGTTCTGGTCTCCCCCAACGGTCAGTTTGAGTACGAAGCCGCTCACGGCACCGTAACCCGTCACTACTACCGCCACCTGAAAGGCGAGGAGACCAGCACCAACTCCGTTGCCACCATCTTTGCATGGACCGGCGCTCTGCGCAAGCGCGGCGAGCTGGACAACCTGCCCGACCTGTGCGCTTTTGCCGACAAGCTGGAAAAGGCCACCATCGATACCATCGAAGGCGGCGAGATGACCAAGGATCTGGCTCTGCTCTACGAAGGCGAAGCCAAGGTGCTCAACAGCGAGCAGTTCCTGAATGCCATCGCTGCCCGGATGCAGTAATCGATAGCAATGGATCAAAACCCTCCGCAGGGTTCGTACCTGCGGAGGGTTTTCTGTGTTACTCTTCTTTCTTTTTGGTACCCATCCATGCACAGGCCACAGCCACAAACAGGCTGATGACGATCCACGGAAAAGCAGCCTTCCAAAATGCATACATACCTTTTCACCTTACATTTTCTTTTCAAACATTTTCTGAGCAATCTTGGTAACAAGCAGTACCACATACATGCTGCCAATGCACATGTAGGAGGGCTTCATCAGACCCATCCCCATAAAAACGAAGGCAAGCACAGCAAACATGATGATCGCCGTTGCCATGCCCACAGTGCAGGCAGACCGGGCGATGGCGATGTTTCTCTCGTCATAGCGGTCAATCTCTTCCTGCTCAAGCTTTTCTTTGCTCACAAGCTTCTGGCGGATGGTGTAGCCAATGGCTACGCAGATGATGCCGAAACCAAACCCGGTAAACATACCCAGCAGGGTATTGGTGGCCTTATCCTGCGGCTTTATGACGATAAAGCTGACAAGGCCATAGAGAAAGCTGACAACACCCAGCGCAAGCATTGCCCAGCCCATCCATTGATTCCACTTGGAGTTTTTGCAGATCATTGTTCATACCCTCCTTACAATCACATGCCAAACCGGCGTAGAATGATACATACAAAAGCAAACGCCAATGCAACGATACCAACCAGCTCCATGGGCTTCTTTTCTTCTTTCGCCTTCCTGATCCTTCTGACCAGCAGCAACACAAGCGCAATGCCCAAAATGCCCATTACAACGAAATCCATTTTCTCAAGTCTCCTCTTCTTCGTAAATAAACATTTCTTCTACAGTAACACCGAAATAGCGTGCCAGCTTCAATGCCAGCAGAATGGATGGATTGTACCGCCCGTTTTCCAGCGAGCTGATCGTCTGGCGGGATACCTTCATCAGCGAAGCCAGTTCCTCCTGCTTCAAGCCCTTTTGCTGACGCAGTTCTTCCAATCGGTTCTTCATGGTTCTCCTTTCTTCTCTCCCAGAGAGATGGAAAGCATGCTTTACATGATGCATCATATCATAGTCCGAGCATCGTGTCAAGCACGCTTTACATAAATATCAGTAAAATGAACAGAAGATGAGAAGCAACGGACTGGTGCTGTGCTGCACCGTGTTTGGCATCCCCGCAATGTTTCAAGCATGCAAAGCTTGCGCTGTGCCCCTTTGGCGCTACCGTACGCTGAGAAAAGCTCCCCCGGCATACGAAATGCACGTATGCCGGGGGAGGTTCTGTTTATTCGATTCCGCGCATCTTGTCAAAGGGGAAGGCGACCCAGCGCACACGACCCTTGATCATGGAACGGTCAATGGCCTCCGGTCTGCCGTCATAGTAGTAATTGCGGCTGTCGTGGCTGTTATCCCGGTTATCGCCTGCAACGAAGTACTTGCCTTCGCCCACAGTATAAGGAGCCATATCGAAGCCGTTATCATTGCGCTCGGGCTTCAGGTAGGGTTCGTCAACAGCCTCACCGTTGCGGTAGAGCACGTTATCACGGATCTCCAGCACATCGCCCGGGACGCCGATAACACGCTTGACAAAATTCGTATTGCCGCGGCCCGGATAATGGCAGATGACCACATCGCCCACCTTGGGATCACCAAAGAGATATTCGGGCTTGGTAACGATCATGATCTCACGATCCTGCAGGGTATCGCACATGCTTTCGCCATCCACCCGCACAGGCTCAAACAGCAGCGTGCGGATCGCAAAGGCGATGACCACCGCCATACCCAGCGTTACTACCCAACTGAGAAGCTCCCGTCCAAAAGACTTCTTCTCCGGGGTTTTGTTTTCTTCGCTCTGCTCAAGCTGCTCTTCCTGCTTGAGCTGTTCATCCTGCATTTGCATGGTCGTATCCTCCTCAATGTTTGGTTATTCTACGGTACGGATATTGGCAAACGGAAATGCGATCCAGCGTACATGGCCGTGGATCATATCCCGGGTGATGGCCGCAGGGGTCTTATCGTCATAGTAATTGCGGCTGTCGTGGCTCCAGTCCCGGTTATCACCCATAACGAAGTATTCCTTTTCGCCAAGGGCAAAGGGCTCCATATCGAAGCCGTTGTCATTGCGTTCCGGGGTCAGGTAGGGTTCCTCCACGGCTTCTCCGTTGCGGTACACAACATTATCCCGGATCTCGATCACATCGCCGGGCAGACCCATCACGCGTTTCACAAAAGGAGTGAGCCCTCTGCCGGGATAGCGGCAGATGACCACATCGCCAAAAGCCGGGTCGCCAAAAAGGTATTCAGGCTTGGTTACAAGCATCATCTCGCCGTCCTGCAGGGTATCGCACATACTCTCGCCCCTGACCCATACAGGCTGAATCAGAAAAGCGGAGACCAGCAAAATGACAAGGGCTGCAACCAGCAACTCCTTGAGCCAACTGAGTAGTTCCTTGCCAAAGCTTTTCTTGGGCGGCTTTTCAGTGCTGATATCGGTATACTGGTATCCGGTTTCTTGCGGCTTTTGTTGCATCTGTGTGCCTCCTTACTCCTGAGCCAGCATCTGTCTGAGGGTCACTTCTTCAGGCACAGGCCCTTGCTCCAGCACCTTTTTGCGGCGCTTGATAAAGGTTTCGCGATCCAGCATCACAATACGCCCGCAGCCGAGGCATTTAATCTTGATATCTGCACCAATGCGAATAACTGTCCAGCGGTCGCTGCCGCAGGGATGAGCCTTGCGCATCTGTACAACATCTGCCAGACGAATCTCTTCCATATCCGTTACACCTCCGCTGCATATAGCGTTATTATACAACCCATAGCGGCTTCTTGCAAGGCGTACACACAGGCAATATGTTGCCAAAGTGTAAATATAACGCAATCTCCTTAGACGCTGAGCGGCTGCAGGACGAAAAAGGCCCTCCCGGTAGTGTATGCCGGGAGGGATGCCTTATCTGTTCTGGTAGAACAGTACAAAGAAAACCATGGCAACAGCCATAAAAGCAATGCCGGTGATGAAGATGAAGCCGTAGCCCTTCACCTTACCCTGCGCCTGCTTGCGCTGATAGTAATCGTAATACCGTTCGTCCCGCTTGTTGCCGAAGGGGATCAGCATCTTGAGGGCATGCTTGGCGGCATAGGCCAAACCCATAAAGTTTCCGGCATTTGCGATCATTACCAGAAACCCGACCATGATCAGGATCACGCCGGGAATGGTGAATGCATCGCACAGGATCCGGTACTGCTGCAGCTTGGGCAGTGCCTTACTGTAGCCGTGCAGGCTCACCGTTGCAAAGGCCAGCAGACCACCGATCAGCGCTGTGATGCCGTACCTTAGCAGAAAGGAGACCCAGCGTTTCTTCATAGCCCGAGTTCCTTCTTGTACTCCGCTTCTTCAGCGCTGTTGCAGTACACGAAGTGGCCGGGCTTAACCTCACGCAAGGTGGGGCCTTCTTCGCTGTAGTCGTGAGCCTCCAGCTTATTGTAGCTTACGCGGGTGCGGCGCTTCTCCGCATGGGGATCGGGCAGCGGGATGGCAGACAGCAGAGACTTGGTGTAGGGATGCAGCGGGTGGGCAAACAGCTCATCGGAGCTGGCAAGCTCGACCATCTTGCCGAAGTACATAACACCGATACGATCGGAGAAGTACTTAACAACGGAAAGGTCGTGTGCGATGAAGAGAATGGTGAGCCCAAGCTCGTCCCGCAGCTCGTTGAGCAGATTGATGATCTGCGCCTGAATGGATACGTCCAGTGCGGAGATGGGCTCGTCGGCGATGAGCAGATCGGGGCGCATGATCACGGAACGGGCAATACCGATACGCTGGCGCTGACCGCCGGAGAACTCGTGGGGGTAGCGACCCGCATGCTCGCGGGTAAGACCCACCAGTTCCAGAATACGGTAGACCTGCTCATCGATATAAGCCTGATCCTTGATGCCGTTGATGACCAGACCCTCGGCAATGATCTCGCGAACCGTCATGCGGGGGTTCAACGAAGCGATGGGATCCTGAAAGATCATCTGGATCTTGGTGATCAGCTTGGTCTTTTTGGCAACACGCAGATCATCCTTGTGCTTTGCCTTCAACTCCTTGAGCTTATCGGGATCGTTGCAGCCCGCAACAGTCCGCTGATATTCTTCCTTCAGCTTGGCGATGAGGGTCTTGGCATACTCCTCGTCGGAATGCTGATGGTCGAACCGGGCAGCCTTGATCTGCTTACGGTTTTCTGCGATCACCCGATTCAGCTCTGCGCGCTTCTGAGCCAGCGCTGCGGGATCGGAAACCGTCTTTTTCAGATTAGCAAGCTCCCGGCGCGCGGCGCGGATGGCATCCTCGTAGGTACGGGTACCGGCACAAATGCGCTGACCTTTGAAATAGATGCTGCCGGCGGTGATATCGTAGATCTTGATGATGGAACGGCCGGTGGTGGTCTTACCGCAGCCGGACTCGCCAACCAGACCAAAGACCTCGCCCTTCTTGATGTCGAAGCTGACATCGTCAACAGCCTTCAGGCTCTTGAAGTACTGACCCAGATGTTCGACCCGGAGCAGGGTTTCCTGATTATTCTGCTGCATTCAGCTCACCTCCGGCTTTTTTCATACGGGCAATACGGTTGGTAATGATGGCAGGGATCTCTGCCTTGGGCGCATCGGGATGCAGCAGCCACGTTGCGGCGCTGTGGGTATCGCTGATGCGGAACATGGGCGGCTGCTGTTCAAAGTCGATCTTCATGGCGTACTTGTTACGATCGGCAAAAGCATCGCCAACGGGAGGATAGATCATATTAGGCGGCGTGCCGGGGATAGCATCCAGCTTCTCGGTGGTCTCCAAGTCAGGCATGGAGGAAAGCAGTGCCCAAGTGTAGGGATGGCGGGGATCGTAGAAGATATCATCAAGTCGGATCGTAGCCATGTGGTTCTGTGAGCCAAGGAGTTGGGGAAACATGTTGTCT
>JAZQHO010000085.1:0-15558 GCA_045540635.1 Candidatus Limiplasma sp.
CCTTGGCTCACAGAACGACATGGCTACGATCCGACTTGGCGCGCCCTGCTTTGCCAGCTCCTTGAGCACGGTATTGGTGGAGGGCAGCTCCCGCTCGCACAGCACAGCGCCCCTGCCCGCCCAGCGGGTGGTGAGCCCGGCGGCGATGGCGGCTGCGGTGATCCCCTTCATGGCTGCGCCTCCTCTTTTTTCTTTCTGCGCCACGTATGGCGCTCCTCCTCGCTGAAGATGCAGCCGCAGTACTTCTGCATATACAGCCCCAGCGCACGGGCCTCCTCCTGCCCCTCCCTGAACCATGGACGGAAGTCCCTCTCCAGGAAGCCCACCCCGTATTTGGCGGCTGCCTCCTCGGCTGCACGGCGCATCAGCTCGTGGTTCTGGTAGGGGCTTACGAACAGCGTGGAGGTAAAGTGGGTATAGCCGTTCTCCGCAGCGTATTGAGCAGCCCCTTCGAACCGCAGCCGGTAGCAGGTGAGGCAGCGGCCTGAAAAATCACTGCCGACAGCGCTCAGAAAGGTGCGCAGGCCGTATTTTGCCCCGATGACCAGCCTGAGGTCGATGCTCTTGGCATAGCCCTCCAGCGTCTGCTTGCGCAGCTGGTACTCGGTATAGGGGTGGATGTTGGGGTTTTCCCAGTAGCCAGTGGGCTCGATGCCCTCCGCCCGGAGGGTCTTTACGCACATGATGGCGCAGGGCGCACAGCAGATGTGGAGCAGAACATTCATCGCAAAAACCACCTTTCGGCCCCTTGAGCCTGTGTTCCTGTAACAATTCTCCACAGGTAGGTCTATCATACCACATTTGGCGGGGGCAAGCCAACTGTTATACGCATTTCCGGCAGGGGGCAGCGCCATGCCCGCCTCTGTTCAAACCCGGCGGCTTATGGTATAATACCTATCGATGATTTTGAACGCCCGACAGGGGCATAAAAAGGAGATTGTTCACCATGGCAGAGAACAAACGCTTCACCCGTCTTGCGGCGCTTTGGCTGGCGCTTTGCTGCCTGCTGCCACTTTGCGCCTTTGCGGATGAGGAGACCGATGCGCTCTTCGCCCAGCGCCTTGCCGAGCTGAAAACCCCCGCCCAGCTGGCAACGGAAACCGGCGAGTACCTGCTGCGCACCGGCAACAGCGCCTATTTTCCCCACATCTCCCCCGGTGTGATCCCCTTCGACCAGCAGGAAGAGACCCCCGTACCTGCGCCGGAAGGCAGCTTCACCTCCGATAACGAGAGCGTGGTGACTGTCAGCGAAAACGGGCTGATGACCGCCGTGGCCCCCGGCATCGCCACCGTGTGCTGGCAGAGCCCCGAGGGCGAAAAGGCCGTTGCCGTTACCGTACAGGACGACTGCATCAGCGAGATCGGCAAGAACTACGTCTACGTGCTCAACCGGGAGTACTACTCCGTGGCCCGGGAGCGGCTGCCCCGCTACAACCAGTATGCCAAGTGGTACTACCGCAAAAAGAAGGAAGTGGGCTGGTGCGCCGTATTTACCATCTACTGCGCCAACGCCGCCGGTTTTGATCCGCTGGAGGAGAAGGAGATCGACCCGGAGGGGGCGTACACCGATGTGTACTTCCGCGAGGGGCAGGTGGGCAACCAGTACGACGGCTTCCGCAAGCTGGGGCGCTGGGTGGGTGTTCCCAAGCCCGGCTACACCGTTACCTATGTGGATATGAAGAAGGCTTACCTGACCACCCATGTGGGCTCCGTGGTGGCGGTGGAGGACTGGGGCGACGGCGTGTATGCCGTTACCACGGTGGAGGGCAACATGTCCAACACCGTAAAGCGCTACACCTACCTGTACGACAGCAAGCTCTCCAACCACGAGATCACCACCGATACGCGCAAGCACCTGCAGTACAACATGTCTGTGCTGCCCGAAGCGGAGCAGACCGACCCCCTGAGCCAGTACGAGCTGCACACCGACCACTGGGCGGTGTTCGGTTTCGGCGCCACCTGGTAATGCATCCAAAGCCCGCGGGGTATACTGTACCTGCGGCCAACATACCCAACCAACAATGCAAGGAGGAGACCCAACATGAATTCCATCAAAGGCACCAAGACCGAAGCCAACCTGATGACCGCCTTCGCCGGCGAGAGCCAGGCCCGCAACAAGTACACCTACTACGCCTCCAAGGCCCGCAAGGAAGGCTATGTGCAGATCGCACAGCTCTTTGAGGACACCGCCAACAACGAAAAGGAGCACGCCAAGATCTGGTTCAAGCTGCTCCACGACGGCGAAGTGCCCACCACCGAGGTAAACCTGCAGGATGCCGCCGACGGCGAAAACTACGAATGGACCGATATGTACGCCACCATGGCCAAGGAAGCCCGCGAGGAAGGCTTCACCGAGATCGCCATTCTCTTTGAGAAGGTGGCTGCCATCGAAAAGACCCACGAAGAGCGCTACCGCAAGCTGCTGGCCAACGTGCAGGGCGGTCTGGTCTTTAGCCGCGACGGCGATATGGTCTGGGAATGCTCCAACTGCGGCCACATCGTAGTGGGCAAGAAAGCGCCCAACCTGTGCCCCGTCTGCAAGCACCCGCAGGCCTATTTCATGATCCGCGCCGAAAACTACTGATCCTTACCCCAACCGCTCAGGCGGGCCGTGTTTCCTGCGGCCCGCCTGAGGTGTATTCAACCGGCTCAGCGTGAGCCATCGCAAAAGCACCGTACCCAACCACCTGCACCCGGAGGGAGAGCCATACCATGCGCATTGCACACATCAATGTGACCGCCACCCTTTCCACAGGCCGCATCGCAGCCGACCTGTGCCGCTATGCCCGCAAGGCCGGGCACACCGTGCTGCTTTGCTACGGCAGGGGGGATGCGCCAAAGGATATTCCCAGCCTGCGCATCGGCGATACCCTCCTGAGCACACGGGAGCAGAACAAGCCCCTCGACCGCACCATCGCCCGCATGCGCAGCGCTGCCACCGCTGCGGGCGTATACATCCACGGCGGGCTGAGCCGCATCACCGACCGCAGCGGCTTCTACAGCTCGCATACCACCCGCCATTTCATTGCACAGCTCCAAAAATTCCGCCCCGAGCTGGTGCACCTGCACAACCTGCACGGCTACTACCTGAATGTGCCGATGCTGATCGATCACCTTCGTGAAAACGACATTCCCGTGGTGTGGACGCTGCATGATTCATGGCCCTACACCGGACACTGCGCCTACTACCACTTTCCCATACGGCCCTACCTGCGCCCGGAGGATGCTCCCGCAGCCTCTGCGCCGGGCGCCTGCCTGCAATGGCAGCAGGGCTGCAGCAGCTGCCCGCTGAAAAATACCTATCCCGCCAGCTATGTGCTGGACCAGAGCAGCCGCAACTATCTGGACAAATGGACGCTCTTTACCAGCCTGCGCCGTCTGGCGCTGGCAGCGCCCTCCCGCTGGCTCTGCGAGGAGGCGGGGCAGTCGTTTTTCAGCGCCTACCCCATCCACCACCTACCCAACGGCATCGATACCGGGATGTTTGCTCCCTGCGGCGACGACCGGCTCATGGAGCGCACCGCCATTCGCTATGGACTGAACCGGCTGGGCAACCGCCGTCTGGTGCTCAGCGCCGCCGCCGTGTGGGACGAGCGCAAGGGGCTCAAAGACCTGATCGCCCTCTCCGGCGCTCTGGGCAGCGGCTACTGCGTGGCTGCTGTGGGGCTCAACGAGAAACAGATCCAGAGCCTGCCTGCGGGCATGCTGGGCATCCCCCGCACAGAGAGTGTGGAGGAGCTGTGCGCCCTGTACACCATCGCAGATCTGTACATCTCCCTCAGCCAGGGGGAGACCATGGGCATGACGCTGCTGGAGGCCATGGCCTGCGGCACACAGGTGCTGTGCTACGCCGCCGGTGCCATGCCGGAGCTGGTAACGCCCGCCTGCGGCGAAGTGACCCCCGTGGGCAACATTGCCGCCGCTGCGCAGGCGGTGGCCCGGCTGTGCAGCCAGCCCAAGGATCCCCTGGCCTGCATGGAGCAGGCTGCCCGCTATACCCCGGAAAAGTGCTACGAGGGCTATCTGAGCCTGTATCGGCAGATGTAAGCCGTACCGGCTGTACGCCAGCCTGTTTCCGGCATGCATTGTTATCACCTGCCAAAGAAGGAGGGAACCGTATGCGGATGACCCGCCTGACCCGCTGTTTTGCCTGTATACTGCTGCTTTGCTGCCTTTGCAGCTGCTCTGTGCTGGAGCAGCTGCCCCCAGCCCTGCAAGCCGGTAAACAACCCTCAGCTGCCTCGGATCTGCCGGATCTGCGGCAGCTTCTTATGCCCGAACCGGAGCCGGATCTTTGGCAACCCGCCCAGACCCATGCCGCCTCGGATACCCTGCTGCTGGATCTGTGGCTGGATGCCTCTCAGGTGCTGGGCGGCGTAAACCCCAACCCGGACAGCATCTATCCCCACCGCAGCGGGCGCTACCGGGAGGGCGGCTTTCATTACCGCTACGGCAGTCAGGTGGGCTGGTATGACCATCTGCTCAAAGCACTGCTGGCAGCGGGCGAGGGCAGCCGCATCCGCCTGCTGCGCAACGGCAACGAGCGCATCACCGACGAAATGCTTCTGGCCTCCGGGCTGGCCGCAGACGGCGATGCAGCCATCCTGTGCTCCCTGCGGCGGGATCTGCTCACCTATGCCATCGACCCCATGCCCACCGTCTTTGACAGCTTTTCCGACCAGAGCATGGATAAAAGCTTCTACGCCCTCTACACCTCCAAGATGAACCAGATGAGCCAGTTTGCGGCCACCGGCGGTACGCTGCTGGAAAACCCGGGGCGGGTGGAGGAGATGTACCAGCTGCTGGATAACATGATCCAGAGCTACGATCCCCGGCATTATGAGGCGACCCTCACCGCCCTGCTCACCCCGGAGAGCAGCCCCCTCGCCACCGCCCTTGGCAATCTGGATACCAACCGCCTGTCCGTGATCACCTGCGACCCGCTGACGCTCCGCAGCCTTACCGGCATCGAGACCGACGGTACTCCCGTCAGCCATATCCAGGATCTGCTTGCCCGGCAGGGCATCTTCGACAAGGGTCTCACGGTGGATCTGTACGCCTTCCGGCTGGATTACATCGGACAGATCCACACCATCAACGGGGCCGATCTGCGCCACCCGCTCATCTGGGGGCGGCTGGATTACGACTACAGCCAGAAAAAGACCTACGGCCCCCTGCCTATGCCCCGCACCCTGCTGATGCTGGTGATCGGCCGGCAGGAGCAGGTGGACAGCTACACCGCACGGCTGGAGAGTTGTCTGGCAGCCGACCCGACCCTTCAGGAGCTGCGCGGCCCGGATGACGGGCAGCTTGCCTACACAAAAGCCGGGCAGGCCGTTACGCAGGAGCCCTTCAGCTTTGGCTGGGAGCGCACCCGTATCTCCCGCCACAGCGTGAACCGCTATACCCTGCAAAGCCCCGGTGCCGCCATTGCAGTAACTGCCGGAGAAGGTGCCGTTCTTACAGGCCGCAGTCTGCCCACGGTGGGGCTTGCGCTGGGCCAGAGCCAGACGTACACGATCACCCTGTCCTTCCCCGTCAGTACGATGGACGGAGGCCTGACCATGAGTGCTGCCAGCCTGCCGCCCCTTGAGCTGACCGGGCTGTGCTCCCTCACCCTGACCGAGACCCTGCCCAACCAGCCGGATACCGCCCCGGCTCCGGAGGGCGTACAGACGCTGCTCCTGCGCGATACACTCTACCGCTTTGCCCTGAAGGAACAACCGGAGACCCTGCCCTTCACCACCACCGGGCTGCGCCTTGAGGATGGCATGCTCACCGCTGCCCTCAGCGCCGACAGCACAGGCCTGCAACCGGGCTACTACCGTCTTTTGCTCCATGCGGATGTGACCGGTCAGCAGCTTTCGTGGCCTGCGGTGGACTGGGTGGACCGGCTGAACGCCAATGTGACCAACCAACAGATCTCCTCCTGGCTGCAGGTGGGCGAAGTGCTGCAAAAACGGCACGAGACCGGCGGCGGCGTACCCAACCTGTTCTGGCATGCCTGGGGCGACAAGCCCGGGCACGAATACTACGGCATCCCGCTGCCGGATTGCCCGCCCGTGTATGCAGCGCCCCGCCTTGCCGAGCTGCTGGAGCAATTGCAGAATGCTGCCCGGATCGATCAACTGCCGCTGGTGTATGCGCAGCTGGATGTGTTTGTTGCGCCCGCCGGGCAGCTGCAGTAAGCCCATACCGGCCGCCGCCTGCGCCCTCTACCGCCATACGGAAGGAATGAGTGCCTTGCCTCCCAAGAACGCCCAACGCATCAAGCCGCTGCGCCTGCGCCCCTCCAACCGCATCAAGGTGCTGCTGTGCTACCTGATCTGCTTTGCCCTGCCTCTTTTGTGGCAATGGGCTGCACTGCGCCTTGTCTATCCCTACAAGCTGGCCAACACGGCTCCTGCCATTGCCGATACCCTCTGCGCTCTGTTGCCATGGGTCGGCGGCAGCCTGCCGGCCATGGCACAGGCTGCCCGACTGCCCGCCCAGAGCGACCCTGTGCAGTGGGCACAGGTGCTTGAAGTGCGCGACCAGCATTGGCAGGGCTTTCTTGCCATCTGCTTTCTGGCAGCATGGCTCCTGACGCTGCTCATACAGCTCTGGTGGCGCTTCCGCCACCGCAAAGGTGTACAGGCCTCCCGTATGGCAGACAAAGCCCGCCGCAGCTACCGGCTGCATATGCTGGTCATCCTGCCGGTGAACATCGTAACGGCACTGTTCGTCTATCTGGCGGGGGTGCAGCACATCCCCTCCCGCACCCTGTGGGATTATCTGGTCTATTTTCCCGCTTACGGACTGAACCTTCTGGCGGCCATGGCCTGCTTCCGGCTGGCTGCGCCCTCGGTGATCAGCGGTAAGCATGCATACTTCAAACGCCTCTGATCCCCTGCGGGGCAGAAAGGAGCGCCCATGAGCTGCTATGTACTGGCGATCGGCGGTACCGGCAACAAGATCCTGGAAAGCATCGTCTACGCCGCCGCTGCCGATGCCCTCTATACCTACTCTCAGGACGGCAGGCAGATCCCGCTTAAGCAGGTGAATCTGCTCAGTGTGGATGTGGACTCCGCCTGCGGCAACACCACCCGTGCAGGCCGTGCTGCCGATGCCTATGAACAGGTACGCACCGCCTTCTGCGAAAACCGGCAGGCCCGCCGCGGCTTCCACACCCGGCTCAACTACCGCCGCTGGAATATGAACCTGAGCCGCCGTGCCACATCCGTCGATCAGATGACGGAGAACCACAGCCGCGACAGGCTGCTGGCGCATGCCCTTTTTTCCCGCACTGAGGCCTCTCTGGAATACAGTGAGGGCTTCCGGGGGCATCCGGATCTTGGCGTTCTGTTCTTCTCCGATCTGCTGTCCTCTCTGGAGGGGCTCCGGGCAGCCGGACAGCCTGATGAGATGAACACCCTTCTTGACCGGATGGCAGCAGAGATCGCCGCCGGAGAGCAGGTAAAGGTGATACTCTGCGGCAGCATCTTTGGCGGCACGGGTGCCAGCGGCATCCCTGCGCTGGCCCGGTATCTGCACCGGTATTTTGCCGACCGGCTGGAAAACTTCGAGCTGGCCTCTGTGCTGATGCTGCCCTACTACAAGGTGCCGCCCTCCGCCCAAAACGAGGAGCTGGAGATCGTGGTCAAAAGCAGCGATTTCCCGGACAAGGCCCGCACCGCACTGGAATACTACGGCATGACCGCCATGCTTCGCTCCGGCCAAGACGACCGGAACGGCGTCTTTGATGCCATGTACCTGCTGGGGCTGCCCCCGGAGGCCTTTGTGCAGACCCGCATCTACTCCACCGGTTCCCAGAGTCAGGAAAACGATGCCCATATGCTGGAGTGGATCGCCACCCGCTGCATCGGAGCTTTTCTGCGCACGCCCATGCGGGGCAGGGATGCCCACAACATGGATTGCTACTACTATCAGTGGCACACCACCGATTTCTGCTGGCAAAGCTTTGATTCGGATGCGGCGCGCTACCGCATCGGCTACGGCGGGCTGCTGAAGGCGGCTGCCCTGTTCTACAGCGAGTGCCTGCCCACCCTGCGCCGCCTGATGACCAGCGACGGTCGGGAGAGCCGCTACATTGGCTGGTGCGCCCCTTATTTCAGCGGTATCGGCACCCTCAGCGCCGCCGCACAGGACGAGCTGGAGAAGTTGCTCAGCGCACTGCAGCGCTTTTTGGCCTTCTTTGCCGGTTGGATGGTGCAGATCACCCGCACCATTCCCCCCACCATGCGCCCTGCCCGGCAGGAGGAGACTCAGCTGACCGACGCGGCCAATGCCTACCGGCAGCTGGTGGCCAAACGTGCACAGCTGCAAATGACCGACCAGCACGCCCCCGGCTACCAGAGCCTGCTGGATGCCCGCGCCGCCGCTCAGGCGGATTGCGACCGGCTGCTGCGGCAGATCGGCGGCGAAAGCTGGCTGGAGACCCTCTACAATGCCCAGCAGGTCTGCACCGATGCCCTGCGCCGGCAGGATCGGCTGGTGGCAGAGCAGGAAGAGGCCATCTACCACCTGACCCATCAAGATCAGCGGTTGACAGCCCCCGATGAGCTGCGCCGCAGGCAGGATCGGCTGACTGCCCTGCGCCTGCAACGGGATGAGTACGCCCTTCGCCTGCACATCGTGGAGGAGGATGCAAGGGCTGCCATCCGGGCAGAGCTGCCCATCCATTACCCGGCCCCCGCTGCTGTGCGCCGGGGCGAGCTGCCCACCAACAGCCTGCTGGACGCAAACCTGATGAACATGCTCAACCGTCTGCTTGCGCAGTACGCCCTCGACCCCGCCGAGCAGGATACCGGGGTGATGAACCGCTGCAGCCATCAGCTGCAAAAGGCGCTGAACAAGCTGGTCATCAGCCCCGTGCCGGATCGGCGCAACACCGATTGGGCCATCGCGGCGCTGGGCGGCGGTGTGTGCCGCAGCCAGACCCCCGGCGGCATGCTGGCGGCCTTTACCGCCACCCTGCTGGCCGCTGTGATGGAGGACCGCAGCCTATGAAGAAACAGAAAACCATTTTCCGCCGCCTTTCGCAGCAGCAGCAGAAGGAGGAGCTGGATCGTTCCACAGCCTACACCACCCTGCTGCCCGCCATGAACGAGGGCTTCCACATGGGCTACCGCCCCGTGCCCGGTCTGCAGAGCGATGGCAGCCAGCAGCCGGCCCAATGGCTGGAGAGCATGGCCCGCAATATGCACACCCCCGGCGGCGAGGTGGGCTTTGCCATCCCCGATGTGCTGGCAGCGGAGCAGCAGCTGCGCCGCCTGAGCCGCCTGCCCGGAGAATTGTCCATGCGCCACCAGGAGATGCTGGATTTCCGTGCGCTTCTGGCCCTTTTGCTCCTGTGGGACGAGCTGGAAAAGACCCCCGGCTGCCCCAGGCTGAGCATAGAGGAGATCACACCTGAAAGCGGCAGCTTTGCTGCCATGGTGCTGGAGGCGCTGCCGGAAAGCCGTGCCGCCAAAGGCCTGCGCCTGATGGTGCTCTCCCGGCAGAACGGGGATGCCGAGGTACGCTGCCCCCTGTGCATGCTCAGTAACGAGACCCTCCTCACCCCTGCCGCAAACCCGGAGGATATGACCCATCTGCTGCCCGCCGCCGTACGCTGGTACGACCGTCAGGCTGCCCGCTTCACCGATCCCTGCCCATGGCTGGATGAGCAGCAGCTCGCCATTCTGTTGCCCAGGCTGCGCCTTGTGATGGCCTTGTGCGAGGATGCCTCCCTGCACAGCCCCCTGTACGATCCGGCTGCCCATCTCTGCGCACCGCTGAACCGTTTTGCCGAGGATCTGCTCAAGAATCGCCAGCCTTGGCGGGAGCAGCTGGCTGCGGGCAGCAGCGAAGCTGCCGCCATGCTGCGCACCAGAGTGCAGGCGGTCTACGGCATGCTGCCAAGGGGCGGGGGGCGCTGCCGCATCTGTGAGGAGCAGCTTCTGCCGCCGCCTGCGGAGCAGAACCTGCTGATCAGCGCCTTTCTGCCAAAGGGCTGCACCCTGCCCGCCGTGCCCCCGCAGATCATCTATACACTGGACGGGGTACCCTTTGCCCGCCGCAGCAACCTGTGTCTGCTGGAGCCCACCGGGGCCGCCGGAGAAGCGGAAGCGCTGGCCGAGCTGGAGAAGGAATGTGCCCTGCTGGATCGCTACGACTCCCAGTGGCGCACTCAGATGGAAAACACCCTTGACACCCTCTACCAGAGCCACAACCGACTGACGGGCGTACTGCCCTGTGTGCCCGCCCTGCTGCTGCGCTGGAAGCAGGAGTATGCCGAATGCGCCGCCCCTGTGTTGCAGGAGGCACTGCTCACCTATCCGCAGGATGCCCAGCGCATCGTAGCGCACACCCTGCTGCGGGATCAGATGGGCATTACCGATGAGGAAGCGCTCCGCTCGCCCTTCTCCGATTGTCTGGCGCTGATCCGGGGCGCTGAGCAGAACCCCTTCGGCATGCTGACTGCCGGATGTCTGTGCCTGAACAGCCGCAGCGGCGACCAGCCCCTCTATTTCCTGCCACCCCTCTCCCCCGCTATGGCAAAGGCGCTGCACACCGCAGAGCCTGCGCCACAGCTGCCGCCGGAGCGCATCACCGCACGCTGGAGCCCGGATGGAGCTGCAGTGGAGGTACATCTGCGGCTGGAGCGCAGGCTGGAGGATGGCAGCTACACCGCCGTTGAGCTTTGCCGCAGCTATCCCCTTGAGAGCAGCCCCATGCAGGGCGCTGCCTTCCTGACCGGGGCAGAAAGCCTGCCCATGGTTACTGTATGGCCCAACGTGCGCCTCAGCAGCGATGCATGGACCCGCTACTATGTACACACCCACCAGCCCGGCCACTGGCAGAGCCTTGTGCTGGAAAACGGGCAGTGGAAAGCCGGAGAAGCCCGCACAGCCCCGGACGGGGAAAACGGGCAACGCCACTGGCAGACCCTTGCCACAAGCAGCTTCCCTGCCTATGTGGTGCTGAAATTCGGGCAGCTGAATGCCGGTGTGCTGCTGAACGATCTGCCCGCACGCCGGGTGCGCCGGGATACGGATGCCGCCATCGGTCTGGATTTCGGCAGCATCTCCACCACAGTCATGCTCCGTCAGGGCGAGCGCATCCAGCCTGCCGCTCTGCCGCAGGGCATCCATGGCACGCTGCTCAGCCCCACCCCTGTGCCCCGGCATGCGCTGGAGGATGAACTGATCCCACCGGAGGCCTTGCTTTACGGCTCCGAGCGGGACAGCAACTTCTACAGCGTGATGGATATGTTCTCCGATGAACCGGAGCGCTGGCAGCAGCCCCTTCTGGACGGGCACATCTACTATCCCGCCACCCTCGGCACCCTGCACACCAAGGGCGACGGCACCCTCTACTACGACCTGAAATGGAGCGAGGAGCCCTATGCAATGGCCTGCCTGCGCCTGCTGCTGAAGCAGGTGATGCTGCAAGCCAGCCTATCGGCACGGCTGCACGGCTCACCCAGCATATCCTGGCGCATCTCCGTGCCCAATGCCATGCCCGCCTACCGGCAGGAGAGCTACCTGAACCTGTTGCGGGGTCTTGCCCGAGAGGTGGCGCAGGAATGCGGCGTGCCCCTGACCACCGGCGCACCCGCCGTGCTCTACGCCACCGAAAACCAGGCCGCAGGGCTGTACTTCCGCACCCGCAACGAAGTAAGCGCTCAAGGCGGCTATCTGAATCTGGATCTGGGCGGTGGCACGGCGGATATCAGCCTGTGGCTGAACAACTCCAGCACCGCCACCGCAGAAAGCTCACTGCTGCTGGGCTGTCGGCAATTGATCTTTGCCTCTGTGGCGCAGGGGCATATAGACGATTTTCTCCACGATTTCCACCGGGCGGCACCGGAGGTACAATCTGCAGCCGCCACCCTGTGCGAGACCATGCGCACCGGACCGGGCAGCGAGCACCATCGCCAGAAGTGCATGCTGCTGATGGATGATTTCTTCGCCGCCTACCCGGAGGGCATCCGGCAGGCGCTGGAGGAGGAGCGCAACCGGGGCGGGCTGGCCTATACCGAGGCACTGCTGCTGTTCGGGCTGGGCTTCCTGTTCTACCTGTGTGGTGTGATGCTGGGCCGTGCTGCACAGGATGAGCAGCTGCTGCCCCATCTGCCCGCCCGCATGGAGCTCTGCATTGCCGGTAACGGCGGCAGATTCCTCACCACCATCGACAGCGAAGCCCGGGGCAAGCTGTGCCAGCTGGCGCAGAAAGCCTTGCCCGCAGGGCATCCCCTGCAGGTGCTGCAGACGGTGCAGAGCAGGGAGCCCAAGCTGGAGGTGGCCTCCGGCCTGCTCTCCAATGATGGTATGCTGCTCAGCGCCCTTGGCAGCGTGGAAAAATGGAACGCCACCTTCCCGGAGGTGCCGGTGGAGAAGCGTACCAACCTGCTGCGGGACTATCTGCTGGCGTTTATCCCACTGTTCCCGCAGGCTGCGGAAAGGCTGCTTGGCGGCCAGTACCACACCCGCACAGCGGACGGCGCTCCTGCCCTGATGCAAAGCGCAGAAATGGAGCTTGCCACCATCTTCAATAACGAGATCATCTCCCACCCGGATGACGACCTGACCGCCGCTGTACGCTGCATGGCCACGGTACGCCGTCTGTGGAATATCTGACACACCCCCTCACAGGAGGCCATATGCTACGGATCCACCAGATCAAACTGAGCCTTGACGAGATGCAGCACCTTAGCCAACAGACGCTCAAAAAGGCCTGCGCCCGGGCGCTCAGGCTGCCGCCGGAGAGCATCCGGGAGGCCGTGCTGCGCAAACGCAGCGTAGATGCCCGCGACAAGGGCGATGTACACTTTACCCTTACCTGCGATGTGACCCTCACTGACCCCCGCCGGGAGGAAAAGATCGCAGCCGCCTTCAAACCCAACCAGATCGCACTGGTCAAAGCACCGGAGCCGGAGCAGGACGTATTTGCCCTGAAAACCGAGCCTTGGCCCGTGGATGCGCTCCGACCGGTGGTGGTGGGCGCAGGCCCTGCCGGGCTGTTCTGCGCCCTTGCGCTGGCGGTGCGGGGCGCACGCCCCATCCTGCTGGAGCGGGGCAAGCCCGTGGACGAGCGTGCCCGCGATATCGAAGCCTTTGAGCAGAGCGCCCTGCTGGATCCCGAGAGCAATGTGCTCTTCGGTGAAGGCGGGGCTGGCGCATTCTCCGACGGCAAGCTGACCTGCGGGCTCAGCAATCCCCATATCAAAACCGTGCTGAAAACCCTGCATACCTGCGGCGCACCGGAGGAGATCCTTACCTCCCAGCGCCCCCACATCGGTACAGACCTGCTGCGCCCTGTGCTGAAAAACGCCCGCCAGCGGCTGATCGCGCTGGGTGGCGAGGTACGCTTCGGCTGCACCCTTACCGGGCTGGTGCTGCGGGAGGGCAAGGTGGCTGCCGTGCGCTGCAAAACCGCCGGGCAGGAAGAAGCGTTCGCCGCAGAGCGGGTGTATCTGGCCATCGGTCATAGCGCAAGGGACACCTACCAGTGGCTCTACGACATGGGGCTGCCCATGGAGCAGAAGCCCTTTGCGGTGGGTGCCCGTATCGAGCATCTGCAAAGCAGCCTGAACCGCGCCCAGTACGGACGTGCAGCAGGGCATCCCGCCCTGCCGCAAGCGGACTACAAGCTGAACGCCCACACCCCCGACGGGCGCGGCGTATACACCTTCTGCATGTGCCCCGGCGGGCAGGTGATCGGTGCCACTGCCGAAGGGGACGGTGTAAACGTGAACGGCATGAGCCACCACGCCCGGGATGGACGCAACGCCAACGCTGCTTTGCTGGTGGGCGTGAACCCCGCCGATTACGGCAGCGACCATCCGCTGGCAGGCGTATGGTTCCAGCGGCAGATGGAGACCGCAGCCTACCGGGAGACCGGCGGCTTCCGTGCCCCCTGCCAGCGTGTGGGTGATCTGTTGGAGGGACGTGCCACCAAACGCTTCGGTGAGGTAGAGCCCAGCTATCTGCCGGGGGTTGCTCCCGGCGAGATCCGCTGCTGCCTGCCGGATTTTGTGATCGATAACTTCCGCCTTGCCATCCCTCAGCTGGCAAGGCGGCTCCGTGGCTTCGATGCGCCCGATGCGGTGCTCACCGCTCCGGAGACCCGCTCCTCCGCTCCCCTGCGCATGCTGCGCAACGAGCGCCGGGAGAGCCCCATCGGCGGTCTGTATCCGCTGGGCGAAGGCGCAGGGCATGCGGGCGGCATCGTATCCGCTGCGGTGGACGGACTGCTGGCCGGTCTTGCATAACAATGTGAAAGGACGGATCCCCACCATGATCCAAGGCGTATTGTTCGATATGGACGGCGTGCTTTTCGATACCGAAGCCCTCGGCAGAGAACTGATGCCCAAGGCAGCCCGTGCCTACGGCAAAGAGATGGATCACGCCCTGTACCACCGTCTGCTGGGCGTAAACGAGCATCTGGGCAGGCAGATCCTTCTGGAAGCCTACGGGGAGGATTTCCCCTACGAGCCCTTTCACGATCAGTTTCTGCAATATTTTCTGGATATCGCCTCCGAGGGCAGGCTACCCCGCAAGCCGGGTCTCAGCGCCTGCATGCAGGGGTTGAAAGCACGGGGCATCCGCATCGCCCTTGCCACCAGCACCCGCCGCCCCGTGGTGGAGCATTATCTGCGCCACACCCCGGAGCTGACGGAGGTATTCGATGCCACTGTCTGCGGCATTGAAGTGCCCCGCGGAAAGCCGGAGCCGGATATCTATCTGGAGGCTGCCCGGCAGCTGGGGCTGCGCCCGGAGGAATGTCTGGGCGTGGAGGACAGCCGCAACGGCCTGCGCAGCGTGCGCGCCGCCGGTGCCGTCAGCGTGATGATCCCGGATCTGCTACCCTTCAGCGATGAGCTGGCACCCTTTGTGGATCACGTTCTGACGGATCTGAACGGGCTGTGCCCGCTCATCGACCGGCTGAACGGGGTCGGATGAATTGCATAGAAAAACCGCAAGCCCATTGATGTTTGGGCTTGCGGTTTTTTGTTTTTGGGGGCGGGGTGGAGGTGTTGTCTGATGACAATTTGCTTGGGCGGCACCCTCGGCCCCTTCGGGGCATCTCCCTCTGGCGAGAGGGAGCCTGCATAATTGGGTTTCACCCGGCAAGCGTGTCTTACCCGGGGTGGCGCTTTACAGGGCGTACAACCCCTCCGGCGCTGCACGCCACCTCCCCTTACACAGGGGAGGCTGTGTCGTGCCCCCTGCTCGTTTCACTCCCCACCTGCGGGGGTGGGTTATGCCCGACAAGCGAGTTTTACCCGGCTGGGGTGATCTGTCCACCCCCGGCAACCTTGTTCGGGAGGCAAGGGATGCTTCCGCAGCCAACAGCCGGCCCGCACGCGACGGTAGCGAGCGACGTCAAATCCCCTGCCCTTTTTCGGGGCGGATGAAGGGAGCACTGCGGAATCCGACAGGCACGGAGTGAGACCTGCCTCTGCGGATGTGACGTTGATTGCGACCGCCGCCACGAAAATGGGCGATCAAGGGATTTGACCAAAGCGAGCGTGTCGCTGTTTTCTGGTTACTCTTTTGCGTCAAAAGAGTA
>JAZQHO010000086.1:0-16122 GCA_045540635.1 Candidatus Limiplasma sp.
CCAGCGTGGTCTTGCCGCAGCCGGGGGGGCCCCAGAAAATGCTGCTTTGCAGCCGGTCGGCCTGTATGGCGCGGCGCAGCAGCCGCCCCTGCCCCAGCAGATGCTTCTGCCCCAGAAACTCGTCCAGCGTGCGGGGGCGCATCCGGTCGGCAAGGGGCGCGCGGGTATCGTGCTCCGGCAGGCTCTGCCACAGGGTCTGCTGCATCATATCGCTTCCCACCTCTTTCTGTGTGCCGAAAATATTTCAACTTATACTATACACTTTTTGCGGTGGGAATTCAACATGGCCCCAAGGGCAGGAAAAGCCCTGCCGGGGGTCGAAAACAGCAGGCAGAACCTACGCTCCGGAGGGAGGAGAACCATCATGCCGTATCCCGATGCCGTCTGCTGCGCCGGACAGCGCCCCCTGCTTGACGGCGCATGCCGTGTGACCATCGAAAAAGCGAAGCGCCGCCTGTGCCTTACCCGGGGCGGTGAGACCCTGCTCACCTGCCGGGTGGGGCTGGGCAGCGCTCCCGTGGGGCGCAAGCGCATGCAAGGCGACGGGCGCACGCCCGAAGGGGTGTATACCATCTGTCTCATCAAGGAGGCTGGCAAGTACGGCCGCAGTCTCGGCCTCAGCTACCCGGGCCGGGAGGATGCGGAGCTGGCGCTCCGGGAGGGGCGCATCGACCTTGCCACCCATCAGGCCATCCTGACCCGGCTGGCAGCAGGAGAGCGCCCCCCGTGGGGCACACCGCTGGGCGGGGAGATCTACATCCACGAGGGCGGCAGCCGTACCGACTGGACAGCCGGCTGCATCGCGCTGGAGCCCGGGGACATGGACGTGCTCTTCGCCTGCCGGGAGCAGATCCGGTGGGTGGAGATCGTGGAATAGCGGAGGAGGAAATGCGGCAGGGGTGCTGCCCCTGTACCCCGCCCAAGGGATCCCATCCCTTGGGGATCCCGGTTTTGCACCCGCTTGGCAGGTGCAAGGAGGGCGGCAACTTGATTGCCGGGAAAATGCTCCATGTGGTTTCGGATTGACAATCGGAGGGCTGCGGCCCGACCATACCTCTGGGACTTCTTTGACAGTCTGACCACAAGCCTTTGTTGGCTTGTGGTTTTGTGTACTGCTGTGATAGAATGAAAGCGACAAATCCGAATTTGTAGGTGAATGAAATGATATATCGACTTCCTGAGATTAATGATAAAGCCATGCTACAAGAGTATGTTCAAGAGCATTATGAGAATAAAGAAACCAGTATTAGTGCGAGTTTAGGGTTGTCATCTTCGGAGTATTCTGATTGGGTGGAGAAGATGCAAAGAAATGCTTCTGTTGGTGATGAAGAATGGGGAAAATCCTTGCTATATCTTTGCTTTGATAAGAGTAAATTGATAGGTTTATTGAGCATACGATACGATTTGCCCGAATTTCTCAGAAAAAAATATGGTGACATAGGATATGGGGTAAGACCGTCCGAAAGAAACAAGGGATATGCAACAATGATGCTCCAATACGCATTGTCGGTATGCAGAAATAAAGGAATGACCAAGGTCATCCTTGGTTGCTATAAAGACAACATAGCATCTGCTAAAACTATTCAGAAGAATGGTGGCATACTGACAGAAGAAAATGACAATTATAAAGAAGGTAAAATTAGTCAATATTATCTGATTCATTTGTAAATTTACCAATTCCAATTTACCGAGCAGACGACACTCTTCTTTCCCATCATTTCAGGAGGGCGCAATGATACGCACTGTACCAGTGCATTGCGTTTATACAGGTACATATAAGTAAACGTGCATCCGGCATATCACCGGATGCACGTCTTTTCTTGTTGCTGGATAACTTGTTCCTTGACAGTTCTCCCTCCACAGAGGGAGCCTGTGTTATTCCCCCAACCACAAAAGCCTCCCTGCGGCAATGCAACGCTCATCGACGCAGGGAGGCTTTCCGGTAGCCCGGGTGTGCATGGAGAGCTGCACACCCGGGGGAAAGTAGATCCGCCGGGTACCATGATGGAAAAGGGAGAGTTCCATTGTGCAACAGGAAGGAGAGGAGCAGCACCGGCAGATATGGGTTCGTGGGTTACTTGACCAGCTCCAGCAGACCGAACACGGTGGGATCGTTCCAGCCGGTATCGCTGGCATCGGCAAAGTTCATCAGGCGGCGCACGCCGTCGGGCGCAGCATCGTTGTAGCGCAGGTCAAAGCCCAGCTTCATGCCCGCTTCGGCCTCGATGGCGGTAAAGGGCATGGTGAACAGGGCGGTAAAGCCGTCATCGGTCAGCGCCACATCAGCGGCGATGGTATCAAAGCCCGCATCGATGGTCAGGTCGCCCTTGTAGTTGACGCGGTAGTGGTGGTCATCATCGCTGTAGGTGGCGGAGCGGTCGTTCTTTTCATCCACGAACAGTTCCACGCTGTCCTGCTCGTAGCTGTTGGGCGAAGAGGCGTTCAGCCACGGATCCACCACGTTCATCTGCACGTAGAGGTTCTTCTCGTCCCATGCAGCCCTGGCGGTAACGGCTACCTTGCCGCCCTCGGTATAGTCGGCGCTGAGGGAGGCGTTGAGAGCGATCACCTCGGCAGTGTCGATGGCATCCAGACCATAGACAGCCTTGGCGACCGGCAGGGAGGCAGGCACCTGGGCGGGCTCCTCCTCCACCTCCGGCAGCTGGGTGGGATCCACCAGCGCCCAGAAGGCGTACTTGGGCTGCAGGTTCTTGTCAAACAGCAGGGGATGCTCGGCGCTCTTCCAGCTGCGGTCATCGGTCACGCCCCATACCTGCACAGCCTCCATCTGGTCGGCATACTCGGCAAAGATGCCGAACAGGCGCTGGTAGCGCTCCGCCTGCCGCAGCAGGGTGGCCTCGGTGGTATCGGCAATGGTGATATCCAGCTCGCTGACGCGCAGCTTGATGCCCTTCTCCGCAATGCGCTGGAAGGCGGCGCGCAGCTGGGTGTAGCTGGGGCTGCCCAGCTGATAGTGGCACTGGAAGCCGTAGCCGTCGATGGTACCATCGGCGATCAGGCTGTCCAGCAGGTTGCAGATGCCGGTCAGCTTGGGCTCGTAGGGGGTGGAGTAATCGTTGTAGTAGAGCAGCACCTCCGGGTCGGCGTACTGGCGGGCAAACTTGAAGGCCTGATTGACGAAATCCTCGCCCACCACCTTGGTCCAGTTGCTCTGGCGCAGGTTGGAGCTGCCATCGGCAACGGCCTCGTTGACCACGTCCCAGCTGACCACAACGCCCGGGTACTCGGTCTGGATGGTGGTAAGCACGGTCTTGATGTAGTTTTCCAGACGGCCCAGCATAACCTCGCGGCTCAGGTAGGGCTTGGCGGGGTTGTAATCCTCATGGAAGAAGGCCTCGGGGGTCTGGTTGTGCCATACCAGCACATGGCCGTGGAGCTTGACGCCGTTTTCCTTGCAGTACTTGAGCAGGGAAGCGCCCTTGGCAAGACTGATGGCAACGGCGGTCTGGTCGCCGCTGTCGGCCACCAGCTTACGGCTGCTGTTCACATCCAGCACGGAGTCGGGCTTCAGATCGTTCTCGTGGGTGAAGATGTTGAACTGGTGGGCGTAGATGGTCATCTTCTTGGCGTTGACGGCATCCCAGCCGTTTACGGCGCAGCCCACGTCAAACTTGTCGGCAAAGGCTTCCTTCAGGGTGGGCAGGGCGAGAGCGGCAAGGGTCTCCTCATCGTACTGGGGGGCGGGCTTGATGGTGGATGCCGCCGTCTGGGTTACGGTAAAGTTTCTCATACTATACTCCAATTCGGGTGCATTGGTGGTTTCTACGTAGAGCACGTTGGTCACATAGTCGCCGGGCTTGTACTTGCCGCTCAGCGTGACCCATTCGCCCTTGGGCACAGTACCGGTGGCAAGGTTCTCGTAGCTTTCGGTGCCGGCTTCGTTCTTGTGGGCAACGGAGATCATCATTTTGGCGCTGTCCTGGCTGTTCTGGAATACTTCCACGCTCAGCTCGTACTCGGCGGTATACTCCAGATCGAAGTCGCGCCCGGGGGAGTGCCAGTCGCCGCTGCGGCCGGTGATGGACAGTGCGCCATCGGCCACGGAGACCACCGCACCGCCGGTGGAGCGGGCGTACCAGCCGTCGGTGCCGGCGGTAAAGTCGCTTACATAGGTGTACATGGCATCCTGCGCCAGAGCGGGCAGGGCAGTGAGACAGAGCGCAAGGCTCAGAAACAGGCAAAGGATCCTTTTCATAGGGAAATTCGCTCCTTCCGGGGGGATTGGCAACTGTGTTTGGTAACATTGTTTGTTAACTATTGTAGTGGACGGTGGCTGCTTTGTCAAGGAAAAGCCGACCAGAAAACGGAAAAACAGCGTCCGGGCACAGTTACACCGGTTTGTGGGCGGTCAGCGGTATGGGGGTGGCTTTGGGCGGCACCCTCAGCCACCTGCGCCCCGGTCGTTCAATCGTCGGAAAGCAATCCCTCCGTCAGCCCTGCGGGCTGCCACCTCCCCTTACACAGGGGATGATGAAAAGGATGGAGTTATCCTTCGCATTACATCATGCAAGCAACGAAACCGCAAGCTTTGTCTGGCTTGCGGTACCTTGTACTGCTGTGATAGAATGAAAGCGATAAACTTGAATTTTTAGGTGAGATGCCATAGATATAGAATTTAGAAGATTTACCGATTTTAATAGAGGTATTATGTATGATATTTTAAAGGATGCATACTCATTTGATGAAAGGTGTGCTATCTGTTGGGATGAAAACTGGAAGAAGTCAGACGCATTTTTCTTCGATAACCCTGATATTGCTGATAAATATGGTTTTGTAACTTGCTATAAAGGCGAACCAATAGGATTTATATGTTGGGACCCGAGAAACAGACCTGAATATGTAGAAATAGGACATAATGGTATAAGAACAAAATATAAGGGAAAGGGTTTCGGTAAAACTCAGCTGAGTGAGGCTATCCAGCGTATAAAAGCATATGAAGGATTAAGGGAGATACGAGTATGTACGAATAGTAATCTAATTGCACCAAGAAATTACGAAAGTGTAGGATTTGTTTTATACGACAAGAGGGAAAATAGTGATGAAGCAGCCTTTTCAGGTGATTACTTATATTACAAAATTCAGTTGCAGTGATACCAAGAAAGTGTGAGATAAATATCAGTTTGTCGGAGTGTCAAATGCCAATTTATTGAGCAGACAACAATCACTTTCTTCCATCATTTGTGGAGGGCGCAATTATACGCACTGTACCAGTGCATTGCGTTTGTACAACCACATAAACAAATGAGCATCCGGCGTTTCGAGTTCTTTTGTCAAGGGTGTTTTGACACATTTTTATCCCAAAATCAAAACGTTGTTGTAGCTTGAACTGTAAATGAATGCATGCACAAATTCAACAAGGGAGGTGTTCTTATTTCGGCTTATCAAAGAATCATTTGGTTTCACAATAGAGTTGTGGAGAATGCATATCCGAACGCCGGAACGTTGGCGGAACAATTTGAGATATCTAATAGGCAGGCACAGCGGGATATTGAATACATGAGGGATTCCATGAACGCACCGCTTCTGTATTGTGCGCGGAAACGAGGATATCGGTATGATAAAGAGTATGTGTTGCCGAGTTTCTTTCTGTCGGAAAGTGAAAAGGAAACAGTGCGGTTGCTGGCAGAGCAGAGCAAGGAATTAAGTTCCTTTGGGTACGGAAAGTATGAGGGACAGGCTGAGATTTTGTCCAAGATATCTGCAGAGTCGGGAAATGGTGAGGATGAAAGAGGCATGACAAGAGAACCGTACTTTGCGGAAATTGAGATGTTGGGTGGAAGAGCATCGGTAGCACCGTTAGAATATTTTCTTTGTGGGAAGGTGGAAGGACACACCTATACCTATGCGTTTTTTGATCCGGATGTTTTTATCAGCGTTTTGATTGCCGGTGGTTTGGATTTTCGTATTATAAAACCAAATTGGTTAAGAGAGTATATGAAAGAAAGACTTTCCGGAATTTTAAAATTGCTATGACATTATATGTCATACCTCCTCTGGTATAATAGGGCCAGAAAGAAAAAGGAGGGGTTTGCTATGG
The DNA here is from genome assembly GCA_045540635.1 of Candidatus Limiplasma sp. GTDB lineage: Bacteria > Bacillota > Clostridia > Christensenellales > Aristaeellaceae > Limiplasma. The sequence goes on from JAZQHO010000086.1 coordinate 6,059, forward strand.
CAAACAAGAAGTTGGACATTGAGGTGTTTTCTGCGTGGAACACTTATGCGATCAGTATGATGAGTGTACTGGAGCACTGTGGAATGTGGAATAAGGAGTACACCTTTCAGAGGTTCTTAAGTGTAACGGGAATTGCATCGCAGTTTTGTGTGGACGAAAATTGCAGTGCATTGCCGATTACGGATTATGACTGGATGGAGGAACATGCTTTTTTTACGGAGCGAATCGGTGTGCGGACGAAGAAGTATTATGCCGCACCGGGTGCAGAGGAGTATTCCGTAAAGCAGAAGGAAGCAATTACTGCAATCAAAAAAAGTATCGAGGATGGCAAAGCCTGCGTAGTATGGGGCATCGATACAGGTGAGTTTGGCGTGATTTACGGTTACGATGATGCGGACAAGGTGTTCTTTTCAAAAGGAATCGGAAGTCTGAATGTGAACGCCAGCATGCCGGTTTTATACAACAATCTGGGGAAAACCTTTGAATGGGCCCCGGTGTTATATTGCGAAATTCCGGAAGCTGCACAAGAGGCAGATTGGAACCAAGCCTATGTGGAGGCGCTTCGTCTGTATGTACAGGGGATGAAAGCAATTTGTGAGAATGGACGATCATACGGTTTGGCAGTGTACGATACAATTGTGAAAGCAATACGGGAGGATAGATTGGATTCCTTCGGTTTTAAGTATTGCATCGGAATTTTTTATGAAAGAAAGGGCGCATTCTTACTGTATCTGGAGGAGCAACAAAAGGTACAGACGAATGTATTGTTGGAGAAGCTGATAGAGTCGTTCCGGACGACAGTTGAGTTATACCGTAGGTTAATGTTTGAGATACTCGGTGGAGGAACCGAAGGATGGAATTCCCTGTTTGATCCGGTGGATAAGACGTGTTATCCGGAGATTGTTAATGTGCTGGAAGAGCTAAAAGCAAGTGAGGAACGGAATGTGGAGCTTGCGAAGTGTGTGGCAGACGGGATATAAAACAAAACAGTAAGTACTTGAAATATTAACTTGTGGCCTTTCCGTCAATCAGTTAATCATTGCAGTATTGGAAAACGCCCGAAAATTGAGAGCGAGCCGGGGACAAAACTACTGACAAGCGAGTTGTCAGTGGGGATTCGCGATCTACCAAGTATGGATTAGCTCGCGTTCCCTCCTGAGTGACAAACTAAAGCAAACGTTTCAATGATCAGCCGCTAAAGCTGACAACCCTCCGCATGGTCCATTCCACCGGATGCTCTTGCTTTTTCCTTGTCAGATAAATTGTTCCTTCAAAACCCTCCCACCACAAGGGAGGCTATGCCGTGCCCTCTGAAGAGGGAGCCTGCGGGGGTGGGTGTTGCCGGGGGGCGGGCATCGCCACGGTTTCCTTCCCCCGCCGTCAGAAAATTGCGTTTCTTCTTAAAAATGTAAAAAAAATCATTGTATAAAACTTCCAAGCGTGCTATAATACCATAAAGTGGGTCTATGGGCACATGCTGCAGACCTGCACTCAGATAACAAGGAAGGCGAAAAAGATGAGCAAGCGCACTCTTCTGATGGTGATTTCTCTGGTAGCCTCTCTGGCTCTTATCACCACCGGTACGCTGGCGTACCTGTCCGACAGCGACAAGGACGTTAACGTTATGACCCTTGGCAATGTGGATATCGTGCAGAACGAGCAGGAGCGCACCGACAGCGGCGAGTTGGATGCCTTCAACGACAACAAGCCCCTGCTGCCCGCCGTATTCCCCGGCTCCTACATCCCCTATGCTGCGGAATCCGACTGGCCCGTACCCAATGATCCCGCCTGGCGCGTGGTCGAGGACAACGTGAACGTTGTGGACAAGTTCGTTACCGTTACCAACACCGGTAAGACCGATGCCTATGTCCGCACCATCGTGGCTGTGGAAGCCGGCTGCATCGGCGCCGACACCCTCATCCACACCGTGCAGAACGACAGCAAGACCACCATCGCTGAGGTGGCTGCCGAGTTCGCCGACTACCAGGAGATCGAGCAGGTGACGATCGATGGCGTTGTGTACGACGTGCTGGTGTTCACCTACAAGGATGCTCTCAAGCCCGGCGAGACCACCATCCCCAGCCTGAAGCAGATCTACATGAACAAGGCCGCCGACAACGACTTCGTTGCCACCCTTGGCGATACCTTCGATGTGCTGGTGCTCTCTCAGGCCGTGCAGGCACAGGGCTTCACCGATGCCGTTACCGCTCTGAACGAGGCCTTCGGCCCCGTTAACAAGGACTCTGTAGCCGACATGTTTGCCGATGCCGAGATCGAGACCGATGGCGAGGCCAACAATCCCCCCAAGCTGGTCACTGATGCCGCCACGCTGGACGATGCTCTGGCCGAGGGCGGCAACGTGCTGGTCAGCAGCGACATCACCAGCTCCACCACCGTGCCCGCCGGTGAGACCTCTCTGAACCTGAACCAGAACACCCTCAACGGCAACCTGATGCTGGCAGACGGCGCTGAACTGACCGTGGCCAACGGTACCGTCAGCAACACCGATGATACCAAGAGCGCCATCGCCGCTCCCGCCGGTACCTCCGTTGTGCTGAACAATGTGACCGTTGAATCCTCCCGCCATGCCCTCCGCGCCGAAGGCGGCAAGATGGAGATCAACGGCGGCACCTACAAGGTAGTGCCCACCGGCAAAAAGACCCTGCATGCCCTCAACGTTTCCGATGGCTCCGAGGTCATCGTCAATGACGGTACCTTCATCGGCCCCAAGGGCACCGTTGCCGACAGCGGCGCTGCTGTGAACGTGCAGGCCGGCTCCACCGTTATCATCAACGGCGGCAATTTCTCCGGCGGCAAGAATCGCACCCTGTCCTGCAATGCAGCCGGTACGCTGATCATCCGCGGCGGCACCTTCGACCAGGATCCCACCACTTATGTGGATGCCGGTTACAAAGTGACCCTGACCGGCGGCAGCTACGTAGTCACTGCCGAATAAGAAAAGAACGTCCCCTTGCGGGGCAAACATACGAACCTGCTGCAGACGAGCTCTGCAGCAGGTTCTTTTTTTCTACCAATAATTTAGCCTTACTCACGGGAAAATCACACTTGTAATATAACCGACGATGTGTTATACTTCCAAAAAGTGGGTATATCGGCAGTGACCGGTATATTGCACAGCGAATTGGAAAGGAAGTCTGGATCCATGAGTAAACGCACCCTTCTGATGGTGGTCGCCCTTATCGCCGCAGTGGCGATCGCAGCCACCGGCACGCTGGCCTATCTGACCGATACCGACAGCGATGTAAACGTTATGACCCTTGGCAATGTGGATATCGAGCAGCATGAGCTGGAGCGCGGCAACAACGTTGCCGATGATGCTACCATGATCGACGGCAGCCTGACCACCTTCGTGCAGGGTCAGCCCCTGTTCCCCGCCTATGCGGCTGACGATACTGCCTACGAACCCCAGCAGGACGAGCTGGTGTGGGGCGAATATGTGACCGCAGACGAGGATGCCACCTCCAACCTGTGGGACGATGATAAGCTGACCGGCGCACTGGATAAGTTTGTGTTTGTGGAAAACACCGGCGCTTCCGATGCCTATGTACGCACGGTATTCGCTTTCGAAGCTCCCGATGCCGCTGTGGAGGCTCTGCTCCACTTCAACCGCAACGATGACCTCACTTGGACTGATCATGGCGACATCACCGTAGAGGGTGTACGCTGCAAGCTGGTGAGCGCTGTGTACCCGGAAGCTCTGGCTGCCGGCAAGACCAGCGTTCCCTCCCTGCTGCAGGTAGCGCTGGATCACACCGCCACCAACGAGGATGTTGAAAAGCTGGGCGAGACCTACAACATCTACATTGTGTCCCAGGCTGTGCAGACCGCCAATCTGGAGAAGCTGGGCGCAGCCGGTGCGCTGGATGCCTCCTTTGGCGAGCTGAGCGAAACCAGCCATCCCTGGCTGGCTGCGGACGAGGAAGGCTCTCAGCCTCCCTATGCCGAGGATCCCGGCACGCCTGCGCTGGTCTACACCGCCGATGAGCTGGTCGAAGCCCTGCAGAACAACAAGAACGTTGTGCTGATGAACGACATCAAGATCGATCCCGCCAGCATGAGCAACGCTTATGGTACCACCGGTCTGAACCAGAAGAACGGCGGCTCCATCAACGGCAACGGCCATACCCTTGATATCAAGGGCGCGGGCGGCACTTGGGACAGCGGTATCAACACCACCGGCGGCATCATTCAGGATCTGACGGTCACTGGCTCCTTCCGCGGCATTTTCATCAACCACAACAGCTCGCATGCCGAGCGCGTCATCCTCAACGATGTTGTGCTGGACGGCGTTACGTACACCATCAGCTGCGATCAGGGCACCGGCAACGGCCTTACCGCCACCGACTGCACCTTTAACGGCTGGACCAGCTTTGCCGCTACGTTGGGTGATGCGATCTTCTACGATTGCAGCTTCAACGAGGGCAACGGCTATGCATTCTGCCGTCCCTACGCCCCCACCCAGTTCATCAACTGCAAGTTTGAAGAGGGCTTCCGGGTTGATGCACGCGGCAAGGTAGTGCTTGAGAACTGCTATCTGGGCGATACCCTCATCACCGCCGACAACATTGGTACTCTTGTCGTCTCCAATACCGCGAACGCTTCTGTACGCTAAGCCTGTATATGCTTCCCGGCCCCCCTCCCCCGCGCGGGAAAAGGGGGCTTTTGCATGCTTCCCCCGCCCCGTCCGCCCGTGGTATACTGTACCCGCCACCCCATACCGAAAGGAGCAGACCCCATGATCCGTGCGGTTTTCTTTGATATGTACGAGACCCTGTGCAGCCACTACCGCTGCCCGCTGTACTTCGGTGCGCAGATCGCCGACGACTGGGGCGTGGAGGCATCAGCGTTTTTCCGCCTCTGGCGGGATGAGGCGCTGGAAAGCGCACGCACCACCGGCAGGCTCACGCTGGAGGCGCTGCTGGGGCTTGTTGCGGAGGATTGCGGCATCCCGGCGGGGGCGGAGCGGGAAAAGCTCATCCGGCTGGCTGCGGAGAAGCGGCGGGCGGTCAAGCAGCAGTGCCTGCACAGCCTGCACCCGGAGATCCTGCCCATGCTGTGGGGGCTGAAAGCGCGGGGCATCCGGCTGGGGCTGATCAGCAACTGCTACCGGGAGGAGGCGCAGGTGATCCGCGCATGGTCGGAGGGCGAATGCTTTGATGATATGCAGCTCAGCTGCGAGCAGGGCATCGCCAAGCCGGATCCCCGCATCTTCCGGCAGGGCATGGCAGCGCTGGGCGTAACGCCCGGGGAATGCCTCTACATCGGCGATGGCGGCAGCATGGAGCTGGAGGCTGCCTCCACGCTGGGCATGCACGCCATGCAGGCGGCATGGTACCTGCGGGATACAGCACCCTCAGCCATCCGGCAGGCATTTCATCCGCTGGAAAGCCCCATGCAGGTGCTGCGACGGCTGGATGCGGAGCGGTAAAGCTGTCTGCGGCAGGCTTTCGATCCCGTCCCGGAAGGGGTGCATGCCGGATATGCAGCACCATGGGAGACGAAGTTTTACAAGTGTGTAAAAAATCATTGCAAAGGCTTTCCGGAATATGTATAATACGAAAGTACATGAAGTGCAATGAAATTGCACTAAAATAATCCAACAGAACCAGTAAATGGAAGAGGAGAACCCGACCATGAGCAAGCGCACCCTTCTGATGTTGGTTGCCCTCATCGCCTCTCTGGCGCTGGTGGCCACCGGCACGCTGGCCTATCTGACCGATACCGACAGCGATGTGAACGTGATGACCCTTGGCAATGTGGATATCGAGCAGATCGAGCTGCAGCGTACCGAGGACTTCATCAAGACTGATGGCCACACCGGCCTGCTGGAGGAGGGCGATCTGGAGCCCTTCGTAGACGGCAAGCCCCTGTACCCCGCCTACCCCGTCAACAATCAGGGCAGCGACTACACCGCCGAGCCCAGCAATCTGCTCTACTGGGGTCCCTATGTGACCGCTGAGAGCGACGGCACCACCGACGGTGCAGGCAACGGCCTGTGGAACGACGAAAAGCTCGTCGGCGCCGTGGATAAGATGGTGTTTGTTCAGAACACCGGTTCTTCTCCCGCCTACTACCGTACCCTTATCGCCTTCGAGTGCCCCGAGGGTGTGGAATACAGCGAGGGCAGCGACAAGCAGTTGATGATGAACACCAACCTCAACAACCGCTTCCAGTGGAAAGAGCTCGGCTATGATATCCTGCCTGACGGCCAGCGCTATCTGTTCATGTGCGCCACCTACCAGAATGCGCTGGAGTCCGGCGAGATCAGCCGTCCCAGCCTGTTGCAGGTGGTTATGACCCACAACGCCACCAACGAGACCGTTGCCGCCATGGGCGAGACCTACGAGATCCTTGCCTTGTCTCAGGCCGTGCAGGTTCAGAACCTTGAGAAGCTGGGTGCCGAAGGCGCTCTGGACGCTGCCTTTGGCCCTGCCGATCTGACCAACGCCAAGCTGTGGTTCTCCGAAATGGAAGGCCTGCCCGTAACCACCGCCTCCACTGCCGAAGAGCTGACCGCTGCGCTGGCTAACGGCGGCACCGTGGTGCTGACCGATGATGTGGATATGGGCACCGAAGATGTGGTCATCCCCGCAGGCACCGAAGTGGATCTGGTTCTGGGCGGCTTCACGCTCTCCGGCACCGATGACGAAGCCACGACTACCGCTTTCATCATCAATCGTGGCACGCTGAAGATCTCCGGCGAAGGCACGATCGATTACAAGTCTACCGGTGCTGCCGGCCAGGCTAAGTACGGTTTCTACACCATCGATAACTACGGCGATCTGACTGTTGAAGGCGATGTTGTCATCAAGAACTCCACCGAGGATGTGTGGGTCGATGGCAGCATGAACAAGACCGCGTTTGCGATTGACCACAAGGGCGGTTCCCTTACCATCAACGGCGGCACCATCGAATCCGAAGGCCGTTCTGTCCGTATTTCCAACTATAGCGGCGGCGCTGAACTGAATGCTCAGATCAACGGCGGTACTTTTGTTGGTCAGGTTTGGCTGCAGGGTCAGAATAAGGGCGTAGTTACCCTCACTGTTAACGGCGGTGAATTCGGCCCCGTCGGCGGTGATGGTTCTTCCATCTTCGTCACCAACAGCCTTGGTAACAACATCGTTGCCATCAACGACGGTCTGTTCAATACCAAGATCGGTGCAAGCGTTGCTACCCCCATGATCAACGGCGGTACCTTCGCTTCTCAGGACGCGGTGGACAAGACCAACTCCGCTCTCTTTGCCGAGGGCTATACCCCCGTGGTAAAGTAAAGGCACAATAAAAACAGGCACAGCACATTTTTCGTTGCTGTGCCTGTTTTTTTGTTTGGCGCTGGGCGGCACCCTCAGTCTGCCCTGCCGGTGTACATGCAGGTTGTTGCCACCCATGCGGACAATCCCTCAGCCCCTGACGGGGCAGCTCCCTTTACACAAGGGAGCCTGCATAGGTGGGCTTCACCCGGCAAGCGAGTTTTACCGAAGTAGCGGGTATTCGCCCCCAATATTGGCACCCACCCTCGCCCAGCGGGGCCCGCAACGCAGCAGGGGGATGCCCGCCGCCCGCCGCCGCTTTGCGGGCGGGCGAAGCGGGCGCTCCCCCTGCGAGGACGGGCCCTCAAGCGAGCGGCGCGGGCAGGGCTGGGGCCCCTTCCCCTTTAAGCCGCGGCTTCTGTTGTCCTGCTACTAGCGCGAACGCCATGCCGCCAAGGCGGGCGGAGGGCTGCCGCCCGCCCGCCCCGCCTTGGCGCCATGGCGGACGTGCGGCAGTACAAAGCCAGTACAAAAACTCCCTCTCCACATCTTGACACACACCCCAGACCCATATACAATACTTCCATTCCCACAGAAGCCCGCAGGATCCCTCGAAACTGCGGACGGAGGGTTCTCCGGAGAATCTCACACCCAGTGAGTGCCGAAGGTGCAACACCGGCTCTGCCGGTGGAATCTCTCAGGCAAAAGGACGGAGCAGGCATTCCTGTCATTCGGCATCATACCTGCATCGATCCCCCCGGAGCTGTTCCCTCAAAGAGGGAGCGGCTATTTTATTTGCACGAAAGGGGACGCTCAACCATGGAACAATTCCTCAAAGCCCTTGAGTCGGGCAACAATGTGGTCAACACCTTCATCTGGACCACGCTGGGTCTGGTGCTGCTGCTGGCCACCGGCCTGCTCACCACCCTCATTACCAAGGTATTTCAGGTAAGCCACATCGGCCTGTGGTGGAAGAACACCATTGGCAGCCTGTTCTCCAAAGAGGTCATCTCCCACGAAAAGGACGGCAAGGCCATCTCTCCCTTCCAGGCGCTGTGCACCGCTCTGGCTGCCACCATCGGCGTTGGCAACATTGCCGGTGTGGCTGCCGCCATCGTCATCGGCGGCCCCGGCGCTGTGTTCTGGATGTGGGTGGCCGCTTTCCTGGGCATGATGACCAACTACTCCGAAAACGTGCTGGGCATCTACTACCGCCGCCGCAACGAAAACGGCGAATGGTCCGGCGGTGCTATGTACTACCTGAAGGACGGCCTCGGCGCCAAGAAGGGCTGCAAGCAGATCGGCAAGGTGCTGGCGGTGCTGTTCTCCATCTTCACCCTGCTGGCCTCCTTCGGCATCGGTGCCATGGGTCAGGTCAACAAGATCGTGGTCAACATCGAGTCCGCCTTCAACATCCCCGCCCTTGCCAACATCACCCTCTATGAAGGCGTAAGCCTCTACAGCCTCATCATCGGCCTTGTGCTGGTGGCGCTGGCTGCCGCCATCACCCTGGGCGGCCTCAAGCGCGTGGCTGCCTTCGCTGAGAAGGTGGTGCCCTTCATGGTGGTGCTGTTCATCGCAGGCGCTCTGGTCATCGTTGGCATCAACTACAAAAACATCTTCCCCGCCTTCGGCGCTATCTTCAAGACCGCCTTCAGCCCCATGGCTGCGGTGGGCGGCGCTACCGGCGCTGCCATCAAGACCTGCATGGTGCAGGGCTTCAAGCGCGGCGTGTTCTCCAACGAAGCCGGTCTGGGTTCCTCTGTTATGGTGCACTCCAACTCCAATGTCAAGGAGCCTGTGAAGCAGGGTATGTGGGGCATCTTTGAGGTGTTCGCCGATACCATGATCGTCTGCACCCTCACCGCTCTGGTGGTGCTCACCTCCGGCGTGTACGACCTCTCCACCGGCCTCACCGTGGGCGGCATGAGCGATGCCACCCTCGTGGCTGCCGCCTTCGACAGCGTGTTCAGCTTCGGCGGCATCGGCAGCAAGTTCATTGCCATCGCCGTCCTGCTGTTCGCCTTCACCACCGTGCTGGGCTGGAACCACTACGGCACCAAGGCATGGGAGTACCTGTTCGGCGTGAAGAGCGTCAACGTGTACAAGGTCATCCATCTGGTGATGATCCTCTTCGGCGCTCTGCTCACCAGCTCTCTGGCATGGGACATCTCCGACACCTTCAACGGCCTGATGATGATCCCCAACCTGATCGGCGTGATCGTGCTGAGCGGTCTGGTGTGCAAGATCACCAGAAACTATCTGGACCGCCAGAAGGGTCTGGATGTGAAGCCCATGCTGAACATCTTCGAGGACAAGGAAAACTGATAACGGCGTGATTCATCCCGCCCGCTGCGGCCAGACGGCTGCGGCGGGCGGGTTTTGCTTTGGCGCAGAAAAAAGCGGCAGATTGTTAGGCTTGACTGATGATATATGCAGGAAGTGGCTCAATTGACAAAACAAGAAATGAAGCTTATCATCGTTTTGAATAATCCGTATATGTTCTGTGTGTGATACGCAACTTTTCGTACCGGGTATTCTATAGGAAGGTGGCTGTTCTATGGAGTATGTTATTGTTTTTGCACCTTGGGTGATCTGCGTCGTACTCTTTGTCCTTTTGCGAAAAGAAAAACAATATCGGGCTGATGATTGGCGGCATGCCAGTGATCGGATTGAAGCTGCCGAAAAAAGAGCGCAGAACGAGATTGACACAATAAAGAAAGGCGCAGATACACAGATAAAACTTGCAAGAGATCAAGCACAAGTTGAACTCTTGGATATGCACAAGAAAAC
>JAZQHO010000087.1:0-11551 GCA_045540635.1 Candidatus Limiplasma sp.
GCAACTGCGCCACCACCTATACCTGCGCACACTGTGGCCAGACCATGACCAACCCCACCGACCACGATGCCGCCTGCGGCACCGCCGGCCACTACAATTGCGACGGTCAGGATCACGGCACGCCGGACTGCCAGACCGCCGGTCACTACAAGTGCGACGGCAACGCCCACAGCTGGTGCAATATCTGCGGCAAGGCCTACCAGTGCAACGGCAGCCACGGCGAGGGCGTGTGCAACAGCACCGCCGAACCCGATCCCGACAGCGTTACCATCAACATGGTGGTGTGGCACCCCGCACCCAACCGTTCCACCTCCACCACCCGTAGCTTCCCCAAGGGTACGGAGGTCACTTGCACCATCGTTTCCGTCAACGGCTGGCTGCCCGGCAGCGGTACCGCCACCTATACCTCCACCGACGGCACGCAGACCACCACATTGGATGTGGTGCGTCAGGAGACCAGCCCGGTGCAGTTTGTTGTCAGCTTCACTGCGGACTACAGCGGCTCCATCGAATGGAATACCGCCGACTGGTACGGCAATGTGGGCGACTGGAGATTCGCCTTCAGCCCCGAAGGTACTGCCGTTTCCGCTGCTGCGACCGCCGCTTCTGCCAAGGCAGTGCGCACGGCTTCCCGTCAGGCTGCCTCCCAGACGGTGGATACCACCGATGCCACCGAGGTGGGCACCTACAGCCTTACCGCCGAGAACGGCTGGCAGCAGCTGATCCACGGCCTGCCCACCACCGATGCGGAGGGCAACCCCTACCTCTACTTTGTGGAGGAGATCGGCAGCGATGGCTACATCGTCTCCTACGGCAACAACGGCGGCATTGCCCCCGACAGCGGCAGCGCCATCGTTATCACCAACGATAAGCCTGAGGATCAGGTGGACACCACCACCACCGATGTGGCGCTCCTCAAGCAGTGGGAGAATGCCTCCGACTACAAGCCGGAGAGCCTCACCTTCACCCTCACCCAGCAGGATGTGCTGAACAGCGGTGCGGCAGCCACGGAGCATACCATCACCGTGGATCTGACCCAGACCCCGCCTGCGGCCTCCTCAGACAGCCTGACGGCGCTGGGCGCAGCCATTGCTGTGACCCCCGCCACCGATGGTACCGACAGCTGGACGATGCAGTTGACCGGCCTGCCGGATACCCGAACCGTCAACGGCTCCGCGACCACCGATTATACCTACACCATCGCCGAGCAGCCGGTGGAGGGCTTCACCTCCGCTGTTACCGGCGATGAGCAGCAGGGCTTTACCGTCACCAATACCCGCATCCTGACTTCCGCAGCCGTGGAGAAGGTGTGGGGCAGCGGTACGCCGGAGCAGAAGCCCGCTGTGACCATGACCCTCTGCCGCTATCTTGAGAAGGACGGCGTGCGGCTGGAGGAGACCGTCACCCTTGACGGCCTCACCAACCCCGTTACCCTCAACGGCAGCGAGCAGACCCCGTGGAACCACCAGTGGAGCGCTCTGCCTGCTTACGGCTCCATCACCGGTCAGGTGAACGGCACTGAGACCACCCTTACCGGCGAATATGTGTACTTTGTTACCGAAGCGCCTGTGGAGGGCTACGATTCCGCCAGCGCACCCGCAGACGGTACGCTGGAGAACGGCAAAGTTACCTTCACCAACACGCCCACCGGCTTGAAGGTGGAAAAGCAATGGGGCGAAGGAGCAGCCAAGCAGACCATGCAGTTCAAGCTCTGGCGCAAGACCGTTCAGAGCGGCGGTACCGAGCCGGATCCCGGCGAGACCACCATCACCTGCCCCGGCTGCCAGCAGCCGATCACCGAGGGGGCCAGCGACCACGAAGCGGCAGCCTGCGGCACCTCCGGGCACTATGTGTGCGATGGCAAGAATCACGCAGCGGCTTCCTGTGGCGTAAGCGGACATTATGCCTGCGACGGGCAGGATCATAACAGTTGCGCAAGCAGCAACACCTGCCCCAACTGTAATGCAACCATCAATGATGAAAAGGGCCATGCCGCCGATTGCGGCTCATCGGGCCACTACACCTGTGATGGCAAAGACCATGGCGTATGCGGGCATTGCTTCGCCTATAACTGCGATGGCAAGGATCACAGCTGGTGCAGCCAGTGCTATGGAGGCGCTGTTTGTAAAGGCGGCCACGACTGGTGCAGCATTTGCGATCAGGGCTACCAGTGCAAGGGCGAGCATGGTGAGGGCATCTGCGACAGCGGCAGCGGCTCCACCACTTACACCTGTGCCCGCTGCAAGCAGACCATGACCACCGCCACCGACCACGATGCCCCCTGCGGCACCGATGGGCACTACAACTGCGGCGACGGGCTGGATCACGGCACGGCAGATTGCCAGACCACCGGTCATTACAAGTGCGATGGCAATATCCACAGCTGGTGCAGCCTGTGCAACGAAGGTTACCAGTGCAACGGCAACCACGGCGACGGCGTGTGCAACGGCACTTCCGGCGGCGAGACCACCGATACGGTGGATATCACCTTCGTTTCCCGCAACAGCTACAACGTGGATAACAGCTCCAAGGTGGATGAGGAAACGCATACCGAGACCGGGATCCCTGTTGGCGCAAGCGTCACCTGGCAGTTGACGGTGGATTACCCCAACGGCAATACCGGCTGGGCCCCCGCGTGGGAACCCACTTTCACCTACAATGGTCAGGTGTACAAGGCGATCGGTGCGTACGATAACAGCATCGGCAGAACGGTATTTACTGTCACCTTCCCGGCCAGCGTATCCGAAACGGTCACGCTGGTGATCGGCAACAGCTGGCAGCAGGCCACCATGAGCCACAGCATCTCCTATACCGCAGCCACCGCATCTGCCGCCTCCGCCAAATCCACCGGCAGCAGCGGCATCCGCATCGTCTCCCGTGCAACCGCCTCCGAGATCGTGGATACCACCGGCGCAACGGAAGTGGGCACCTACAGCCTCACCGAAGAGAACAACTGGCAGCAGATCATCTACGCACTGCCCGCTGCCGATGAGAACGGCAACGCCTACCTCTACTTTGTAGAGGAGATCGATGCAGACGGCTACATCGTTTCCTATCAGAACAACGGCGGCATCGCCCCCGACAGCGGCAATGCCATCGTCATCATCAACAACAAGCCCGATGATGTGATCACCGAGACCACCACCGGCGTGAGCCTGACCAAGCAGTGGGTGGGTACCTACCGCCCGGACAGCCTCACCTTCCGGCTCACCGGGCAGGATGCGCTGAACAGCGGCGCGGCTCCTACCGAGCATGTGATCACTGTGGATCTGACCCAGACCCCGCCCCAGGCCGTCTCCGACAGCCTTGCGGCACTGGGCGCAGCCATCACCGTTACCCCCGCCGGGGACGGTACCGACAGCTGGACGATGCAGATCTCCGGCCTGCCGGATCAGCGCCTTGTCAACGGTACTCCTGCGGCGGACTACACCTACACCATCACCGAGGATGAGGGCGCTGGCTACACCGCCTCCGTCACCGGCGATGAGCAGCAGGGCTTTACCGCCACCAACACCACCACCAAGCTGGAGGTGGAAAAGAAGTGGATGGATGAAGGCGATGCCACCGACAGCATCCAGTTTGAGCTGTACCGGATCAAGACGCCCGTAGGCGGCGGCTCCGAAGAGCCCGACCAGCCGGAGGAGCCCGAAGAGCCGGACGAGCCCACCCCCGTGGATGTGACTTACACCTTCGAGATCTCGGTCATGAACGGCAACAGCCCCTTCGTGCTGGATCGGGTGCAGCGCACCTTCAAGTCCAACGAGTACATCGTCTGGCAGCCCACCTACGCCATGACCCTCGATCAGGAGACCGAGGACGATCTCATGTGGCGGCCCACCTATCATCCCACCGGCGGCACCGTCACCTCCGATGCAGGCGATACCTACACCGTGGTGGAGGATGGCGCAACGTATCGTCCCTTCGGCTACAGCATCGATCTGGGGCTGGCGGGCGAAACCGGCAAGACCGTCACATGGATGGTGAACGGCTGGTACTGGGGCAACACCAATACCGAGGGTAACGGTCTGGCAGACGACTGGACGCATCAGTTCCAGACCACCACCGCCTCTGCCTATGCAGGCCGCAGCGCCTCCGGCGGCGAGCTGGTGGGCACCTACACCCTCAGCGCCGAAAACGGCTGGCGCATGGCCTTCACTCAGGCGGATATCCCGCTGGCGGCGGACGATGCCTACGTCTATACCTACTACGTCAAGGAAGTGGGCATGGACGGCTACACCATCGTGTACGACAACAATGAGGGCATCAGCTCCGGCACCATCACCATCACCAACAGCAAGGATGATGTGATCACCGAGACCACCACCGACCTGACCCTTGCCAAGCAGTGGGTAGGCGCAGCGGATTACAAGCCGCAGAGCCTTACCTTCCGCCTTACCCAGCAGGATACGGTGGATGCGGCAGCGGCTCCCGCCGAGCATGCCATCACCGTGGATCTGACCCAGACCCCGCCTCAGGCTGTCTCCGACAGCCTTGCGGCGCTGGGCGCAGCCATCACCGTCACCCCCGCCGGGGACGGTTCCGACGGCTGGGTGATGCAGATCACCGGCCTGCCGGATACCCGCGCCGTCAACGGCACCAATACCTGCGATTACTCCTACACCATCACCGAGGATGCTGCGGAGGGCTTCACCTCCACCATCACCGGCGATGAGCACAGCGGCTTTACCGCCGTCAACGAGCGCATCACCACCAACGCAACGGTGGAGAAGCGCTGGGCGGACGGTACGCCCGATGCAAAGCCCGCCGTCACCATGACCCTGTACCGCTACATTGCGCAGGAAAACAGCAATGTGGGCATGCAGGTGGCGCTGGACGGCATCCAGAACCCCGTCACGCTGGATGGCAGCGAGACGGTGCCCTGGCACTACACGTGGACGGGGCTTCCCGCCTACGGCAGCCTTACCTACGAGTTGAACGGGCAGACCACCACCCTCACCGGCGAGTACACCTACTATGTGCAGGAGACCCCGGTGGACGGCTACGATCAGGCCAGCGCCCCCGAAGGCGGCGAGCTGGATGCGGATGGCAGGGTGGTCATCACCAACACGCCCTCTGTGCTCTATGTGCAGAAGCAGTGGGCAGGCTACACCGCCGAGGAGGCGGGGGACTACACCGTGGCTTTGCTTCTGACCAATGCGGCGGGCGAGACCATGGATCCCGCCCTCTACAACACCGGCAAGTCCTCCATGACCATGAACGGTCAGCAGCACTGCTTCGAAGTGCCCTATGGCGAGACCGTTCCCTTCCGCGGGCTGCCCGCCGGTGACTATACCGTTACCGAGCTGGCATGGCGCAGCGGCGAGGGCGCATGGCAGATCATCGAGGATCCCGCCAAGCTGGAGTGGAAGGTGGAGAACGGCACCGTCACCATGCCGGAGAGCATTTCCGAGGATGGCGAGACCGTTACCGTTACCAACACCAGACGCACCCAGCTGAGGGTGGAAAAGATCTGGGGCGAAGGCACCACGGAAAAGACCATGCAGTTTACCCTCTGGCGCAGGCTGGCGGGGGGCAGCACCGAACCCGACGAGCCCAAGATCACCTGCCCCAAGTGCAAGGTGGAGGTGGCCTCCCAGACGGCGCACCTGCTGCTGTGCGGGCACTATACCTGCGAGACCGGCTACGATGCCGCCCAGCACGTGCCCTGCGCCTGCGGCGAGAGCTTCATCTGCCAGAGCGGTCACAGCGATTGCGAGGAGCCGGTTGTCACCATTCAGTGCTCCGGCTGCGAACAGCCCATCACCGAGGGCGACCCGGCCCACGGCGCTGCGGAGTGCGGCACCCAAGGCCACTACATCTGCAAGGGCGACCACGGCGTGTGCGGCACCTGCGGCCAGCGCCTGTGCAACGGCGAGGATCACAACATCTGCGGCGGCACGGAAGCGGAGCTGGTAACGGTAACATTCCGCATCAGCGACCCGTGGGGCGGTGTGGAAAGCGAAGCTGTTCGTACCTTTGCCAAGGGCACACAGGTACAGTGGACGGTGTACGAGAACAACAACGAGTACTATTCCGTCACGATCAACAGCGTCACTTACGGCAGCCAGAATCCGGCAGACGAGATCAACGATACCAACCATGCCGATGGCCGCCACTTCCGCTACACCATCACCATCGATGAGAACACGCTGGTGCAGGCTGTGCTGAACAACAATACCGACTGGCAGTTCACCCACAGCTTCGAGCCGGAGGGGGTCGCAGGCAAGTCCGCCTCCACCCCGCGCACGGCTCCCATCCGTACCGCCTCCCGCGCTTCCGAAACCGTGGATACCACCGGTGCCGAAAACCTTGGCACCTACACCCTCAGCGCTGAAAACGGCTGGCAGCAGATCATCTATGATCTGCCTGCCGCAGACGGAAGCGGCGTGCTCTACGAGTACTTCGTGGAGGAACTGAACGCTGAGGAGTATGAGGTCTCCTACGGCGGCGGCAACGCCCCGGACGGCGAGCCCATCACCATCACCAACAACAAGCCTGTGGTTCCCACCGTTGAGCTGACGGTGAACAAGACATGGCTGGATGCCGACGGCGCTGCCGCGGCTGCCCCCAACTACGCCGTGCATTACGAATTGTGGGCGGTGGGCGGTCAGGAGCCCATTACCAGAGGTGTGCTCAACCGGGATAACAACTGGTCGGCCACCCATACCGGGCTGGATGCCTCCGGCACCTACTATGTGGTGGAATACTCCGTGCTCAGCGGCTCCACCGAGATGATGAACCACTACGATACCACCTACCGCACCGGCGGCGGTCAGCCGCAGACCGAGCCTGCACAGGCTGCGGCAAATGGCGGTACGGTCACGATCACCAACCAGCTCAAGTCCACCTTCACCCTGCCGGAGACCGGCGGCGTGGGCACCCATCTGTATACGGGCGCAGGCGTTGTGCTTATCTGCATCGCGCTTTCGCTTCTGTATAAAGGAAACAAAGGGAAAAGGAGGGCAGATGCATAATCGGCTTTTCCACATTCCCTGAAGGTTCAATATGGTACCCAAGAAAAAAACAGAAAGGAACAACTACCATGACTACGATGAAGAAACTGGTCTCCCTGGTCCTGGCCGCTATGATGCTTCTCTGCACCCTGAGCATCGCCTCTGCGGAAGAAACCACCACCTACACCGTTACCATCAACGGCGCGGATGAGAATCACGTCTTTGAAGCCTATCAGATCTTCACCGGCAACCTGTCCGGCAACGTGCTTACCGACATCGTCCTCGGCGATGGCGTAGATGACGACATCCTCACCTACGAAGGCAACACCTATACTGATGCTGCCGCTCTGGCCAAGGATCTGGATGGCAATATCGCCGTGGAAGCTTTCATGGATCATGCCTCCAAGTACCTGACCGTTCCTGCCGGTACCAGCACCGAGACCGCCGCTCCCTACACCATCAAGGATCTGGAGCCCGGCTACTACCTGATCAAGGACAAGGACGACAGCGTGCCCAATGGCGATGCCTACACCAAGTTCATTGCCAAGATCGTCAAGGACACCATTGCCACCCCCAAGACCGATAAGACCACCCACGAGAAGAAGGTCTACGAGAATGTGAAGTTCGTCACCGATGGCAAGACCGGTCTTGCCGGCGACAAATACAACGATGTGGCTGACTACTGCATCGGCGATACCGTGCCCTTCGCCTTCTACAGCAAGGTGCCCGATCTTACCTACTACGACCACTACACCATGGTATTCCACGACCAGATGAGCGCCGGTCTGACCTTCCAGGCCGACAGCGTGAAGGTCTTTGTGGGCACCACCGAGTTGGATCCCGCTGATTTCGTTGTTACCACCGGCTGCGCCGATAGCTGCACTTTCGAGGTACAGATCAAGGAACTGGCCGGTAAGGGCTATGTGAAGGGCGCCGAGATCCGTGTGGACTTCAACGCTGTCCTCAACGAGAACGCTGTGATCGGTCTGGACGGCAACCCCAACCAGTCCAAGCTGCAGTTCACCAACAATCCCAACAACACTGGCTCCGGCACCGACGGTTCCGACCTGAGCACCGAAAGCACCACCGAGACCCCCTGGGACTACGTTGTGGTCTTCACCTACGAGCTGGATGTGACCAAGGTGGACGGCGCTGACGCGGACAAGAAGCTGAAGGACGCTGAGTTCGTTCTGCAGAACAAGGAAGGCAAGTATGTTACCATCGATGCCAACGGCGTTGTGACCGGCTGGGTCGCTACGCAGGAAGAAGCCTCCGTGCTCAAGTCTTCTGCCGAGGGCACCTTCAAGGTGGTCGGTCTGGATGACGGCACCTACACCCTCACCGAGACCAAGGCTCCCGAAGGCTACAACCTGCTCACCAAGTCCATCGAGATCGTTGTGGCTGCCACCACCGTCAACGACCAGAACTATGCTCAGGTTCCCGCCGATGCTCTCACCAAGCTGGAGATCAAGGTGGACGGCACCGGTGCCGAGGGCAATGTGACCACCGGCGTTGTGGATACCACCGTTGCCAACAACGTGGGCGCTACCCTGCCCGAGACCGGCGGCATCGGCACCACCATCTTCTACGTGGTGGGCGGTGTGCTGGTGCTGGCTGCCATCGTGCTGCTTGTTACCAAGCGCCGCGTGGGCGAGGAGAACTGAGTTTTTTCCTCCCATAAGCGCAAGCTGAATCTGTAAACATTTCCCCACACCGGGGAGGGGGTACGCCCCCTCCCCGGCCTAAGGGGCAGGAAAGGAGCGCCCATGAAGAAACACTGGCAAAATACGCTGCTGGTACTCATCCTGCTGGCAGGCGTGGCGCTTCTTGTGTACCCTACCTTTGCCGACTACTGGAACTCCATCCACCAGTCCCGGGCCATCGCCAGCTATACGCAGGCGGTCTCCACCATCGATAACACCAAGTACGATGAAATGTGGGCGGCTGCCCACGAATTCAACCGCACCATTCCCCGCTTCGACCATCGTTTCCACCCGGACGAGGAAACGCTGGCACGCTATTCCGCCCTGCTGGATGCCACCGGCTCCGGCATTATGGGGCATATCGAGATCCCCGCGATCGATGTTTCCCTCCCCATTTACCACGGTACCTCCGATACGGTGCTACAGGTGGCCATCGGCCACATTGTTGGCAGCAGCCTGCCGGTGGGCGGCGAAAGCACCCACTGTGCGGTATCCGGGCACCGGGGTCTGCCCTCGGCCAAGCTGTTTACCAATCTGGATGCGCTGGTCACGGGCGATATCTTCCATATGCATGTACTCGATGAGACGCTCACCTACGAGGTGGATCAGATCCTCATCGTTGAACCCTTCGACCTGACGGGTCTTGAGATCGTCGAGGGGCAGGACCTGTGCACCCTGGTTACGTGCACACCTTACGGCATCAACTCTCACCGGCTGCTGGTGCGGGGGCACCGCATCGAAACGCCGGAGGAGGAAAAGGTGATCCGCGTGGTCGCCGACGCTGTGCAGATCGAGCCGCTGCTGGTGGCTCCTGTGCTGGCGGCACCCGTACTGATACTGCTGCTGGTGGTGCTGCTCATCAGCACCGGCAGCAGGAAAAAAACGAGTAGAAAGGGTAGGTGAGCAGGGATGAAAAAAAGAATGACCTTGCTTTGCCTTGTGCTTTGTCTGCTGCTGCCCATGGTGGTGCAGGCGGAGGCTGTGCAGCCCGATCATGCCGCATCCCTCACGCTTAAGCTGACCGATGAAGGCACCCCCCTGCCCGGTGTAAGCTTCGCCGTGTATCGTGTGGCAGCCATGAACGGGGATGCCCGCTTTGAGCTGCTGCCGGGCTGGGATGCAGGCGGTATCGACATCAACCGGGTGGAGACCGCAGCCGTATGGGCGGCGCTGGCTGAAAACCTGGCAGCCCGCACCGGCGAGCCCACCGCCTCCGGCCTTACCGACCAGCAGGGTCAGGCAAAGCTGACCGGGCTGAAAACCGGTCTGTATCTGGTGCTGGGTCAGCCTGCGGAGATCGGCAACAGCGCCTACGACTTTGCGCCCTTTATGGTATCGCTGCCCGGCAAGAAAGACGGCCAGTGGCTCTACGATGTGGCGGCGGATGTGAAGTTTTCCGAGACCGGCCTCACCCGTGATCTGCGGGTGGTCAAGTATTGGTACGACGGCGGCAGCACATTCCTCAGGCCGGAGAGCCTGCTGGTGGGTCTGTACTGCGACGGTCTCTTGTACACCACCACGGTGCTCACCGCTGCTGATGGCTGGATGCACACCTTTACCAACCTGCCCAGCGCCCATACATGGGCGGTGGAGGAGCTGAGCATCCCTGCCGGGTACAATGTTTCCTACTCCACCAGCGAAGATGCGATGATCATCTCCAACTCCCTCTCCCATGCGCCCACCACAGCGCCGGATATCCCCCAGACGGGTCTGGTGTGGTGGCCTGTGCCGCTGCTGGCGGTGCTGGGGCTTGGGTTTGTGCTTGCCGGGCTGGTGCTTCGCCGGAAGTGGGGCAACGGGCATGAGTAAACGCAAGGGATCCGTATTCATTACCATAGGGCTGCTGCTGCTGGCGGCAGCCCTTGCGCTTACGGTATACAATATGCAGACCGAGCTGGCTGCGGGCAGGAGCGCTGCCGGTGTGCTGGCGCAATTGAACAGTCTGGGCACAGTGCAGCCGGGGCGTACCCCTGCCCCCGGCGAAACGCTGGAGCCGGGCGCTACACTGGTACCGGTCGCCTCTCTTGCCCCCGGCGAGACCCTCGCCCCGTGGGAGACGCTGTTAACAGGCTTGGGAGCCACCCCCGGCCCGGGCGAAACGCTGGAGCCGGGCGCTACGCTGGTACCCGTTACCACTCTTGACCCCGGCGAGACCCTTGCCCCGTGGGAAACGCTGGTCATCCCCGGCGAGACCACCCCGGAGCCCACCTTTGTGCCGGATTATCAACTGTTCCCGGATATGGAGATGCCCACTGTGGAGGTGGAGGGGCATGCCTACATCGGCACGCTGCGCATTCCCGGTCTGGGGCTGGAGCTGCCGGTGATGAGCGAATGGAGCTACCGCAAGCTGAAACTGGCTCCCTGCCGGTTTACCGGCTCTGCCTATCAGGGTGATCTGATCATCGTTGCCCACAACTATGTAACGCATCTGGGCAATATCAAGAACCTGCCTGTTGGCGCGGAGGTCACTTTTACCGATGTGGCGGGCAATGTGTTCTGCTATGCGCTGGCGGAGATCGAGATCCTGAAGCCCAACCAGATCGAGGATCTGCTGGGCACCGATTATCCCCTTACGCTGGTCACTTGCACCATTGGCGGCAAGACCCGCGTTACCGCAAGGTGCATCCTTACCGCAGAGATCCCCGTTGTGCCGGAGTATGATACGGCTGGCGGAGCGGGGTATTGATCTTGAGATGAAAAAACGAGTATCCGGTCGTGGCGGATACTCGTTCAGATCGTTGAAAAACAAGCCTACGGCGGCTTTTTCAACGAGATTTGCACCGTTTGCCTAGGAGCCTACGGCTCCCCGGGCGGCAAACGGCGATAGGAATGCTTACTTCGTAAGCTTCCGAAACCACCGGAAGGGTGAACGCAGTGAACCGAGGCGTGAGGACA
>JAZQHO010000088.1:0-28211 GCA_045540635.1 Candidatus Limiplasma sp.
TAGCCGCCGATCGCCATGGCTTCGATCACGGAGTGGGGGTCGCCTTCCAGAATGGAGCGATCCATGAAAGCACCGGGGTCGCCCTCGTCGGCGTTGCAGATGATGTACTTCTGCTCAGACTTGGAGGCAGCCGCGAACTTCCACTTGGTGCCGGTGGGGAAACCGCCGCCGCCACGGCCACGGAGACCGGACTTGATCATCTCGTTGATAAC
This sequence comes from Candidatus Limiplasma sp., assembly GCA_045540635.1. Classification (GTDB taxonomy): domain Bacteria; phylum Bacillota; class Clostridia; order Christensenellales; family Aristaeellaceae; genus Limiplasma. Next base: position 213 of record JAZQHO010000088.1, read on the forward strand.
ATCTTCGGGAGACATCTCGGTGAGCACCTTGGCCAGAGCCTGGTAGCCGTCGAAAGCGATGTACTCGTCGATGTTTTCGGGATCGATAACACCGCAGTTACGCAGGGCCAGACGGCGCTGGTCGCGGTAGAAATCGATGTCATCCAGAGACAGGTGAGCATCCTCGTGCTCTTCCTTCTCCTTGTAGACCAGATGCTGGGCAATACGGCCCTTGAGCAGGTGCTCGGCAACGATGGTATCTACATCTTCAACCTTGATACGGCTGTAGAAGGTACCTTCGGGGTAAACGATAACAACGGGGCCGGCTTCGCACAGACCGAAGCAGCCCGTACGGACTACCTTAACTTCCTTGTCCAGACCGTGCTTGGCGATCTGCTCTTCAAAGCGCTCGATCAGCTGGTTGGAACCGCTGGAAGTACAGCCGGTACCGCCGCAGACAAGCACATGTGCACGATAAAGATCCATGTTTGCTCCTCCTTAACGTTTGCTTACGGTTACTCAGCAGCGCCGATGGTGTATTCCTGAACGGGACGGCCATTGACGATGTGCTCAGCCACGATGCGGGAAACCATTTCGGGCTTCACCTTCACGTAAGTCACCTTTTCCTTGCCGGGAACCAGCACGTCCAGCATGGGCTCGAGACGGCACATACCGATGCAGCCGGTCTGGCTCACGGTAACGTTCTGGAGACCACGGGTCTGGATCTCGTCCATGAACTTGAGCATGACGGGGCGGGCACCGGCGGGGATGCCGCAGGTAGCCATACCGATCACGATACGGGTGCCTTCGTCAGCGTCCTTACGCATGGAAATCTTGCCCAGAGTCTTTTCGCGGATAGCCTGCAGTTCAGCCAGGGATTTCATAGCTTATGACACCTCCAAGATAGGTTTGAATTCTTCTTCGATGCTTTCTTTCATCCACGCATAGATGTCGGGCTCGTTGAGCGGGATACCGCCCAAAGCTTCACGCACCATTCGGGTATCGAACAGCGCCTCTGCATGCCCGTCCCGTGCTTCGAAAACGAAGTCGGGTTTTTCCGGATTCAGCGTGACCAGCGTGAGCAGCGTATCGCAGATCTCCCCCATAGGGATACAATCGATATGCCCCAGATGGAACGTAGCGGAGATGGTTGTCCCCACGTTAACGGTACTCTGGATGGAGAAGGCGCCATCGCTCATCTCCGCGCTTTGCTTGAGCATCGGTATCCCCAGACCCACTTTGCGCGTGGTGCGTGTGGTGGTGAATGGGTCCGTCACTTTTTTGAGGAATTCTTCGCTCATCCCGCAGCCGTCGTCGGCAACGGAAAAGCGGAGCATGTTGTGCTCATCCTTTTCGAAAGTGATTGTAACCAGCGTTGCGCCGGCTTTGATGCTGTTCTGCGCAATATCCAGAACATGCATGGATAAATCTCTCATTGCTTACATCGCCTTGTACTTTTCGAGGATACTGGGGATCTCGGCGGGGGTAAGACGACCAAAGACATCGTCGTTGATCATCATAACGGGAGCCAGACCGCAAGCGCCCAGGCAACGGGTAGCCTGAACGGTGAACTTGCCATCCTTGGTGGTGTCGCCGGGGTTGATCTCCAGCTCTTCGCACAGCTTGTCCAGAACAGCCTGAGAACCCTTAACGTAGCAAGCGGTGCCGAGGCATACGCCGCAGACATACTTGCCCTTGGGCTGCAGGGAGAACTGAGAGTAGAAGGTGGCAACGCCGTAGACTTCGCTCAGCGTTACGCCCAGACCTTCGGCGATGATCTTCTGCACGTCTTCGGACACGCAGCCGAAGATGTTCTGCGCTTCCTGCAGAACAGGCATAAGAGCACCCTTTTGTTCTTTGTGATCCTGGATTACCTGTGCCAGCTTTTCAAACTTTTCGTTACGATCGGACATGGCAGTATAAGACCTCCTCCATACTTGAATCACTGTAACGTGTGCTTGAACAGCACAAATCTATTATATAATAGCATACTCTACCGCAAAAAGCACGCATTTTGTGAAAAAATAATCATTTTTATCAGAGTGTATCAAAACACGGCGGTTTTGTTAGTAAAACCGCCGTGTTCAAGCGCCGAAAAACGATGTGTATTCTGTTTTCAGCCGTAGATCGCCTTCAGGAAGCGGAATGCTGCTTCTGCTGTAGGCTCCTCCAGCGGCAGAGAGAATACCTGATCCTGAATATCCTCCAGGCGATGCGCATCGCTGGAATGCAGCTGGAACCGCCCCTTGGTGGCATAGGCGGGGCAATCGATCGCTGCTGCTGTTTCAATGATCGGAAACTGCGGCAGAAAGGGCATGAGACCCAGAGCGCCGATCATGCCGTTGTGCCCACGGTTGATGTGGGCAGGCACAGTAACACCGTTATGCCGCTTGATGAGCTGCTCCACCTCATCTACGCTGAGAGTGGTGGCGTTGATGAGAAGCTTGGACAGGATGCCGCCATCCTGATCCCCCTCTGTCTTGATGAGCTGATTGCCAAACAGCGACGGATCGTTCGTCACATCGGGCAGGCAGGCATAGACCTCCTCACCGGCAGCAAGAGCATCCTCCAGCGTGGGAAAATAGCCCAAGATATGAGCTTCCTCTTTACTGGTGATCTCCATTCCCGGCAGCACTGCCACACCATACTCCTTGCCTGCTTCGATGGCTTCCGGCACATTGCGGGTGGTGTTGTGGTCGGTGAGGGCGATCAGGCTGAGGCCGTTGACACAAGCCATGCCCACCAGATTCCACGGTGTCATCTCATCATCGCCGCAGGGAGAAAGGCAGCTGTGAAGATGCAGATCGCAAAAAACATCCATGCTCATTCCACAGGGGCAGCAATGCCGGCCTTGTTCATGATGCCACAGACCTCATAGGCGGTCTTGGTGGTGGAGAGCACCGGCATGCCTTCGTCGGCTGCCTTGGCAAGAGAGGCTTCCTCGGCCTCCACGCCCTCTACCAGAATAACGCAAGCCATTTCCATCAGTACAGAAACTGCGATCACGTTCACATGGGTCTGCACGGTGCACCATGCCATACCGGGCTTGCCGTGGGCCAGCACCCAGCTGAGCAGGTCGCAGCTGTAGCCGCAGGAGATCTCCGCATCAAGGTTTGCACCTTCGTTTACGCATTTGGCATCCAGAAGATTCATCAGTTCGCTGACTTTCATTGGTTTCTCGCTCCTATTCTCTTGTGGTCTTTGCAAGTTCTACCATTTGCTGCGCCATGATCTTGAGGCGCTCCTTCAGAATATGGATACAATCCATCTCGGTGGCGAAGCCCCGGACGATATCCTCTGCAAAGGTGCGACAGGTGGGACTGCCGCAGCTGCCGCAGTCGTAGCCGGGCAGGCTGCGCACGATCTCCTCCATGCGCTCCATTTTCTTCATTGCTTCCACAATATCGTCATCCAGCCGCATCACGCTGTTGGGCAGCACCGGCTTATCGGCGATGAGGGGATACTTGCCCAGATAAGAGGCGTTCACCTTATCGTCTGGGTGAGTGATATCGCAGCCGCTCATCAATGCTTGTACGGCATTGCGGGCCACATAGCTGTTCTCGAAGGTGAGAGGGCCGCCCACACAGCCGCCGGTGCAGGCAGCGCCTTCAAAAAAGACAAGATCCTGCAGCTTGTTATTCTCGATCTCCTCCAGTACACGGATCACATTCTCGATGCCATCCACAGCCATGCTGTGTTCGGGAGCCACCGCAGCTGCTTCGCCGCCGCTGCTGGCCCAGCCGACACCGTAGGAGGAGGCGGTGGCACGGTTGGAATCTGTATGTACCTTCTTGATGTGGCTTGCCAGTATGCCGTAGATCTCCAGCATGGAGATGGCACCATCCACCGCAGATGTTTCATGGCCGATGGGGTTACGGATCGCCGTCATCTTGGCTGCGCATGGCGTTATGAAGAAGCAGCCCACTTCTTCGGCCTTTACATTATGCTTTTTGCAAAATTCCTTCTTTGCAACCATAGCCGCCACCTCCATAGGCTGGCGGATATCGATGATGTGCGAAAGGAGATCCGGGAAGCGTACGCGGATCAGACGGACGATCGCCGGGCAAGCCGAAGAAATGATGGGATAATCCTCCGGCTGTGCATTTCGCATACGCTCACGAATGGCACGGGTAACGATATCCGCACCGCTGGCGACCTCGTAAACATCATCAAAGCCCATGGCGAGCAAGCCGTCCAATACCTGAGAAGGGCTGATGAGATGCTTGAACTGCCCGTACAGGGACGGTGCAGGCAGAGCGATCTTGTATTTGAACTGATCCAGCGCCGAAAGCGGATCGGTCTGCGCGTACTTGGCATGGTAATCGCACACACGTATGCACTCGCCGCAGTCTATGCAGCGCTCATCAATGATGTGCGCCCTGCCGCCGCGTACGCGGATGGCTTCCGTCGGGCAGCGCTTTAAGCAATTGGTGCAAGCCTTGCACTTATCCTTATCCAGCCGGACGGAATGGAATCTTTTGTCCTGCATGTTACTTCCTCCGAAAGAAAACCATTACGATCAGCGTTTTACGGCAAAACCCATTTTGATGGTGGTGCCAACACCGACCTCGCTGACGATATCGAAGCTGTCTGCATTGCGTTTCATGTTGGGCAGACCCATACCAGCGCCAAACCCCAGATCGCGGGCCTCCTCGCTGGCGGTGGAATACCCCTCCTCCAGCGCTTTGCTGATATCCGGGATACCCGGGCCAATGTCCTTGGAGATGAGCATTACCTCATCGGGGCTCATTTCCATGATCAGATTGCCACCATGGCTGTGGATGATCAGGTTCAGCTCAGCTTCGTAGCTGGCAACAGCCACCCGGCGAAGGGTTACGGCATCGATGCCCAGCTGCTTCAGCTTCCGCTTGATGCTGGCGGATGCATCACCGGCGGTCTGGAAAGCGCCGGAGGCAACGTCATAGCTATCAACAAACAGATTGTTGGACATGATAAATCCCTCTCTTTTGCAACTTATGCGCCGGTACGGGCTGCGCTGCCCTTGATGCCAGCCTGATACAGAAGGCCGCAGGTGGTATAGTTGGTGTTTTCGGTTGCAAGCACCGTGATGCCGATCTCCCTGGCCTCCTCAAGGATCTCTTCGGAAGGGATCTTGCCGCGGGCAAAGATGACACAGTGGATATCCAGCATTTCGCAGGTGCGCATCACATGCACGTTGGTAAGGCCGGTAATGAGAACGCATTTTTCTTTTACAAAAGCCAGAACATCGCTCATCAGGTCGCTGCCGCAGGCCATACGCACTTCTTCGTCCAGCCTTTCCTCGCCGCAGAGCACCTTTGCATCCAGAATGGGGATCAGGTCTCGGATCGTCACCGTACATTCCTCCTATGTGTTGCCAAGTGTATGATAAACCTGCCGCAGCAGGTCAAGCGACAGTATCGTCTGATGTTTGAGCGCTGCACCGAAGGCGACGGACATTTCGTCCTCCTCCAATGCTCCGTAAAAAACAGCATAGCTTTCGAAGAGGTTAATCAAACCTTCTGCACAGGCGTTGCGCGGCTGCGGAAAACGCTGCTGCAGCCTGATGGATACCAGCGCCGTCTGATCCCTGAGGGCAAGCAGCGCCGCCTGCAGCTCCTCTGCCCCGTTCTGGGTATGGTCTGCCTGTAGGCTCAGCTGCTGCAGGTCTGCAACGAGCGCTGCTGCATGCTCAAAGGCCGCTTTCAGGATCTCGATCTGCCCGCGCATACCCTGCATGCTCACTCCTGCTCCCGGCAGGCTGATGTGGAACAGGTAGGAGTCCACCCCATGCGTGTCGCTGATCTGCTTGCGCACAGTGCGGGCATCCTCCTCGGTGGCATATACAGCCGCCAGCACACGCCAACGCCCGTCCTGCCACAGATACCCCGCTGCACCCCTCGCCCGGAACTGTTCTGCCAGCTCCTGCGCAGAGGCTTCGCTATCGAACGCCCCCAGCTGGAGCGCATACCAGTTTACCTCCGGCAGCGTCCATTGGCAGCTTTCAACGGTTTCATCGAAGCTCTCCTCCAGTGGAAAAGGCGTGGCCGTTGGCAACGGCTGAATAAACGGATCAGCAGGACTACGGCTGATCAGCCCGCCCGCTGCGACCAGCACGGCAGCGGCTACCAACAGCCAACTGAGCCATTTTGCGGGTGCACGGCCGCTGGGATAGATCTTTTTATGTTCCTGCATGGGCATTCCCCTCTCCAGCAAACAATGTGGGAACACCCTATGCACGGAAAAAGAACATTATGCAGCCTGTTGCGTTTCTTCTCTCATTCTGTTACCATGAAGTCAACGTTTATTATACTGTATGGAGGCCAAATATGCAATATCATCTGGAAACGATCCCCGTATGGGAAGCAATGGAAGCCGAAACACCGTGCCCCTTCTGCATGCTCTACCAAAAGCTGGAGGAGAGCGAGGTGGACCGCTCGCTGGGCGGCAGCGTTATGGAACCCGATGCCCGCATTCGTGTAAACGAAACCGGTATTTGCGCCCACCACCACCAGCTGCTGTTTAAGATGCAGAACCGCCTCGGGCATGCACTTTTGTGCGACAGCCATTCCAAGGAGATCCTTATGAAATTGGAGCGTACAAGGATCGGCGGAAAGAGCGGCTTTTTCTCCAATGCTCCCAGCCCATGCGAAAAACTGGCCAAGGAGCTGCGCTCCCTGACCAGCGGCTGTGTGATCTGCGAGGACATTGAAGCCCACATGCAGCGATATCTGTATACCTTCATCCATCTGTGGAAAACCGACAAAGCCTTCCTGCGCAAGTGGAACGAATCCAAGGGGCTTTGCTTCCCCCATGCGGCAGCACTGCTGGAGATGGCCGCCCGTGCGCTCGGCGGCAACCAGCAGCAGGAGTTTGCCCAGTCCATCCTCAACAGCATGAAGCGCACCCTTGGCGATGACGAGGCGGATCTTGAGTGGTTTACTCTGAAGTTTGACTACCGCAATCAGGACAAGCCCTGGGGCAACAGCCGCAACGCTCTGGAGCGGACAGTGAACCGACTGCGCTCCAAGTGCATCGATAGCGAAAACGGTTAAGCCTCCTGCGGCTCGTAACGCTCCAGCTTCACATTGGCTTGTTCGAACAGCTCCAGCGTAAAGGGATCCGGGTATCCCTGCTCGTAGATAACGCGCTTGATGCCCACATTGATGATCATCTTTGCACAGATGGAGCAGGGCTGATGGGTACAGTACAGCGTAGCGCCATCGATGGAGATGCCCAGCTTTGCAGCCTGCAAAATAGCATTTTGCTCTGCGTGAATGGCATAGCAAACCTCTGCACGGGTACCGGATTCGATGTTCATCTCATCCCGGAGGCAGCGGCAGCGTTCCTTGCAGGTAAGCAGACCGGCAGGGGCACCGTTGTAGCCGGTAGTCATAACGCGCTTATCCTTTACGATCACTGCGCCGATGCTCCGGCCTTGACGGTAGCAGCTGGACCATTCCGAAACAAGATAGGCCATTTTCATAAAGCGAATATCCCATTTATCCAATCAAAACACCCCATTTCACCAGCATCATAGCACATATGGCAGGTAAATGGCAAGGCATGCCTTTGCACATTGGCTCATAGCTTTACCCCGGAGGGGAAACGATGAGCAATGATGTGAAGAAGCAGACCCTGCTGATTACAGGGCTTAATGGCGTGATTCGTGCGATGGGGTTTCTTTTGCGCATTTTTATGGCGCGGCTGTTGGGAGCAGAGATGATGGGCATAGCGGAGCTGGCCTCCGGGGTGCATATGCTTGCCATAACACCGCTCACCTCGGGGATGCCCATGGCCATCAGCCGTTTGACGGCAAAAGAAAATGAGCAAACACGAATGATGCCGCTGATGGCTGGTCTCAAGCTGGTGCGATGGGCAGCGTTTTTGCTGATCCCGGTATTTTTGTTGTTTTCTCCCGCTCTTGCAAGGCTGACTGGCGATGTGCGGGTGCTGCCTTCGCTCTGGTGCACCGCTCCATGCGTGCTGATCCTTGGCTATTCGGCAGCCTATAACGGTTATTGCTATGGTACAAAGAAGAGTTGGCTGCCTGCTGTTTCGGAGCTTACAGAACAGGCACTGCGGTTGTTGTTTACTCTTCTGCTGATCCCGCTGCTGAGCAAGCTTTCTGCTGCATGGCTTGCGGCAGTGCCGGTGGCTTCCACCGTACTGGCAGAGGCAGCCGGACTCCTGTTGGTGGTTTGGGTGCTGCGGATCCCGCAGGTAGAAGGGCAAGCTGTACGAAAATGGTACAGACCGATCCTCCGTTTAGCGATCCCCACCACAGCGACGAGGCTGATCCATACACTGCTTCGCTCAGTGACCTCCATACTGATCCCGCTGCGGTTGATGGTCTCCGGGCTGAGCAGCGCAGAGGCAACCGCCCGGCTCGGTATGCTCAACGGTATGGTTCTGCCGTTGATGATGCTGCCATGTATCTTTACCGGTGCCCTGAACATGGTGATGGCACCAAGGCTTGCCCATAGCGACGAAAACGCCCGGCAATGCAAAAGCCTGCTTGGAAGGCTGTTTGCTGCCGGGCTTCCGGTGGCTGCCGCATGCACGATGCTGCTGGCGATGCTTTCACCGTTTTTTGCTGTTGTTATCTACCGTCTGCCGGAGTTGACGGCTCTGTTCCGTGCCGCCACTCCCCTATGCTTTCTCTGTGCTGCAGAAAACCTGACTGCTGGTGCCATTACAGCGCTGGGGCTGCAAAAACAGACCGTATGCGGAGCGTTCGCCTCTTCGCTGGTATCGTTATTGGCAACATGGTGGCTGACGGCTCTGCCTGCCTACCGGCTGGAAGGCGTCATCATCGGACTGGCAGCAGGACATGTTCTGTGTATTCTGTGGAATGGCTATATCCTTCTGCGTTGGGTGAGGGCTCATACCTGCCGGTGATAGATGCGGTCGATCTCCGCCGTCTCGGTACCGTCGGGCTCATAGACCACCAGAGGCGGCATCCACAAAAGGCCGGGACGGGCGTTTTTCATGCCCTCCAGCAATACCAGATAGGGAGCACGATCCACCTTGGCATAGACCATACGGATGCGCTTTGGCTCTATACGGGCACTGCGGTAGGCATCTGTCAGTTCCAAGAGCCGCTGGGCAGGAAAAACCGTGCAAAGCCGCCCCATATTGCGCAGCACAGCAGCACAGGAGCCCACCCATTCCTCAATGGAGACGGCAGCCTCATGCCTTGCAAGGGTAATGCTTTCGGCATTGTTTTTCAACGTACTGCCCAGCTTGCCGTAGGGCGGGTTGGAAACAACCAAATGAGCGCTTTGGTATCCGATCGTTTTGGCGGCAGTACGCATATCCTCCGCAAGAATACGGATACGATCCGAAAGGCCATTCAACGCTACGCTCCTGCATGCCATGCTGGCCATGTCCGGCTGGATCTCGAAAGCGGTAAAGACCGCATCCGTGCGCTGCGCACTCAGCAGAATGGGAAGAATACCTGTGCCCGTGCCCATATCCACCACATGCTCCCGTGGACGAACACGGGCGAAATCGCTGAGCAGCACCGCATCCATACCAAAGCGGAAACCCTTCTCGCTCTGGATGATCCTGAGGTTGTTCAGCTGCAGATCGTCGATCCGTTCACCGGGCAACAGTATAGGCTCCATAGCAGTTCTCCTTGGTGATGGTCAATCGTTTCGGAGTTCCGCATCACTCTTGGCAAGATAACCGGTCTGGTTTTCCCACGCAACGATGCACCACTCCGCTCCAGCTGCCAAAACCGGAAGCTCCGTATCGGCAGCAACCTCTGCCAGCACAGTGCCGTCTGCCTCGGGCGTAAGGCGCAGGGAGGCAGAGTTGTTTGTGACCGCAGTAAATCCCTGCACCGGCTCAAAACCGTCCGGAAGAACAGTAAAGCTCTCCTCTGCGGAGCTGCGCGCTTCGGTCACGGGCTGCTGCATCTCCAGATAATCAACACTCACATAACCCGCATACTCCCTGTATGTGACCAGCGCCCAGCCCGCTTCGATGCTGTAGACCTCCACCTTTGAACGGTTGGGGATCAACGACAACACGGCAGAATAGGGACAGGGCTTCTGGCGCAGATTGAGCGAGCCGCTGGGCGTAACGACGGTTGCAGAACCCATGGTGTACTCAGGAAGAAGGATGCTCATCTGCCCGTTGATGATCTCGGTGGCATAGTTCTCCCCAAATGTGAGGAAGCTCTTCTTGGCATAACCGGTGATGCCGTTATAACGGACAGAGCACCAAATATCATCCAGTTCCAGCGCAAGAACCACCGAGCACTGGGGAATACGCTCAAGAATGGCAGAACCGTCGCTGGGCATCTCCCTGAGGTTGAGGGAACCGCCACTGGTGGTCACTCTGGCGTTGCGGTATTCGTAGGTCTGCTGTTCCGGCGCAAGGGGTGTTGTTGTCTGCACCGTGGGAGCAGGGGTGGCTGTAGGCTCGGGAGTAGGCTCTGCGGTAGGCACGGGAGTAAGCCCGACCGTAGGTGCGGGAACGGGTTCCTCATCGCCAAAGCGGAGGAATTCCGTCATAATATAGCCATGCTTGCCCATATATTCCGCAATGGAAAAGTCGCCTTCCGTGCCGTATACCATTACGGGCGTACCGGGAACCAGACGCAGCATAATGGCGCCGTCCATGGAGGGCTGCTGGCGGAAGTTGACAGAGCCGCTCCGGGCATAAACAGTTGCGGAGACAGCCTCGGCCGTGGCTTCCGGGGTTGCGGCAGGTTGAGGGTGATCAGCTGCTGCGACCGGTTGGGCGGGCTCGGCCTGTGCTTCGGACAGAAGCCCACGCACTGCATAGGCAGTGATCCCGTTGTAGGAGATCTTTGCCCAGCCATTCTGTTCTTCCAACAGCTCTACCCACTCACCCTCCAGAGCGATCGTAAGGATCGGTGCCTGCTTGGAGGGTGCCTCACGCAGATTCAGAAAATTGTTGGCGATCACATAGGCATAACCGGGCTGTGTGGCAGAAACAACGGCGGTGGCTTCCGGTTCGGCAGGTGCTTCGGTGGCTTCCGGCTCGGCAGGAACCTCAGTGATTTCCGGCTCGGCAGGAACCTCGGTAGCTTCCGGCTCAGCGGGCACTTCCGTGGCTTCCGGCTCGGCAGGAACCTCGGTGGCTTCCGGCTCGGCGGGCACTTCGGTGGCTTCCGGCTCTGCAGGAACCTCTGTGATTTCCGGCTCTACAGGAACCTCAGTGATTTCCGGCTCGGCGGGCACTTCCGTGGCTTCCGGCTCAGCGGGCACTTCCGTGGCTTCCGGCTCGGCGGGAACCTCGGTGGCTTCCGGCTCAGCAGGTACTTCCGTGGCTTCCGGCTCGGCGGGGATGGGGCTCTCCGGTACAGGCTCGGTATCCGTCGGCCTCGGGGTGGTGATCGGGCGCAAAGTTGGCCCAGAAACCTTTGATGCCTCAAGTACCTCCCGCAGAAGGGCGGCAGACAGGTTGAGCTTTACACAGGTGCAGCCGGGATAATAGAAGCCCAGAATATAATCGCAGGCATAGCCCTGCTCCGCCATCTCGACAGCACCGTACTGGCTCATACCAACACCATGGCCGAAGCGTGCGGCACGGAGCGTAATGGTGTTACCCTTTGCGGAAACGCTCCACAGTTCGTTATTGTTGGGCTGCAGACTCATATCCAGCGGCTTTTCCAGCTCATCAAAGATCTGAGCGTTAACTGTTACCGACACCACCTGCCGCCCGCCGTCTGCTGTTCCGGTCTGCGCCATCATGGCAAAATCGGCAGCGGTATACAGCTTGCTGGGTGGAGCAAAGCGGGGATTTCTCAATTTTACGCTTTCCAGCCAGAGCAGGCTGGTATTGTCGTCATTAGCGGAGTATCCTTCTGCAGCAAGAGTCTCGATCGCTTTCTGCTTGAGCAAGACGCTGAGCGCTTCGGGGACAGTGCCGTTCTGCAGATCCTTATCGATCTGCACGGTCTTAGCAATAGCACTGCGGCTGGCCAGATCGAATGGATCATCCTGTACGATCAGATAGGCGCAATCCTCCTCGCCCCATGCATTTCGAACAGATTCGGTCTGACCGCCGTTGCTGAATGTATGCCATGCTTCGATCAGTTCGCCCTCGTACTTGAGCACAGTACCGGCAGTGGCGCTAACGGCAGCCTTGCAGGCTGCATTGGTATTGCCGGTGCCCCGATAGAGCTGGTCTGCGCCGGTATCCACAACATCATAGGCATCCTCTGCATGGAGTTCCATGGCACGAAGGGTATAAGTGCGTGCAACCACAGCTTGCGCTTTGAGCGCTTCCGAATGGGCTGTATCCAGAATGGCATGGGAAAGTACGCCGGTCAGATAATCTTCCACCTGAATATAGGCAACGAGCCGGAGAACGTAGCCTTTCTCGGTGATAATACCGCTAACAGCCAAATCTGCCGGATACGCATTTGCATCTGTGGCCTGCCGGATGGTTACGGCAGCTTGCTTGCTGCTGCGCAGAAGGATGGCTTCCGGCCCAACGTTCCAACGCTGGCCTGCATAAGCAAGGGTAACATTGCCGGTATTGGCTTCCAGACCGATGGTGATGTTCTCGTTGGCGGGCAAAGCCAATTCAGTATTGTATACACGGTAAGCAGCAGAAAGCTGAATATCCAGTGTGGTAGCATCCTCCAGAGAGGCAAGACAGACTCGCACGATGCCGCTGCGGGTATCAGCCTCCTGCTCGAAGCCTACAGGGGTAACAGCACCCAAAGCCGCCTTGGGCAGCAAAAGCACCGCAATAACAAGCAACAAGCACAGCGATCGCGGAACACCGAAAAGGCCCTTCCAGTTTTTCTGCATCTATTTCCACTCCCGTATTTTTTTCGTATGTTCACCTTTTATTGTATCACATTCCCGGGCGGGTGTCCATCCGCATAATTCATCATTTCTTATTGGCGAAAAAAGCTTTTGGTGCAACTGTGCTTCTGTCAAAGTACCGCATATTCTGCCGCTTTTCCGATCCACTTGATGCACCAGCAGATATTTGCCCTCCGGGCAACGCTTAACAGCACGAAGCAAAGCGGAAAGAGGCGGTACGCCGACTGCAGCATAGGCGCTGACAGGATACAGTGCATTGGTTTCACATGCCTGTCTGCGGTCAAAAACGCGCAGGCTGCGAATGCTGCTGCTTTGCGTACTTTCACGTGCGGCGTAGGCAAGGTAGGGGCCAAGCAACAGGAGCATCGGGTTGAAGCAACCCTGCATTGCACTATATAGGCCAAGACAGCAGAGGGCAGCTGCACATAAATAGCTGAGTATAAGCAACCATTTTTCGAGTGCCTTTTCCGCTCCCCCTGCCAGCGCCAGCAGGATGCGGCTGCCGTCCAGCGGCAGCACAGGCAAACTGTTGACCAGCCACAGCGACAGGTTGCTTACCAGCAGCTCATAAACAAAGCGGCTCTGCTTTGCAAAGGGCAGGCACAGAAGCGCTGCTGCGCCGCTGGCACCCACACCTGCCAACGCGATCACGAGCCGTTTACGGGGCGGCAGCAAAGAAAAACCACCGGCTTGCGCCACGAAGCCCAGCGGTGTCCACTCCACAAAAAGGCGGGTAACACCGCACAGGTACATGCAAAGCAGATGCGCTCCTTCATGCAGCAGCATGGCGACCGCCGCCGCCAACACCTGCTGCAGCGGTACAAACAGCAGAGCGCCCAACAGGCACAGCCCGCCTGCCGGATGGATCGAAAAATGCCAGTGCCTCATTCAGAAAGCGGCTGCATAACAGATGCAGGATCGACCGATCTGCCGTCGATACGAAGTTCGAATGCCAGCGGGGAGCCCGGCAGCAGCGAAGCGATCACCTCACCCGCATCCACGGTATCCCCCACCTCTACATGACAGGCAGCCAAATTACCATACAGACTCTCATTGCCATCACTGTGGCGGAGCCGAAGTATGCGTTCCTCTCCAAGCCCGTGAGCGATACTCATCACTTCACCGCCAGCTGCCGCACGGATATCCGCCGCTGTAGCTGCGATTTCCAGATAAGGCTCGGCATGCGACCATGCATGTACGGTATCACCCGTCACCGGTGCCATAACTGCCACGGCCGGAGAGGGATTCCATACCTCCCGGATCTCCGGGGGCAGCAATTCGCTGACAAAGCTTAACTTGCCGATATCCTGCTCCCAAGAAGCGGTAAGGCCGTTTTGAAGTGCCGAAAAAACACTGATGCTCTCCTGCCTCTGGCCGGCAGCGTGCACAGCCAGAACCACCAGTGCAAGACAACCCAGCAGTGCCAGATTCTTAGTCAGGTTTTCGGGCGAAACAAATGCCTTGAAGCCTTTGGGGCGCCTCGGCAACTCTGTCCATTGGGCTGTGCTGGGCGGTGCCATTTCCTGCAGGATGGGCGGCTGGAGACGCTTTCTCCTCTCCCTTACTTCGATTTGCTTTACACGGGTATCCTGTTCCAAAACAAATCCCCCCTCGGTAGATGGTATGCACTACCGAGGGGGGGATATTCCTTGCAGAGATCAGAGGCAATCTTTTTTCTGCATATATTCCAGTGTACGCATGATCGCCAGCTTGCCGTGGCTGTAGGTGAGCCCGCCCTGCAGAAAGGCGGTGTACGGCTCGCGCATGGGTGCATCGGCGCTCAGTTCAATAGAAGCACCGCTTACGAAAGTGCCGGCTGCCATAATGACCTGATGCTGATAGCCGGGCATATCCCACGGTTCAGGAAGCGCCATGCTGTCAATGGGCGAAGCGGTCTGTATACCCTGACAGAATGCCACCAGACGCTCCGGAGTACCCAGATCCAGCGCCTGAATGATATCGGTGCGGGGCGCATCGTAACGGGGGGTGGTGTTCATGCCCATACCGTCAAACACAGCAGAAGCCAGAATTGAAGTCTTGACAGCCTGCGCAACCACATGGGGAGCCATAAACAAGCCCTGATAGAGGGGCTGATAGCTGCCCGCATAGCTGCCCACCTCCCGACCAATGCCGGGGGCAGTGAGGCGATAGCTGATGCGTTCGATCAGATCCTCACGGCCCACAATGTAGCCGCCGGTGGGGGCAAGACCGCCGCCCGGATTCTTGATGAGGCTGCCAACACTTACATCTGCACCGTAGTGGTTGGGCTCCAGCTCACAGACAAATTCACCGTAGCAGTTATCCACCATCAGGCAGGCGTTGGGAAACTCGTTGTGGAGCATCTTGGCCAACGGCTCCAGATCCTGCGGCATCAGGCTGGGACGGCTGGAATAGCCGCGGCTGCGCTGCACAGCCACAACGGTGGTGTTGGGCTTCATAGCAGCACGGATACCGGCGATATCCAGTTTGCCATCGGCGGTCATTTCCACCTGAGCGTAGCTGACACCCATTTCCTTGAGGGAGCCAACGCCACTGCCACGGATGCCAATGACCTCCTCCAGCGTATCGTAGGGGCCGCCGGAAGCATACATCAGTTCATCGCCGGGCTTGAGAAGGCCGAACAGGCACATGCTGAGCGCATGGGTACCGGATGCGATCTGAGGACGTACGATGGCTGCATCCGCTTCAAACAGCTCGGCGAAGATCCTCTCCAGCGTATCGCGGCCCACATCATCGTAGCCATAGCCGGTGGTGGGCGCAAAATGGCGGGAGGCGACCTGATGGCGCTGCATCACATCCAGCACCTTGGCAGTGTTGTGGAGCGCGATCTGATCCACCCGTTCAAAAGCCTTGCGGCAGCGCTCTTCCGCCGCCTGTACTGCCATGATGATCTGTTGATCCATACCCTAATCATTCCTTTGCGTTGTGATCTGTAAGAAAAGCCGAAACAGCTTCCTGTGCCTGTTTAGCAGCCTCCGCTGCATCCAGCCAGTGGGTGGCAGGCTCGCCCTTGAACCATGTCTCCTGCCGTTTGGCATAGTGTCGTGTATTGAGAATGATCTGTCTGCGTGCTTCTGGCAGCGGTACGAGGCCCTGTGCAGCAGGCAGCA
This sequence comes from Candidatus Limiplasma sp., assembly GCA_045540635.1. Lineage (GTDB taxonomy): Bacteria > Bacillota > Clostridia > Christensenellales > Aristaeellaceae > Limiplasma. Next base: position 16,096 of record JAZQHO010000088.1, read on the forward strand.
TTTCTTTATAGCCAATGCCCTGCATGGATTGTGCATCCGGAGGCACGCCCTCTGACAGCAGTCGCTGCACCTCCCGGAGGAGACCGCTTTCCAGCATGATATCCACACGTTTTTCGATGCGAGCGAACAAAAGCTCCCGCTCCATACGGATCGCCAGCGGCAGCACAGAAAACGCTCCGCTTTCTTCCTGCCGTGTCTGGCTGAGAGGGATGCCTGTAAGCTCAAAAACCTCGATTGCCCGGATAACTCTGCGAAGATCGTTGGGGTGCAGCTTCTGAGCAGAAGCCTCGTCCACCTCTGCCAACATACGGTGCAGCTGCATTTTGCCGCCCGGCTTGTCAGCGATGGCCTCCAAGCGTGCGCGGATTGCCGGATCGCTGCGGCTGACACCAAGGGTGAGGCCGTGCATCAGCGCTTTCAGATACAGCCCCGTACCGCCTACCAGCAGCGGCAGCTTGCCCCTGCTCAAAATTTCCCGGATGACCTGTGATGCTTGCCCGGCGTAATCTGCTACCGTGTAGGGCTGTTCCGGAGATACCACATCCAGCATATGGTGAGGTATCTGACGCTGCTCCTCCGGCGTAGGCTTGGCGGTGCCGATATCCATGCCACGATAGATCTGCATGGAATCCATACAGACGATCTCGGCATCAAAAACGCTGGCCAGCTGCATAGCCAGTGCGCTCTTGCCACTGGCAGTGGCACCTGTAACAGCAATGATCCTGGGTTTCATAAGCCCTCCTATTGCACGCGCTTAAAACGCTTTTCCAGCGAATAGCGGCTCATTTCGATCACGATGGGGCGACCATGGGGACAGGTGGGCATGGAGTCGGATCGGAGCATTTCCTGAAGGAACCCCTTTACTTCTTCCTCGCTGAGCTTGTCCCCCGCCTTGATGGCTCTTTTGCACGCCATTGTGGCGATCTGCCTTCGCATGCGCTCGCGGGTCACTGCGCCGCGGCCTGCCTGCCATTCGTCCAGCGCCTCCAGAAAAAGGGTGCGGGGGTCGGCGTTATCGCCAAAAAGCGTGGGAATGGCATGGATAGCGGCGCTGGAATCATCAAAACGCTGCACATCGAAACCCGCATCACTCAGAACTTCCTTAAGTTCCTCCAGCAAAGCCAGATCGTGCTGCGTCATTTGAACAAGAACAGGAGCCAACAAGCGCTGGGAAATAGCTGTGCCTTCGAAGCGGGCCATCATCTGATCGTAGAGCATGCGCTCATGGGCGGCGTGCTGATCCAGCAGCAGAAGCCTGTCGCCGCATTCAAAGATCCAGTAGGTGGCAAATGCAATACCGATCAGGCGAAGCTGCGCCTCCTGGGGCTCCGCCTCCAGAAGTGTGGTCTGTACAGGAGCGGGCTGCTGCTCATGCTCTGTTTCCTGCGCAACAGGCTTTCTATGCCGTGCAGCCATATCGGCCTCCGCCTGTTTGCTTGCCATCTCCCGCATGATGCGGGTCACATCGGGAGAGGAGGACTCCCGGAGGGCGGGTGATCCCAACGCGGAAAAATCAGGGGTGAAAGCTGTATACAATTCCCTTGTTTCCGCAGAGGGACGCTGAGGGGCTGCGGTTTGCGCCCCTTCGGTACCGGCAGCAGCTCCGGAAGCAGGCTGCGGTTGCTTCTGCACCGGCGGCAGCGGGCAGACCGCTGACACCGGCAGCTTTACAGGTACAGCCGTATCGGTAGTGACCACCGGGGGCGCAGCAGGCTTGGACGTATCCAACTCCAAAGCTGCGGGCTTAGCGGGAGAAAGCTTCTCTACCGGGTGTACGGGGATTTCCTCTGCCGGAGAAGGTTCGCTTACCTTGGCAGGTGCGCTCGCCTCCGCCACAGGCTTAGGTTCCTCGCCGCCAAGAGAGATAACGGTAAAGCCGCTCCCCTGAGCCATCTCGACAGCCTCGCAGGCATTCTCCGGCTGAACGGAGCCTGCAGCAAGCTGCGCACCGAGCGTCTGCCCATGCAAGGCCTCGCTGACAAGCGTTTTGACCGCCTGTGCAATACTATTCTCGTTTTGAAAACGAACCTCCAGCTTGTTGGGGTGCACATTGACATCCACAAGCTGATGAGGCAGCGTCATAAACAGAGCACACATGGGGAAACGTCCGATCATCACCCGTCCCTCGCAGCCGCTTTCCAGCGCGCGGCTCATGAGACCACTGCGAAAGTAACGTCCGTTGATAAAAAAGCTCTGCTGCTGGCGGTTTCCCCGGCTCAGCTCGCCGGTGCCAACATAGCCTTCGAGAATAAGGCCATTCATATTGCCGGATACCTTATGCATCTGGGCAAAAGCATCCTTGCCATAGACCCGGTAAAGAACCGATTCCACCTTGCCATCCCCGATGGTTTGGTACAGGGTCTTGCCCTGATTAACGAAACGGAATGCAATTTCCGGATGGGACAGCATCAGCCGAAGCATGTAGTCGGAAACAAGAGAGGCCTCCATGCCGGGTTTCTTGAGAAATTTGCGTCTGACCGGCGTATTGTAGAAAAGATCCTCCACCACAAAGGTGGTGCCCACCGGGGAGGCCGCCTGACGGATGTCTACGAATTCTCCCCCTTCGATGCGGGCACGAATGCCCAAAGGAGCATCGGCGGTCTTGGTAGTGCATGTCACTTTTGCAACAGCTGCAACGGACGCAAGCGCCTCGCCGCGAAAGCCAAGGGTATGGATGTCAAAAAGCTGCTCAGCGGTCTCAAGCTTGCTGGTGGCATGGCGTTCAAAAGCCATACGGATCTCCTCGGCAGGGATACCCTTGCCATCATCAGTGATGCGCAGATATTCCACGCCACCGCCTCGTACCTCGACCGTAATGTGGGCGGCACCGGCATCGATAGCATTCTCCACCATTTCCTTGACCACAGAAGCAGGGCGCTCTACCACCTCGCCGGCGGCGATCCGGCCGATGATCTCCTGCGACAGCTTACGAATGGCCGCCATGATGCTCCCTCCTTAGATCCTTCGTGCTTTTTCCCGGAGACGGTAGAGGATGTTGAGCGCATCCATGGGCGTAACGGAAAGCACGTCCAGATTCTGCAATTCCTCTACCAGCTCATCCTGCGCCAGATGGAACAGATCGGTCTGGCGGTCTTGCTTTTTCTTCTTTTCCAGTATGTTGGAGGAGATGGATTCCTGATTGATCTCGCTTACCTCCAGCCGTGCCTGGATCTCGTGGGCGCGTGCCACTACCGACTGTGGAATACCTGCCAGCCGTGCAACATACACACCATAGCTCTTATCGGCTCCGCCGGGCATGATCTTGCGCAGGAAGATGACCTCCTCGCCATGCTCCATAACGGAGATGCAATAGTTCTTTACGCCCTCAAAACGCCCCTCCAGCTCGCTGAGCTCGTGGTAATGGGTGGCAAAAAGGGTTTTGGCTCCTGCTTTTTTCTTATCCAGCAGATATTCCACCACAGCCCATGCAATGGCCAAGCCATCAAAGGTGCTGGTACCGCGCCCGATCTCGTCCAGAATAACCAAAGACTTATCGGTGGCGTTGCGCAGGATGCCTGCGGTCTCGCTCATCTCCACCATAAAGGTGCTCTGGCCGGAGGAAAGGTCATCCGAAGCGCCGATACGGGTGAATACCCGGTCGCACAGGCTGATGTTTGCGCTGGCGGCAGGTACAAAGCTGCCCATATGCGCCATGAGGGTGATCAATGCTGTCTGCCGCATATAGGTGCTCTTACCGGCCATATTGGGGCCAGTGATGATGAGCATGCGATTCTCATCGCCATCAAGGGTTGTATCGTTGGGTACGAAGGGCGTATCGCTCACCGTGCGCTCCACGATGGGATGGCGGCCCTCCACAATATGCAGCACGCCGTCCTCATTGATCTCCGGCTTCACATAGCCGTATTCCCGTGCCACCTTGGCAAGGGAAAGAAGCACATCGGCAGTCTTTAGCGCCTGTGCATTCTGCTGGATGGCACCGATCTCCTTTGCGATGGCATCCCGCACCTCATTGAAGAGCTGCTGCTCCAAAGTAAGGGACATCTGCTGTGCCTGATTGATCTTCTGCTCGATCTCCTTCAGCTCGGGCGTGGTATACCTTTCGCCGGTAGCAAGGGTCTGCTTGCGGGTATAGCGCAGCGGTACCAGTCCAAGGTTGCTCTTGCTTACCTCAATGTAATAGCCGAATACCCGGTTGGAGGTGATTTTCAGATTTTTGATGCCGGTGGCTTCTTTCTCGGCGGCTTCCATGTTAAGCAGCCACTGCTTGCCATTCATCTGTGCATCCCGATAGCCGTCCAGCTCGGCGCTGTAGCCGGGTGCAATAACACCACCATCGCTGATGAGCAGCGGTGGCTCGGGATCGATGGCCTGCCCGATCAGCTCACACAGGGAGTCCAGAGGAGTCATCGTATGGGCGAGCGCATCCAGATGGATAATGCCAAAGCTGCTCAGAAGCTGCTTGACCGGCGCCACACTTTGCAGGGAGCGCAGCAGGGCAAGACAATCCCGGGCATTGAGGCTGTTATAGCTGATCTTGCCCAGCAGACGTTCCATATCGGCAACGCCTTTCAGCGCCTCGCCCAGCTCTTCACTGCGGATGAAATCATCCTTCAGAGCTTCTACGCAGGAAAGGCGTGCTTCGATGCGGGAGCGGTTGATGAGGGGGCTTTCCACCCAGCTGCGCAAAAGACGGGCACCCATGGCGGTCTCGGTCTTATCCAGCAGCCACAGCAGGGAACCCCTGCGCTCATTGCTGCGCAGGCACTGGGTCAGTTCCAGATTGCGGCGGGTGGCACGGTCGAGGAACATGGTATCCTCACCCTGATAGACCGTCAGCTGGGTAATATGGCTGAGGGCATTCATCTGTGTCTCGCTCAGGTAGCGGAGCAGTGCACCGGCAGCGATGGCACGCTTGTCTTTCTGCTCCATACCGAGGGAGGACAGGTTCTGAACCCCGAAGTGGCTGAACAGCTCGTTGTCTGCCGCACGCTTTTGAAAGGCGCTCTCCGGCATCTGGGTGCGGGATACATCCAATGTGAGATGAGTCCTGAGCCTTTCTACATCGTTAGTGACCACTTCGCTGGGCTGGATGCGCACAAGCTCATCCCGAAGGGTGTTGTCTGCATCCAGCAGGAGATGCACCGTCAACTCGCCGGTGCTGACATCCGCATAAGCAAGGGAAGCCTGCTTGCCGGAGAAGGCAACGCAGAGCACGTAGCTGGAGCGTTTTTCGTCCAGCAGAGCTGGATCCACCACCGTGCCGGGCGTTACGATACGGATGACGCTGCGCTCCACCAAACCCTTGGAGGTGGCGGGGTCGCTCATCTGCTCACAGATAGCGACCTTATAGCCCCGCTCCACCAAACGGGAGATATAGGTGGTGGCAGAATGGAAGGGCACGCCGCACATGGGGGCGCGCTCCTCCAGACCGCATTCCTTGCCGGTGAGGGTAAGCTCCAGCTCTTTGGAAACCAGTTGAGCATCATCAAAAAACATCTCGTAGAAATCGCCAAGGCGGTAAAACAGGATGCAATCGGAATACTTCTGTTTGGTTTCTACGTAGTGCTGCATCATGGGCGACAGTCCGGCCATGAAGGTACCTCCCTTTCGTGCGGGTGCAAGATTTCTTCGGTATTAGTGGTGGTGATGACCGCAGCCGCTGCAACTGGAGCAGGAGCCGGAGCAGCCTTCTTCTTCATCATCGCGCTCGCCGGTAACAACAAACTTGATGATGCTGTTTACCTTGCGCATCATATCGTTGAAGGCCTCGCGGCTTTCGCGCATTTTATTGAGCACATCGTTGGAGTCGATGGCACGCTCCACCTCTTCCAGCTCGCTGCCGGCCTTGGCCAGATCGCCGGGGTTCATGTTGGCATCGGCCAGAATGTTCTCAACAGCAGTGCGCTTTTCAGTGTAGGCAGCAATGAGACCAGTGGCTTCGGTATCCCTCATGGCGGCCTGCTCGCTCAAACGCATGGTGATGTACTCTTCGCTCTCCAGAATGGCTTCCGCCAGCATTTCGGCCTGATTCAATACCTTTTCCATAATGATACTCACCTTTCTGTTCTTTCTCCCCGCAGGGTGTTTACTGCGGCAGAGGTAATATGGACGGGAACGATGGTGCCGATATCGGCCTCAGTTCCCTTGAATGTGACGGTAATGTTCCGGGTACCTTTACCCGAGACCATACCGGGGTCACGCTTGGACAAGCCCTCCACCAGCACCTGTTCGGTGCAGCCCAGCATTTCCAGATGGGCTTTGGCGGTAGAGGCCTCCACCTCCGCAATCAGTTTGGTGATGCGGCGGGTGCTTTCTTCGTCGGGGATGCGCCCCTCCATGGCAGCAGCTTTGGTGCCGATGCGGGGCGAATAGATGAAGGTGAACGCAGAATCGTAGCCCACTTCCCTGACCAGCGAACAGGTCTCCTCAAACTGAGCTTCCGTTTCACCGGGGAAGGAAACGATCAGATCGGTGCTGAGACCGATGCCGGGCACTGCCGCACGCAGCTTTTCCACCTTGCGCAGATAGTCTTCCCTTGTATAGCGGCGATTCATCAGCGAAAGGATCTCATTGCTGCCGCTTTGCACCGGCAGATGCAGATGATTGCAGATGTGCTTGCCGTTTGCCATCACATCGATCAGGTCGTCGCTGAGATCCTTGGGGTGGGAGGTCATAAAGCGGATGCGGGGTACGCCGAGCTGATCCAACCGGCGCAGCAGCTCGGGAAAAGTCTCCCCTGCGCCGTTGCCGTAGCTGTTCACATTCTGCCCCAGCAGCATGATCTCCTTTACGCCGCCCTTGAGCAACCCCTCCGCCTCCCGGAGGATATCATCCATACGGCGGGAGCGCTCCCGGCCACGCACATAGGGCACGATACAGTAGGAGCAGAAGTTGTCGCAGCCGTACATGATGGTGATATACGCATGGTGGCTGCACAGCCGCTTCAGCGGCAGGCCTTCGGCGATCAGGTTTTCCTGATCGATCACAGAGACGATACGCTTTTTCTCATCCAGCAGATCCAGCAAGAGCTGCGGCAGCTGGTGCAGGTTGTGGGTGCCGAAGGCCAGATCGATAAAGCGGTATTGCTTAAGGATCTTTTCTGCCATCTCCGGCTGCTGCACCATGCAGCCGCACACACCGATGATCAGGTTCGGCTTTTCTTTTTTCAACTCCTTGAGCCATGTTACATTGCCAAGGGCGCGGCGTTCTGCATTATCGCGTACGCAGCAGGTATTGAAAAGCACCAGATCCGCATTGCGGCGGTCATCAGCCTCGGTCATGCCCATACGGGTGAGCATACCTGCAAGCTTTTCGCTGTCGTGGGCATTCATCTGGCAGCCGTAGGTAACGATATGGTAGCTGGCAGGCCGATCGGGGTGCTGCAGCACCGCTTCCATCGCCGCCTGCTGCACAGCGTGCATATCGGGGGTAACATAAACAGGTGTTTGCTTCAAGCGAAACATCCTTTCCCTATGGTAGATTCAGGGTACCGCTGCCGCCGCAGCGGGAGCAGGGCACGGTGAGCATTTCCCGGAGGCTCGGACCGGTGCGCTTGCGGGTAAGCTCCATCAGCCCCAGAGAGGTAAAGCCATGCAGCACCGTTTTGGTACGGTCGCCGGAAAGTGCTTCTTCCAGTGCAGCAGCTGCTGCCGCCCGCTCTTGAGACGAACCCATATCGATAAAATCGATCAGGATGATGCCGCTGAGGTTGCGCAGCCGGATCTGACGGGCGATCTCCGGTATGGCATCCAGATTCTGCTTCAGCGCAAGGGTCATCCCATCCGGTGCAGACACATTGCCGCCGGAGTTCACATCAATGGTATGCAGCGCTTCCCTCTCGTCGATGATCAGGCTGGCACCGCCGGGGAGGGACACCCTGCGGGCAAGCGCATCCTTCAGCTGCTGCTGCACACGTGAGCCCTGCCAGAGCGCCTCCATTTCGGTGGGGGTGCACATAGCGGTTCCGTCTGGCTGCTCCGCTTGGGGGCCGGAGCTGGTTTGCTGAGAACGTGTGAGATGAATCTCATACCTTGTCCCATAATCCCTTGCCAATATCTGCTCGAACGGCTGCTCCTGCATAAGCACCGCAGGAGCCTTTACTGCCTCAACATGCCGAACTGCCTCCTGCCAGCGCAGAAACAGTTCCTCCGCCTCGCAGGCCACATCCTCCCGGCGGGCAAACAGTGCCGCATGGCGTACGATGACACCAAAGCGCCCGTCTGCAATGCTCTTGCCAAGGGCTTTGGCTGCTGCGTGGTCGGAAGGATCTTCGATGCGTTTACTGACTCCCACAAAACGGCTCATAGGCATCAGCAGCACATACTGCCCGGGAAGCGCCACATCCCTTGTCAGAAATGCGCCCTTTCCGCCTTTCTCGTCCTTCTTTACCTGTACGATCACATCATTGCCGGTGATCAGCGGGGCTTTGCCATTCTGGATATGGAAGCTGTCTGATTCCCGGATGGGCAGGAAGCCGTTCAGCTTGCGCCCGATATTGACGAACGCAGCCTTTATATCCGGCAGGACACGCTCCACACGGCCCAGCAGCAGCGTGCCTGCAAGGCTGGTACCACTGTCCTCGCAGCGATGGAACTCCCACAGGCTGCCACCAAGCAGCATGGCGGTCTCCGTTTGCCCCTCCCCTTTTCTGATAAGGATCTGCATCCGGTCAGACATGGGGATATTCCTCCATGGGGATGAGCTGCTGTTCTGCCGGACAGGCAAGGATCGCATCCCGATAAATGATGTGGTGCGGCTTTTCGCAACCGGCGAAGGCACACAAGCTTTCCAGCCAGAGAGAGGGCTTGAGGGCTCCGTTGTCGAGCGTGACAGTTTCCAGACAGATCTGATAGCCATCCTGCACCTGTGTGATCCTGCCTTCCTTAACAAAGGGACGGATATCGCAGGGGTTCTCGCCGCTCTTGGTGCGGCGGATGGCTATGTAGCTCTCCATCGCCATAAAGGCATCAAAAGCCTGCGCGACCTTGTCTGCCGCTTCGCTTGCAAACAGACGGATGGTGTAGCGGGAGCCTGCCACCAGCGACATCAGGGTGGGAAACTCATCGCTGATGCAGCGGGCATACACCACCTGCAGGCAATCTGGGCTGACCGCATTGAAAGCAGTCTGGAACTGTTCGGGCGTCAGGCCATCCTCTACCGGTACCTCCATCAGTTCCCGCCTGCCCACAACGCCTACGCTGAGGGGGGCGGCGAAGCTGAGACGGATATGCGGGTTGAAGCCGTTGGAATACTTGATGGGCAGCCCACTCCTGCGGAGAGCGCGCTGCACGGTACGCATCAGATCCAGATGACCGATATAGCGCAGGGTCTCGCCTTTTTCGAACACTGCCATCATCCGCATACGCTGCACACTCCCTTCACCTTCTGCAGACCGCAGCCGTTGCAGCCTTCCCGGCAATCCCGGGTGGTCTCGGCCCGCATGGCCTTTTCGTACTCGCGCCAGAGGAAGCTCTTATCGATATAGGCATTGATGTGATCCCACGGCAGCAGTTCTTCCTTGCTGCGCACACGGTGAGCGTAAAAGTCAATATCCAGACCACAATCATCAAAGGCCTTGAGCCACTGATCATAGAGGAAATACTCATTCCAGCCGTCCAGCATGCAGCCCAGCTCCCATGCACGGTAAAGAACATTTGCCATGCGGCGGTCGCCTACGGCAAAGCAGGCTTCAATGCGGCTGATGCCCGAATCGTGATAGTTGAAATGTGCTGATTTGAGAGGCCGGAACAGCTCCCGTACCATCTGCTGCTTACGCTGTACCTCTTCGGGGCGATCCTGTGCGCACCACTGGAAAGGCGTAAAGGGCTTGGGAACGAACACGCTGGCGCTGCAGGTGATGCGCAGCCCCTTGACACGCTGGTTCTTAGGTACAGCGTAGTAGGCACCGGCAGATTTCTTTGCCAGCTCGGCGATCCCTGCCAGATCTTCATCGGTCTCGGTGGGCAGACCGGTCATGAAATAGAGCTTGACGGCGCTCCAGCCGTTGGAGAAGGCATTGCCGAGGGTCTCCATCAGATTTTCTTCGGTAACGCCTTTGTTGATCACATCCCGGAGGCGCTGGGTTCCGGCCTCGGGCGCAAAGGTAAGGCTGCTCTTTTTTACTTGCTGGGTCTGGGTGAGCGTATCCTGCACAAATTTGTCCACACGCAGGCTGGGCAAAGAAAGAGAAACCCGCTGATCCTTCAGCGCCTCAGTGAGACGGGTAGCCAGCTCGGTGATATGAGAATAATCGCTGGAGGAAAGAGAAGAAAGCGAGATCTCCTCATAGCCGGTATTGCGAACGCTTTCGCAAGCCAACTGGCAGAGCTTATCCACGCTGCGCTCACGGACAGGACGGTACAGCATGCCCGCCTGACAGAAGCGGCAGCCGCGGGTGCAGCCACGCATGATCTCCAGCATGATACGGTCGAAAACTACCTGCTGATAAGGCACCGGCGGGCAGGTGGGACAGTATGCTTCATCCATATTGACCTGAATACGCTTGTTGACAACAGCAGGGATGGTGTCGTCCACGGGCGTGAGGCTCTTGAGGGTGCCATCCTCGTTATAGACATCGGCATAGAGAGAGGGTACATAGACACCCTCCAGCCCGGCAAGGCGGCGCAGGATCTCCCGGCGGGAAGCGCCTTCCTTGCGAGACCGGCGAATGGTATCGGTCAGTTCGACAATCAGCTCTTCCCCATCGCCGATCATAAATGCATCGATAAAGGCATGGAGAGGCTCCGGGTTAAAGGCGCAGGGGCCGCCCGCTACAACGATGGGGTCTGTCTCGCTGCGATCGGCTGCCTTTACAGGGATGCCGCCCAGATGGAGCATATCCAGAATATTGGTATAGCTCATCTCGTACTGGAGCGTAAAACCAACGATATCGAAGTCTTTGAGCGCAGTCTGGCTTTCCAGCGTAAACAACGGCAACTGATTGTCGATCAGCTCCCGGCGCATATCCACCCAAGGCATGCAGCAGCGCTCGCAGACCGCATAGGGCAGATCGTTGAGAATACCATAGAGGATCTTGATGGCAAGATTGCTCATGGCTACTTCGTATGTATCGGGGAAACAGAAGGCAAAGCTCACCTCAGCCTCGGAGATGGGCTTTACTTTGGCATTCATTTCGCCGCCGGTATAGCGGGAGGGCTTTTCCACCCTTTCCAGAAGCTGATCAATGGTTACAGGCATAGGAATCCTCCTAAAAAACAGCATACATATTTATGATAGCATGAGCGAGCCCGGGATGCAAATCTTTTTTACGCTTCTGCTGCCAAGGGTCGCCTAACTGCAATGCATATACCGGCATAGGAAAAGCCCCGCCGCAGGAGCTGCGGCGGGGCTGAGGTTTGCTATGGAATTAGCGGTTGAGCAGAGTGGTCTCGGTGTCCTTGTCGAAGAAGTGGAGACGATCCACATCGAAGGCGACCTGAACCTTCTGGCCGGCACGGCTGGAGGTACGGGGATCAACGCGAGCGATGATGTTCTCGTCCTTGCCGCTGGTGGACAGGTACAGGTAGGTCTCGGAGCCCATGAGCTCGGTAACTTCGACGCTGCAGTCGACAACGGCCTTGGAGGCAGCAACGACTTCGGGATCATCGTCGATGTCTTCGGGACGGATGCCCATGTAGACTTCCTTGCCGATGTAGCTCTCGTCCACGAACTTGGACAGCTTGCTCTGGGGAACAACGATGGCGTTGTCGCCGAACTTGGCCAGAACGTCGTTGCCTTCCTTCTCCAGCTTAACGGTGAAGAAGTTCATCTGGGGGCTGCCGATGAAGCCGGCGACCAACAGGTTGGCGGGATAGTCGTACAGGTTCTGTGGGCTGTCGACCTGCTGGATGAAGCCATCCTTCATAACCACGATACGGGAAGCCATGGTCATAGCTTCGGTCTGGTCGTGGGTAACATAGATGAAGGTGGTCTGCAGACGCTGGTGCAGCTTGGTGATCTCGGTACGCATGGCAACACGCAGCTTGGCGTCCAGGTTGGACAGAGGCTCGTCGAACAGGAATACCTTGGGCTCACGAACGATGGCACGGCCCAGAGCAACACGCTGACGCTGACCGCCGGACAGAGCCTTGGGCTTACGGTTGAGCAGGTGAGCGATATCCAGGATCTTGGCGGCTTCTTCAACACGCTGCTTGATC
>JAZQHO010000089.1:0-6540 GCA_045540635.1 Candidatus Limiplasma sp.
GCTCTGACTGATGGTGACGCCCCACTTGAAGCTGCCCTCATCGGGGTTCATTTCGCCCACAAGGATGCGGAACAGGGCAGTGGCACCGGCTTCGTTGTCGCCGACAAAAGCGATCTTGTCGCCCTTCTTGACGGTGAAGGAAACGTTGTCCAGTACCTTTACGCCGTCGATGGTCTTGGAGATGCCTTCCACGGTGAGGATGTCCTTGCCGGCTTCACGCTCCGGCTCAAAGCCGACGAAGGGATACTTGCGGCTGGAAGCGGGCATCTGCTCGATCTGCAGGCTGTCCAGCACCTTTTTGCGGCTGGTGGCCTGACGGCTCTTGGGCTTGTTGGCGGCAAAACGGCGGATGAACTCCTGCAGATCGCGGATCTTTTCTTCGCGCTTCTTGTTCTGGTTGCGGATCAGCTGCTGCATCAGGGTGGAGGACTCGTACCAGAAGTCGTAGTTACCGGAGTACATCTTGCAGGTCTCATGGTCTACATCCACGATGTTGGTGCACACGGCGTTGAGGAAGTGGCGGTCATGGCTGACCACGATAACGATGGCGTTGCAGTCCACAAGGAAGTTTTCCAGCCATTCGGTGCTTTCCACATCCAGACCGTTGGTGGGCTCGTCCAGCAGGATGATGTTGGGCTGGCCGAACAACGCCTGTGCCAGCAGCACCTTCACCTTCTGGCGGCCGTCAAGGCTCTCCATCTGAGCATAGTGCAGCTCGGTGGGGATACCGATGCCGTTGAGCAGCTGAGCGGCTTCGGTCTCCGCATCCCAGCCGTTCAGTTCGGCAAACTCGCCCTCCAGCTCGGCGGCGCGCTCGCCGTCCTCATCGGAGAAATCCTCCTTGGCGTAGAGGGCATCCTTTTCCTTCATGATCTCATACAGGCGCTTGTTGCCCATGATGACGGTATCCATCACAGAGAACTCGTCGTACTTGAAGTGGTTCTGCTCCAGCACGCTCATGCGGTCTTCCTTGCGCATGGATACGGTGCCGGTGGTGGGCTGCAGCTCACCGGAGATGATGCGCAGCAGGGTGGATTTACCCGCGCCGTTGGCACCGATGATGCCGTAGCAGTGGTCAGGCTGGAACAGCAGGTCAACGTGCTTGTAGAGCAGGTCGCCGGCAAACTGGAGGCTGATGTCGTTAAGCTGAAGCATGGTGGACTCCTTTTCGTTGTGTATTGGTGGGGGAGGGGCAAAGGGTACTGCCATTGGGATCCTGTTGCTGCGCCTTTTGATGGCGCAGGGATGGTGATCTGTTGGGGGTGGGTTTACCCGTTCTTCTTTTGCTCGTTCTCCCAGATCTGGTCGTTGAGCTGGTTGATGTTGCCGCAGCCCATGGTCAGCACCAGATCACCGGGCTGCCAGTTGGCACGCAGGTAGGCTTCGGTATCGTCAAAGGTGGGGGTGTGGATGGCGTTGATGCCGTTCTTGCGCATGCCCTCCACCACCATCTCGGATTTGATGTCGCCGGGATCCTTCTCACGGGCGGCATAGATGTCTGTTACCAGCGTGATGTCCGCTATGGCGGTGCAGGTCAGGTAGTCGGGAAAGAGGCGCTTTACCCGGCTGAAGGTGTGGGGCTGCATCACTGCCCAGAGGCGGTTGTGGGGCTGTTTGTGGGCAACCGCCAGCGCGTTTTTCATCTCGGTGGGGTTGTGGCCGTAGTCGTGGTAGAGCTTTACGCCGTCGATCACCGAGGTGAGCTCGAAACGGCGGTGAGCACCGGCAAAATCGCCGATGGCGGCGCAGGCGATCTGCATATCTGCACCCTGGGTGTGGGCGCAGGCCAGCGCTGCCAGCGCGTTGGATACATTGAACTCGCCGGGTACCATCAGCGATACATGCCCCAGCACCTCAGTGCCGTGGCAAAGGTCAAAGCTGCCCATGCCCAGCTCGTTGTATTGCAGGTCGGCAGGGTGGTAGTCGCAGGCTTGGGCAAAGCCGAAGGTCACTTTGCGGCAGGTAAGTTTCTCAAACAGCTGCATGATGCGCTCATCCTCGCCGTTGCCGATGGCGATGCCGTTCTCCGGCAAGAGGGCGAGAAACTGTCCGAAGGTCTCCTGAATGTGGTCGATATCCCGGTAGAAGTCCAGATGATCTGCATCAATGTTCAAAACCACCGCTACCGTGGGCCTCAGGTGCAGGAAGCTGGCATTGAACTCGCAGGCTTCGGCAAGAAAGGTATCGCTCTTGCCCACACGGGTGCTGCCGCCGATAAAGTCCAGCGTGCCGCCGATGTGGATGCTGGGATCCAGCCCGGCAGCCATCAGCACCTGCGAGAGCATGGCGGTGGTGGAGGTCTTGCCATGGGCGCCGCACACGCCGATAGCGTTGGGGTAGCCCTCCATCAGCTGGCCCAGCAGCGTGGCCCGCTCGATGCAGGGGATGCCCAGCCGTGCCAGCTCCACCCGTTCCGGGTTATCCGGCAGAATGGCGACGGTGTAGACCACCAGATCCGCACCGTGCACATTTTCGGCTCTGTGACCAATGGTCACAGGCACACCGTATTCTTCACGCAGCTTTTTGGTGGCGTAGGTCTCCAGATTGTCCGAACCGGTAAGGATGCAGCCCTTCTCCAGCAACAGCTGGGCCAGACCGCTCATGCTGCTGCCGCCGATGCCGATCATGTGGACGCGCTTGCCTGCATAATCGCGGATGTGAGGCGTATTCATCATTGCTTGCACTCCTTCAATGGGTATGCCCTCCTCAGGGCAAGGCAAAGCCGACCGGAAGCGGTTCGGCCTTCTGTCTATTATACGCTATGGGGATGGGTTTCATCAATAGCCGGGGGCGAAAATGCGTGTTTTTCTTTGCTGGGGCATAAAAAACCGGGCGAGGGAGACCTCTGCCCGGTTTGTATGCAGCACAGTGCCACAGTTTATTGGGTTTCCTTGCCATCCTTCATCAGTGAAAGACCGATGAGCATGACCACCGGGAACACCAGCGCCACCAGCAGACCGGCTTTCAGATCGCCGCCTGCGGCATTGGCCACCATGCCCACCGTGGTGGGGCCGGAGGAGCAGCCCAGATCGCCCGCCAGCGCCAGCAGCGCATACATGGCGGTACCGCCCATGGGCAGCTTGAGGGCCGCCATGCTGAAGGTACCGGGCCAGAAGATGCCCACAGAGAAGCCGCATACAGCGCAGCCTACCAGACCCAGCACAGGCAGGTCGCTGAGGGCAGCCAGCAGGTAGCAGGCGATGCACAAAAGGGCGCTGCAGGCCATGGTCAGCCGCAGGGGGAACTTTTCGCTGAAGTTGCCGTAGATGGCACGGGCAGCGCCCATGAACACAGCAAACAGGCAGGGCCCCATCAGGTCGCCAACGGTCTTGCTCACGCCCAGTCCCTTTTCGGCAAAAGCGGAGGCCCACTGGCTCATGCCCTGCTCGGAGGCACCGGCACAGACCATCAGCACGATCAGAATCCAGAATACCTTCTGCTTCAAAAGCTTACCAAGGGCCAGCGGCTCGTGCCCGCCGGTGACAGACTCAATGGGCACCCGCTGGAAATAGAAGATGTTGAAAAGCGGCACCAGTGCCCACAGGCAGGAGAGAATGGGCCATTTTTCCACCCCGAAGAAGTGGAAGAAGGCGGTGGAGATCACCACCACGCCCACATGCCCCCAGCAGTAGAAGGAGTGCAGCAGGCTCATGGCGGCTTCCTTGTTGTCGGAGGGGGAAGCCTCCACGATAGGGCTGACGCAGACTTCCAGAATACCGCCGCCGCTGGCGTACATCACCACCGCCGCCAGCAGGCCGATGTAGGGGTCGGGCAGCACATTGGGCAAAACCGCCATGCATACCAGACCGCCTGCAGCAAAAATGTGAGCGAGCGCCATGGCCTTGCGGTAGCCGATCTTGTCGATGGCCTTGGCGCAGACCAGATCAATGCCCAGCTGCACAAGGAAGTTGATTGTCACCAGCAGGGTGATGCGGTCAAGGGAAAGCCCGTAGGAACCGGCGAAGGTGAGGAACAGCAAGGGAGCAAAGTTGTTGCCGATGGCCTGTACGATGTAGGCCACATAGCTGGCATAGATGGTATGCCGGTGGCTGAGAAGCTTACGGGGAGCGGTCATGGTCGTTCACCTCATTGGTATTTGTTTGGGGGAAGAAGCGGGAGAAAGGCGGGAAAGCAGAGTGGATTCAGGGTTCCAGCAGCGCTTTCAGCTGCGGCGGCAGGGCACTTTCCGCTTCGATCACCCTGCCGGTAAAGGGATGGACGAGGCTCAGCGCTGTGGAGTGGAGCGCAAAACGTCCGGGCAGTGCATCCAGTTCGGTGCCGTAGAGAAAATCGCCTGCGATGGGGCAGCCCATGTGAGATAGATGCACCCGGATCTGGTGGGTGCGCCCGGTATCCAGCCGGAGACGGATCAGCGAGCGTGTGCCGCAGACCGCCTCCACCCGGTAGAAGGTGCGGGCGGGCTTGCCCTGCGGATCCACCACACGACGGATGCTGGCAGCATCCTCCTTGGCGATGGGCAGATCGATGCAGCCCTCTTCCTCCGGCAGCGTGCCCTCTGCCACAGCCAGATAGGTGCGCCGGAAATCCTCTGTGTGCAACAACTGCTGCAGCAGGTGCTGGGCGTGGGCATGCTTGGCGACCACCATCAGGCCGCTGGTGCCCTTGTCCAGCCGGTTGACAGGGCGGTACACAAACCCCTCCGGGCAGCCCAGATAGGCATAGACCATGTTTTCCAGCGTTGCGCCGGTCTGGCGCTGGGAGGAGGCAGAGGGCAGGGGCGCAGGCTTATCCACAATGAGCAGGTGCTCATCCTCGTAATGCACATGGAGAGGGATATGGCTGGCTTCCGGCTGGGGCACATCCCGCTCGGGCGCATAGAGCCACAGCTTCTGCCCTGCGTGCAGCCGCTGGTCGGCATGCACGGTCTCGCCGTCCAGCCGCATCTCGCCCTGAAACTTGCAGCGCTTGAACTGCCGGGAGCTGAGCCCCATCAGCCCGGTGGCGGCTCTGCGGATGGCTGCGCCCTCCATTTCCGGCGGCACGGTCAGCTCGTATACAGGCATGGCGCAGCTCCCTTTCTTTGCGTATTGCAGGCATTATAGGAGTTTTCCGGGGGAAAGTCAATGGGTTTTCGGGGTGTATTGCAAACCGCTCCAACCTTTGATAAGATAAGCCTATCAAGCCTTGGAGGAATGCAGTTATGGCAGTTGTGATGAATATGCTTTTGAAGCCCGGTGCCCTGCGTACGCTGGAGGAGGCACGGGCTATCCTTGAAAATGTGACCCCGCTCAAGAAAAACTGCGGGCGGTTGTGCGATGCTGCCTGCTGCCAGAGCGATGAAAGCGGCGAGAATGGCATGCTGCTCTTTCCCTATGAGGAGTGTTTTTACGAAAAGCCCATCGAGGGTTTCCCCTTCCATCTGGCAGAGGATGATACCCTCTTCAAGGGCGGCAAGCGGCTGGTGTGCGAAGGGGTCTGCCCCAGAGAGCACCGCCCGCTGGCATGCCGTCTGTTTCCGCTGCGTATCGCCATTGCAACGGGCAAGGATGGTGAACCCTGCGCAAAGCCGGAGATCGATCCCCGGGGCTGGTGCTGTTGCCCCATTCTGGAGCAGGGCGGCATGCGCGCCATGAGCAGTGATTTTATCGAGGCGGTGCGGCTTGCGGGCGAATGCCTCATGAAGAGCACCCCCATGCTGGAGGCGCTGTACAACGAGCAGCGCCTGATGGATGAGCTGACCAGCCTGTAAGCAAGGAGGAGGGGATACCCATGAGAACCCTGATCATCGGCTGTGGTGCAGCCGGGGCGGCGGCAGCCATAGCTGCGGCAGAGCGGGGTGACAGCGTAACGGTGCTTGAGCGTAACCGCAAGCCCCTCAAAAAGCTGGGTGTCACCGGCAACGGGCGGGGCAACCTGATGAACCTGAGCAGCCTTCGCTACTGGGGCGATACGGCGTTTGCCCATCGTGTGCTGGCGCGGATCACGCCCAAGGATGTGGCGGATTTTCTGGAAAAATGCGGCATCAGCCTTACGGAGGAGGATGAGGGGCGGGTATACCCTGCCGCCAATTTGGCCTCTGTGGCGGTAGATGGGCTTTTGCAGCGGATGGAAGAGCTGGGGGTCGAGATCCTTCCCTGCGCATACGCACAGCGTATCACCCCGCAGGGGGATGGCTTTGCCGTTTCGGTAACGGTCACTGAATACGCCCCCGATCAGGTAAAAGCCAACGGCAAGGTAAAGAAGGGCGAAGCGGTGGCTCAGAGCGACCGGACGCTGACCGCCGACAGAGTGATCGTGGCGGCGG
Source organism: Candidatus Limiplasma sp. (assembly GCA_045540635.1). Taxonomy (GTDB): domain Bacteria; phylum Bacillota; class Clostridia; order Christensenellales; family Aristaeellaceae; genus Limiplasma. Next base: position 6,266 of record JAZQHO010000089.1, read on the forward strand.
GCGGTGCGGCTGCGCCTGCCCACGGCACCGATGGCAGCGCATACAGCATGCTTACCGGGCTTGGGCATACGCTGCAGCCTGTGCGGCCTGCTTTGTGTGCGCTGCTGTCGGATGCGAAAGTGCTGAAGGGGCTTTCCGGCAAGCGGATGCGTGCCAGGCTGCAGCTGGTGTCGGCGCAGGGTGAGCCTCTTGGCGCAAGCAACGGCGAGGTGCTTTTTGCCGATGATGGCATCAGCGGCATCGCCGCCATGCAGCTGGCACGGTTTTACCAGCCG
>JAZQHO010000090.1:0-5567 GCA_045540635.1 Candidatus Limiplasma sp.
GTTGGGGAAACATGTTGTCTTCCTTAAGACCGCTTGGCCTCCGACTTCCTTTTTCGTGGCGGCGGTCGCAATCAGCGGTTCATCCGCAGAGGCAGGTCTCACTCCGTGCCTGTCGGACTCCGCAGTGCTCCCTTTACCCGCCCCCAAAAAGGGCGGGGGGATTTGACGTCGCTCTCTTCCGTCGCCTGCGGGCCGGCTGTTGGCTGCGGAAGCATCTCTTGCCTCCCGAACAGGGTTGCCGGGGCTGAGATCCCCTCCTAAGCCTCCCCTGTAGATGGGGAGGTGGGGCAGCGCCCACCCCCCAGCCTCCCCTGTGTAAGGGGAGGTGGCGCGTAGCGCCGGGGGGGTTGTCCTCCAACCCCCACACAAAAAAGAGCATCCGGCATTCCGTCAGATGCTCAGACTGCTGAAAAAGCCCAGAGGTATGGTCGGGCCGCAGCCCTCCGATTGCCAATCCGAAACCAGCGACATGCATTGCGGCCCAAAGCCGACCTGTGGTCGGCTTTGGGCTTCGGCGCTGCGGGAGCGCTATCGCGCTGTCCTCACGCCTCGGTTCACTGCGTTCACCCTTCCGGTGGTTTCGGAAGCTTACGAAGTAAGCATTCCTATCACCGTTTGCCGCCCGGGGAGCCGTAGGCTCCTAGGCAAACGGTGCAAATCTCGTTGAAAAAGCCGCCGTAGGCGTGTTTTTCAACGATCTGATCCCGCCCCCTTTCGGGGACGGGCTGCCGTATGCTGTTCCTTACTTTTGCCTCAGCACCACGCTGGTCTGCCCGGGCAGTGTGAGCAGCGACCCCTCAAGGGTCGCCGTGCCCTGTCCAACGGAGCCTGCCACCACCGTAAAGACCAGATCGGTGGCAGTGCTCAGATCCACCGTCAGCTCCCTCAGGGTGGTGTTGTGCAGCACTGCCACGGTGCTGCCCTGCCATGTGCAGGTGAAGCCGCCCAGCTTGGTGCCCTCAAAGCTGAGGGCATCGTATTCGCCCCGGGCGATCTCCGGGTTTGCCTTGCGCAGCATGATGAGCTGTTTGTAGTGGTTGTAGAGGCTGTCCGCAATGCGGGAGAGATCCTTTACGGTATAGGTGCTCTGCTTGGTGTAGGTGGTGCCCGCCGGATCCCGCACCGTATCACCGTCGCCCCAGAGCATGGCCATGCGGCGGTTGGCATCGGTGTTGGCACCGCCCCGGGAGCCCCGCAGCCCCAGCTCCTCGCCATAATAGAGGAAAGGAGAACCGGGGGAGAGCAGATACAGGCTGGCGGCTGCCTTCATATGCCCGCTGGCGGCGGTCAGGTACCCGGCAGCACGATCCATATCGTGGTTGGAGACGAACAGGGTGGGGCGTGCGCCCAGCGCAGCCAGCTTGTCTGCATACAGCTCCAGGTTGGTGGCGAACAGATTGGCATCGCCGCCCTTGGCGGTGGAGGCGATGAGCCCCTCGGCCTGACTCATGCCGAAGTGGAAGCAGCTTGTCACAGGCAGGTACATATCCACCACGCCGTCACCGTCCCACACCTCGGCAACGGTGTATACATCCGGCTTTACCGCCTTCAGCTGACCGATGTACCAATCCCAGAAGGCCACGCAGGCGGCGTTGTCGCCAAAGTAGATATACTTGGCGGCATCGAAGCGGAAGCCGTCCACTCCCAGCTCCAGATAGTACAGCGCCACATCCAGCATGGTCTGGCGCACAAAGGGATTGTCGAAATCCGGCTCCGGCATCTGGTCGGAAAAGTTGGCTTCGTAGAGCAGCTTTGTACCGAACTCCTTCGCAAAGGTGCGCCCGGAGGGCAGCGTATCGCCCTGGTTGGCCCAGACGTAGAAATCGTAGTACTGGTTATCCGGGTTGTTGAGCAGGTGCGCGTTGGAAAAGTTCTTGAACCAGCGGCTGTCCTTGCCGGTGTGGTTGATGGGCAGGTCAAGGATCAGCTTTACATCCCGCTGGTGGCACAGGTCGATCAGTTCCTTCAGATCCTCCATGGTGCCGAACTGAGGGTCGATGGTGTAGTAATCGGTCACATCGTATTTATGGTAAGAGGGGGAGAGAAAGACGGGGGTCAGCCAGATGCCCTCCACGCCGAGGCTCAGGCCGGAGTCCGGGTCGCCGTCGTTCAGATAGTCCATCCGGTCGATGATGCCCCGCAGATCGCCGGTGCCATCGCCGTTGGAGTCGGAGAAGGAGCCCACAAAGATCTCGTAGAACACCCGGTTGTTGTCATCCGGGGCAGGGGCGGTCAGAAACGGGATATCGTTGACGATACATTCGCCCCCGTCGCTCAGCGGATATTGCTTGATGAAGAGATCCTCCTCCGCAAAGCAGCAGCCCGCCGCCATGAGCAGAGAAAGCAGGCAACACAGGAATTTTTTCATTGTCGAAACGCCGCCTTTCCATCTGTGTTCCGGTTGTCAGCATAACTATAACGGCGATGCCGCCTTATTGTCAAGGTGGGCAAAACATGCTATACTCCTTGTACAGAAAGGAATTGAAAACGATGAACGCATGGTATTCCCCCGAGCGGGCGCAGGCGCTTGGCAGGCGCGCCCGCCTGTGTAAATGGCTGATGATTTTTCTTGCCCTTGGCACACTGGCCGGGTGCGTGTTCTTCTTAACCCGTGTGACCACCGGCAATGCACAACGGCTGCTGGCGGCCACCGTCATCCTCTCCACGCTTGGGGGCTGGGCGGTGCTTTTGCTCCATGCATTCGTTCTCCGACCCCTCAGGGCGCAGGCCGGACATGTGCGCAGCCTGCTGGGCGGCGAAGGCGGGCAGTATACCGGACGGCTCACCGTGAGCCGGGACGGTTTCCGCATCCCCGGCAGCATCGTGGTGCGCAAGGCAAGGCTGGAGACGGAGGGGGAGACCCTCACCTTTGACCTGAATGCCGCATGGGTGCGCAGCCTGCCCCCGGAGGGCACCCTTGTGCGGGTGCGCACGGTGCGCAGGTTCATCACGGCGGTGGAGGTGCTCAGCCATGAAGAAGCTTAAGCAATTCTGGGACCTGGTGCCTGCCATGGTGCTGTGGCTGATGCTCAGCGTATTTCTCTGGGGCTGGATCTTCACCCTCCTGACCGATACAAAGCCGGAAAATAAGCTGACCCTTTTTGCCGATGCTGCCGTGACCGATGCCACCGGGCTGGCGGTGCGGCTGGAGGAGGAGCTGAAGGGCGGCCCCATCCGCATGGTCAAGGTGCATCCCTTTACCTATGCCATGCTGAGCAGCGAAGCGCTGCAGGGGTCGGATGTGTATCTGGTGCGCGCCTCCCATGCGGAGGAGTATCGGGAGTGGTTCGCTCCGCTGCCGGAGGGCTTTGCAGACGGCGCACCGCCGGATTGGCTGCTGGTGCTGGAGGGCACGGCCTGCGGCCTGCGGGTGTACGATGCGGCATCTGGCACCGGCCCCGCTATGGCGTACATCGGCTACCGGGATCCTGCGCAGCCGGAGGAGGACTACTACCTCTGCTTCGGCAGCGCTTCCACCCATCTGGACGATGGGCTGGCTCTGCGGCTGGCAGAGCAGCTTTTGTTGATTGAATAAACAAAAAAGGAGATGACCCCTATGTTCCGCAAATGTCTGCTGCTGGTGCTGGCGGCAAGTCTGCTGGCAGCTGTCTGCTGTCCCGTTGCTGTGGCAGAAAGCTCCCTCTATGTGAAGAAGGTTGAAAACCTGCCGGATGACTTCATTTTCGGCATGGATGCCTCCTGTGTGCCTGCGCTGGAGAAGAGCGGCGTCAAATACTACGATTTTGACGGCAAGGAAGCTGATGTTTTCAAAGTGCTGGCAGACAGCGGTGTTACCCACATCCGTGTACGCATCTGGAACGACCCCTTCGATGCGGAGGGCAACGGCTACGGCGGTGGCAACTGCGATATCGAGAATGCTGTGGAGATCGGCAAGCGTGCCACCCAATACGGCATGAAGCTGCTGGTCAACTTCCATTACTCCGACTTCTGGGCTGACCCGGGCAAGCAGATGGTGCCCAAGGCATGGCAGGGCATGGAGATCGAGGAAAAGACCGAGGCAGTTTATCAATATACCAAAGAGAGCCTGCAAAAGCTCAAGGATGCCGGCGTGGCTGTGGGTATGGTGCAGGTGGGCAACGAGACCAACCAGTACCTGTGCGGCGAGAAGATCTGGTTCAACATCCAGTACTTGATGCAGGCCGGTGCCAGGGCCACCCGCGAGGTGTTCCCGGAGGCGCTGGTGGCGCTGCATTTTGCCAACCCGGAAAAAGGCGCGTATGCCACCTATGCCAAGAAGCTGGATTACTATCAGGTGGATTATGATGTGTTCGCCTCCTCCTACTACCCCTACTGGCACGGCAGCCTGGATAATCTGGCGGCGGTGCTTACCGAGGTGGCGGATACCTACGGCAAAAAGGTGATGGTGATGGAGACCTCCTATGCCTACACCGGTGCCGATACCGACTTTAACGGCAACACCATCGGCGACGGCGGGGCCATCGTGAAGGATTACCCCTTTACCGTGCAGGGGCAGGCCAACAACCTGCGCGCCATTACCGATACCATCGTCAACAAGACCCCTGCGGGCATCGGCGTGGTGTACTGGGAGGGCACATGGATCACCGTGGGCACCGAAAGCTGGGAAAACAACCATGCTCTGTGGGAGCAGTACGGCTCCGGCTGGGCCTCCAGCTATGCCGCTGCCTACGACCCGGACGATGCGGGCAGGTACTACGGCGGCTGTGCGGTGGATAATCAGGCGCTGTTCGACGCCACGGGGCATCCGCTGGAATCCCTCAGGGTGTTCGGGCTGATGCGGGAGGGCAACCAGATCCCCGTGCAGGCGGATGCGCTGGAGGATGTGACGCTGATCTGCGACCTGAATGCGGAATTGCAGCTGCCCCAGACCGTCAATGCCGTTATGACCGACGACAGCCGTCAGGCCATTCCCGTGGAGTGGGATCTGACCGATGCCGACCGTCAGCAGATGCGGGAGGGCGGCGTGCAGCAGTACGACATCACCGGCACCGCAGGCGGCATGATGGCTCACTGCTATGTATCCATGGTGGAGTACAATTATCTGACCGACTACAGCTTTGAGGAGGACGGCAAGGGCTGGGTCTGGACGGATCTTGGCAAGGCCGATGAGCTGTACATCGAGGACAAGGTGACGGACTCCCTCACCGGCACCAAGCATATGCACTTCTGGAGCGCGGCTCAGAACAGCGTGGAGTTTACGCTGGAGCAGACCGTTACCGACCTGCCGGAAGGCACCTTTACGTTCGCTGTATCCATTATGGGCGGCGATGCGGGCAACCACGAGGTATATGCCTATGTGAAGGTGGACGGCGAGATGGTAGGCACCGCCCCCATGAGCATCACCTCCTACGGCAGCTGGAGCACCGGCGAGGTGCCTGCCTTTGAGCATCCCGCGGGCAGCGAGGTGGTAGTGGGCGTGTATGTCAAGTGCGAGGGCGCAGGCAACGGCGCATGGGGCAAGATCGACGATGCGCTGCTGAACTCTGTCAAGTAAAGCAGAATACAGGAGGCTCCCTCTCCGCTGCCGCGGGGAGGGAGCCTCAGCTCGTCAAAAAACACGCCTGCGG
>JAZQHO010000091.1:0-20169 GCA_045540635.1 Candidatus Limiplasma sp.
GGGAAAGCTCCCGCTTGATCACGTAATCCCGGGCCTCGGAGACCGCGTTCTGCCAGCGTGCCCAGTCCTGCGAGCGCACCAGCAGCGGATAGCGGAGCATCAGCCAGTTCAATTCGCCGATGATGCGCTTGTGGGCCGTGAAGCGGGCCTCGCCCCGCCGTCCGGTATCCGAGCCGGGAAACAACCGCTTGCAAAGTTCCGTCACAGTGGGATCGCCCTTCACCGTCCAGCACTTGCGTCTGGCATTGTAGCTGAGCGTGCCGTAGGTGCGGCGGTGCTGCTCCGAGGCCACCTGCGCCCCGTCGGTATCCATCAGGTACGGCGGGATGATGGCATATTCGCTCTCATCGTACATATGACACGCTCCTTTCATTGGGTTGGTTTGTGGCCATCGGCCGTCGGCCTGCCGGGCCCGGCTGCACTGCGAACCTTTACGGCAGCGCGATCCCCCACAGCTGGCTGAGGGGAATGAGACGCACCGGCTTGCCGAAAAGCGTCTTTGGCAGACGCACGCTCCGCTCCGTGATAACGATCAAGCCGTCCACCGCATCACAGGCCGCGTAGCGCTGAAGCTGCGCAGCCAGCGTTGCCGCAGACGGCTTGCCTTTTTTGATCTCCACGCCCACAGCGCCCACCAGAAAATCGATCCGGCAGCCGCTGGCAAGCTTGGCCTCGTGCGTAAAGGGCAGACCGGCTGCCGTGAGCCGCTGCCCTACGCAGGCGTGGATATCCGTTTCGTACATGGCAATGGGCGAGCGCAGCTCCATCAAAGCCGCCGCCACCTGTGCCAGCGTTACGTTCTCAAGCATACTCAATCCAGAATGATCTGCTTGTTCTTGCGGCTTTCCCGGTACATGACGAACCGGCGGCCGATGCACTGCACAGGCTCTGCGCCAAGGCGGCCGCACAGCTCATCCAGCGCCTCGCGGGCAGAAAGCTCGCAGTTCTGCTGCACAACGCACTTGATCAGCTCGCGGGCTTCAAGGGCATCGTAGGCTTCCTTTACGGTGCCGTCGGTAACGCCTTCCTTGCCGACAAAAAGAATGGGTTCCATGGTATTGGCCATGCTGCGAAGCTTGGCTCTCTGTTTGCTGGTCATTGGTATATCTCCTTATTCCACAAAGTCGAATTCCATATCGCCGATGCAGATGGTACTGCCTTCGCCCGCGCCCTTATTGCGCAGCGCATCGATGATGCCGCGATCCCTGAGGGTGCGGTGGAACCAGTTGAGGCTTTCCTCGTCGTCGAAGTTGACGCTGTCGATAAAGTGCTGCATGGCAGCGCCTTCCACAAAGAAGGTGTCGTTCTCCCGGCGGATGGTGTAGCTGTCATCAGTGATGACGGGCACCTCCACCTCTTCCTCGGCAAACACACGGGGCGGCGGCAGCTCGGGCAGCAGGTTGACCACCCGATCCAGCACCGCATCAAAGCCCTGCACCGTAGCAGCGCTGACAGGATAGGTCTCGTAGCCCATGGCTTCGAAAGCATCCTCCAGCCTGTCGATCTCGCAGGGATCGGCGATCAGGTCGCATTTGTTCAGCAGAACCAGCTGGGGACGCCCCTCCGGCTCGCCGTATTTCTGCAACTCCAGATTAATGATGCGGAAATCCTCCAGCGGATCGCGGCCTTCGCTGCCGGAGGCATCCACCACATGCAGCAAAAGGCGGGTGCGCTCTACATGGCGCAGGAAATCGTGCCCCAGACCAACGCCCTCGCTGGCGCCCTCCACCAGACCGGGGATATCTGCCAGCACAAAGTCGCTGCCGTAGCGCTTAACGATGCCCAGATTGGGGGTGAGGGTGGTGAAGTGATAGTTGGCGATTTTGGGTTTGGCGGCGGTCAGGGTCGCCAGAATGGTGCTCTTGCCCACATTGGGGAAGCCCACCAGACCCACGTCTGCAATGGTTTTCAGTTCCAGACGGAACACATGGGTCTCGGTTTTGATGCCGGGCTTGGCGAAATTGGGGGCCTGACGGGTGGGCGTGGCAAAATGCATGTTGCCAAAGCCGCCCCTGCCGCCCTGCAGCAGCACCTTGGTCTGCCCGGGCTCGCTCATATCGGCCACCACAGCGCCGTCGCTTTCCCGAAGGAACACGGTGCCCACCGGCACCTTGATGGTCAGATCCTGCCCGCGCTTGCCGTGGCAGCGGTTGGCGCTGCCATCGCCGCCGTTTTCGGCAAGATATTTGCTGTGGAAGCGGAAATCCAGCAGGGTATGCATATTGGGGTCGGCATACAGCACGATATTGCCGCCGCGGCCGCCGTCGCCGCCATCGGGGCCGCCGTTCTGCACGAACTTCTCCCGATGGAAGGAAACGCAGCCGTTGCCGCCGTTGCCTGCTTTTACGGTAATGGTAACTCTGTCAACAAAAGACGCCATACTTCTCTCCTTCTCCTCAAAGACCTCTTGGTCGTTCCTGCCCGGCGTTGCCTCCCGGGCTTATGCCCCGGCTGTGCCCGCGGGCTTCTTTGCGGCTGTTTGCCGCTTGGCTCCGGCAGGCTTTGGTTCTTTTTTCGCTTTGGGCGACGGTACCGGCATACCGGTTTTGCTTGCTGCCGCATACGCCCTGCACATTTCCCGCAGGGTGCAGGCATCACAGGCGGGGCGCTGGGAATGGCACACACGCCGCCCATGGAAGATGAGCCAGTGGTGCGCAGCGACCCAATCCTTTTTCGGAATGGCCTTTTTGAGCTGTTCTTCCGTCAGCTCAACGTTTTTCGCGTCTGCCAGTCCCAGCCGGTTGCTGACCCGGAACACATGGGTGTCCACAGCGATGGTGGGCACACCGAAGGCATTGGCCAAAACCACATTGGCGGTTTTCTGCCCGACACCCGGCAGGGCCGTGAGGGCTTGCATATCGCCCGGTACCTGACCGCCGTGGCGGTGCAGGATAAGGCGGCATGCCTCCACGATGTTGCTTGCCTTGGTCTTGAAGCCGCAGCTCTTGACCATGGGATATACATCCTCCACAGAAGCGGCAGCCATGGCTTCCACATCCGGGTAGCGCTCAAACAGGGCGGGAGTCACCTTGTTTACCTGCTTATCGGTGCATTGGGCAGAGAGCATCACCGCCACCAGCGTTTCGTAGGGATTGCGGAAGTTGAGCTCCGGCCCCGCATCGGGGTATACCCTTGCCAGTTCGGCAAGAACCGTCTTTTTGCTTACTCGCATAGTCGCTCCTTATATCAGGTGCGCTCCGGTCAGTTGCGAAGCGCCATGGAAGCGGGCAGTTTCACCTTGCTGAGCCCCTTGAGGCACAGATACACCAGCACGATGTTGGCAGGTACCTCCACCAGATAGTTGGGGCCGCGCAGCGCCAGCCAGCCCATAAAGCCCTTGGAGGTGTACAGCATGCTCAGCCAGAAGGAATTCAGCGGCCAGTTGATGCACACCAGCGATACCGCCACCGCAATGATGACCCGCAGCCAGCTGGGTTTGCGATGGTACAGCACCAGACCGCACACCAGACCCACCAACACATTGGTGAGCGTAAAACCGGGGAAGTATGAACCCTGCGGGAACAGGTGCGCGCCCAGCAGGTCGCCGAGGCCGCCCACGATCATGGCAGAGGGAGCGCCCATCAGAGCGCCTGCCACAGCGATGGGCAGAAAGCCGAAGTTGTACTGTTTCTCCATCAGCGGTACCTGCAAAAGATTGCCCAGCACAACCTGCAGCGCCACCAGCAGCGCAGTGAAGGTGATGGTTTCCACCCGGAAGATGCCCTTGGTTTTTTGCATAGAAAAAGCCTCCTGTCATTTGTAGTCGACTCGCAGGAGGCAGCACCAAGACAGCGGGATGCGCCGCATACACCGCACCGGCTGTGCCGGTTTCGTTCCATGACAACTCCCCGTTCATGGACACTTAACGCGTGTGCAGCTACTCTGCCTGACACGAATCGCAGGACGAAGCTATTATACATGGATGGGGCGCAAGATGCAAGAATTTGACCGCTTTTTTCCTTCTCCGGCGGCTTTGGGCGGCGCTTACACCCGCCAAAGCGTCCAATCACAGTTCTGTGCCAGTAGTGCGGCGATGGGCTCCAGCCCTGCCATGTCCTCCTCATCGAAGCGGGCAAGGATGGGGCTGTCGATATCCAGCACGCCCAGCAGCGTGCCGTCCTTCACCAGCGGCAGCACGATCTCGCTGTTGGAGGCGCTGTCGCAGGCAATGTGCCCGGGGAAGAGATGCACATCCCGCACCAGCTGGGTCTGCTTTTCCCTTGCCGCTGCGCCGCACACGCCCCGGCTGAAGGGGATACGGATGCAGGCCGTTTTGCCCTGAAAGGGTCCCAGCAGCAGTTCCTCCCTGCCGGTATCAAGGTAGAAACCGACCCAGTTGATCTGCGGCATGGCCTGCCACAGAAGTGCCGAAGCATTGGCAAGCACGGGCAGGGGATGCAGCTCCCCCTCCGTAAGGGCTGTCAGCTGCTTCAAAAGCAATTCATAGAGTGCAGGCTTCTCCGCAGGCCAGCTGCTTGCGGAGATCTGTTCGTTCGTCATCCGACCAACCGCCTTTCTTTGGCATATGAAGCAGCGCACAAGCCGCTCCCAATGCCAAGTATACACGATTTGAGTGCAGTGCAACAGCCCTGTCTGTACAAACCGGAAAAAATGATTATAATTTGAATGGTAAATATTTTATAGGCGGTCTGGGCTTTATGATCTTTGCCACACTGGGAATGATGGCTCTGGGGCGGCGCATCTCCCTGCGCAGCCGGGTGCTGATCCGGGACAGCATGAACCACTCCAGCCTCTCCGGGCTGTTACAGCTTACGCAGTGGACCACCGTGCTGGTAATCGGCATAGAAGCGCTGGGCACATGTGTTCTGATGATCCGCTTTATCCCCATGTACGGCATAGGCAAAGGCATCTGGTACAGTATTTTTCATTCCATCAGCGCCTTCTGTAATGCAGGCTTCGATCTGCTGGCCACCGGCACCAGTGTGGTATCCTTTCAGGAAGATCCGTTGGTCATGCTCACGCTGCTGGTGCTTGGCAAGACCGAGGATATCGCGGGGTTGAATACCTGATTCCGCTGCCGCATAGAATGCAACAGCAACGAAAGGAGAACCGTTATGGACAACGCTTCCATCTTTCAAAAGGATGTATGCATGCCATTCTTTCATCAGGGCAGCGAGGACGGCATTCTGCTGATCCACGGCTTTACAGGGTCAGCTGCGCATATGCGCAAGATCGCAGACCGGCTGGCGGAGAAGGGCTATACCGTTATGAGCATCAATCTGCCGGGCCACGCCACCACCGAAGCCGAAATGGCAGAGTGCACATGGCAGGACTGGCTGGAGGCCTCCAAGCGGGCTGTGCTGGAATTAAAGAAGCATGCAAAGCGCATCACTGTGTGCGGGCTCAGCATGGGCGGTGTGCTTGCACTGCTGCTGGCTGAACAGATGCAGGTGGATGGCTGTGTGCCCATCTCCGCTCCCATGAATGTAAAGAACAGGCTGCTGGGGCTGGCTGGCATTGCCGCACCGCTGCTGCCCCGCATTGCATGGGGCAAGGGCGGCGAATACCACAAAGGGCTGGACAAAGCATATGACTTTGGTTATTCCGGCTTTCCCACCGCCAAGGGCGCAGATCTGCACCGTCTCATCCGGCTGGCAAGGAAGAATCTGTTCAGCGTGGTCTGCCCCATCCTCTGTGTGCAAAGCGAGAACGATGAGACCATCTGGGAGGGCAGCGCAGACTGCATTCTGGCGAACGTGAACAGTGATCTGCGCCAGAAGCTGTGGCTCACCGGTGTGCCCCATGTGTGCACCATCTCCCCGGAGCTGCCCTCCATTGTGGACGGCATCGACCGGCTGATGCAGCGCATTGCCCAGAAGGGCTGAAAACCCTTATTTTATGCAAATGCAACCGACAGTTGACAGATTGAAAAGCCGTCTTGATAGCATGCAACCGCCCGTCCGGCTATGATCATCTCATCAGCGGCGGGCGGTTGTCGTACCGCTGAAATACCACCATGAGGTGAAACAGATATGATACTGGCAGACAAGATCATTACTTTGCGCAAAAAGAACGGTTGGTCACAGGAGGAATTGGCGGAGCAGCTAGGGCGTATCCCGGCAGGCAGTCTCCAAATGGGAGGGCGCACAGTCCACGCCCGATCTGGAGCGGGTGCTGCGCATGTCCCGTCTGTTCGGGGTAAGCACCGATTATCTCTTAAAGGATGAAGCGGAGGAAGCCGAGTCAACCGGAGAGCAGCGGGAGGAGGGCTCTGCCCGCTCCGTTACGCTGGAAGAAGCCAGCGCCTTTCTGAAAGCCAAAGAAGCCACTGTGGGGCGTATTGCGCTGGGCACCTTCCTATGCACCTTTGCGCCGGTGCCCCTGCTGCTGCTGACGGGAGCCACCACTTTTACCGAGTTTCCGCTTACCGACGAAACGGCCTGCCTGATCGGGCTGGTGCTGCTGTTCCTCTGCGTTGGTGTTGCGCTGCTGTTTTTCTTTTCCTGTCGCAAGCATACCGCACGCTTTGACTATCTGGAGACCGAAGTGATCGATACCGCTTACGGGGTCAACGGTCTGGTGCGGCAGGAAAAACAGAAAAGCGAAGCCTCCCACATGCGGCTGGCTGTTTTGGGAACGCTGGTCGCGCTCCTGAGCCCGCTGCCGCTGCTGGCAACCGCATTGCTGGAAATGCCCCTGATGATGAACATCGCCGGGGTATGCATCACCATTCTGATGGGCGGCCTGTGCGCGGTGCTGTTCATTCTGCGGGGCATTCCCCGAGCCAGCTGGGACAAGCTGCTGGAGGAGGGCGACTACACCCGGGCCCGCAAGACCTCGCCGATCCCGGTGGGTGCTATTTCCACCGCCTTCTGGTTGATTGCCACCGCTGTTTATCTGGGCTGGAGCCTTATGACCAACGACTGGGAGCACAGCTGGATCGTCTGGCCCGTAGCTGCAGTGCTTTTTGCTGGGCTTTCGGCGATCCTCTCCAGCATGGCAGGCCGCAGGCGCGGCTGATCCGTGCGACCCTTGTGGACTGCTGCGTGAGACGGCAGTCCTTTTTTCTTCTCCCGCATTTTCTCATAACCTGCAAAAAAACGCACAAACTATCCGCATTACAGATGCGGAGGTTTTTTGTATGCTATGGATCATCCCGGCTGTGGTGCTTGCGGCGCTGCTCCTGTGGTTTTTCGGCGGACTGCGCCCCGTGAGGCTCCAACAGAGCCGTAACGCTCCTCTGGAGGACACTCTGCCCGGCTATCTTGCCACACTCAGCGCCAGACCCCAGCGGCGAAGCCCCGCACGCCTTCGGTACAGCAGGCGGCAATTCCGGGCGCTGGATGAGGATCTGAGGCAGCTCAGCAGCATCCCTCCGGAGGCATTGCTGCCCGCCTCCCGTTGGCTGAGCGACCACGGGCGCATGCTGCAGGAGGAAGCTGCTGCTCTGCGCACATGTCTTGCCCATAACTGTCCGCTGCCCGCCACCGAGGACGGCGAGACCCGGGTAGGATGCTTTGCCCGTGCCCTGCTTTCGCACACCAACGCCGCTCTTACCTGCGACGGATTGAACAGAGCAGTGGAGGCATGGCAGCAGCAAAGCGCCTTCTCCGTGCGGGAACTGGATATGCTGAAGCCCGCGCTTACCCATGCACTGCTGCTTTTGCTGGGGGAGCTGGCTGTGCAGTGTACAACAGGACAGCAGACCTGTCAGGCAGCTGATGCGACCATTACCGCGCTGGAGAGCGGGCAGATCAAAAGGGCGCAAAGGCTCTTCGAAAAGCATCGTCACCACAGCCAGTACCTGAATCAGCTGCTGAACGGGATCAATCGTTCGCCGGAGGGCGAGAGCTGGCTTGGACTGCTGCCATCGCTGCAAGGCCTGTCCGCCCAGCAGTTGCTGGAGGATGAGCGCAGCAGGCAAAGCGAATGTGTGTGCTGGGTCAGCAATGCCATCGCATCGCTGCGCTGCCTGAACCGGTTGGGATGGGATCGGCTGTTGGAGCAATGGAGCCAGTGCCACCGGCTTTTCCTTCAGGATGCTGTCTATCGGCAGATGGATGAGGAAAGCCGTGCCGCCTACAGGCTCAGAGCCGGCGAGATCAGCAGGCTGGGAAAACGCTCCCAGCAGGCGGTCTGCGAGACGCTCCTTTCGTTGGCGGGTGGCTATGGAGAGGAGGATATCCGTTCCCACATCGGATATTATCTGCTGGATGAAGGCGTGGAAAGGCTGTTTTCTGCATTGCAGCTGCAAAAGATCCCGGTGCTGCGCATCCGCTTCGGTTTGCGGCTGGGCGGGCCTGTTCGGCTGCTGAGCAGCTTTTCGGTACCGGTTATCTGGCTGCTGTTGTGGCTGGCTGGCGGGCATCCGCTGGCGGCGGCATTTGTGGCGCTGCTGAGTGGTTTTGGTGTCGGGCAGCTGATCCGGCAGATGACCGGACAACTGGTGCTGCCCCGGATCGTACCCCGCATCAGGCTGGAAAAGCTGCCGGAGGCGGCACGCACGCTGGTGGTCTGCCCCGTCATGCTGCTGAGTGCCGACCACGCACTGGCCATGGTGCGCCAGCTCTCCATATTGCAAAAAGCCAACCCGGATCCCAACCTGCATTTTCTGCTGCTGGGCGATTTCCGGGACAGTATGACCGGCACCCTGATGAACGACGGGGCTACCGTCTCCGCTGCCGCCGAGGCCATCCAAGCCCTTGCAGATGATACCGGGCATCCTTTTTTCTATTTGCAGCGTGACAGGATCCAGCACCTGCCCGACCATGTGTACATGAGCCGCGAACGCAAGCGCGGCGGGCTGGAAACCGTGATGAAGCTGATGGAGGGCGAGGCTGTGGAGGACACCTTCGCCTACGCCTCCCTGCCACCGGAGCAGCTTTGCGGACAGTACCGCTACCTGATCACCCTTGACAGCGATACATTCATGCCGCCGGGTGCAGCTCTGCGGCTGGTGGGCGCAATGCTGCACCCGCTGCAGCAGCGGCATGTTTCTGCCACCGGGATGCGGGGCGTTTCAATCATTCAGCCAAGAATGGAGACCTGTCTGAACCGTAGCCGCACCCTGCTGAACCGCCTGCTGAGCACCCCGGGCGGGCTGGGACCCTACAATGTGCTTTCAGCAAGCTATGAGCAGGACGTTCTGAGCGGCGGTTCCTTTCAGGGCAAGGGCATCATCGATCCCAAAGCCTTTCTGAGCGCCACCCGGGGCCAGATGATACCCGGTGCAGTGTTGAGCCACGATTTGCTGGAGGGGCTGCTGGCCGGCTGTGTACGTGCCTCCGACATCGTGTTTTTTGAAGGTCAGCCGTCTACTGCGGCACAGTTGCTCACAAGGCAGCACCGTTGGACACGGGGCGATTGGCAGTTGCTGCCCTACCTGACCAACCTGCTGCCGCAGCGGATACGCCCGGAGCGGAATGCACTGTCCCGGGAGGGACGGCAGCGCATCCGGCATGCGCTGCTGGCAAGCCTTGTGCGCCCTTTGCAGCTTGCTTCCGTTGCCCTCTGCACAGTGATGGGGCAGGGCTGGCTGCTGCTTGCTGCGCTTCTGCTGCCGGATCTGCTGTACGCGGGTATTCCGGGTTTCGCCGCGCTGCCCATCCGGCTGCTTTTGTTGCCGCAGGAGGCGCTTGTGCAGGGAGATGCCATTCTGCGCACGCTGTACCGGCTGCTGTTCTCCCGGCAGCATCTGCTGGAATGGACCACCGCCGCTGAGCTGGCCCGGAAGCCTGCCCAGCAGGATCTCCGATATTTCTATATGAGCATGGCAGCCGCAGGTGGGTTGGCATTGCTGTGCCTGCTGCCCGGTGCCCTGCGGCTGCCCGGTGTGGTGACAGCTGCGCTGTTTGCCTCCGGCCCGTTTCTGCTCTCTTGGGCAGAGAAACCGCTCCATACGCCGCTGCGCCCTACGGGCTATATGCAGGAGGTGTTGGGACGGCTTGCGAAAAACACCCTTCTGTTTTTTGAAACAGCCATCACGCCTGAGGATAATGCCCTGCCGCCGGACAATGTGCAGATCGATCCCAACAAGGGCATCTCGCACCGCACTTCGCCCACAAACATCGGGTTGTACCTGTGCGCCCTCATTGCTGCCCAGCAGCTCAAGCTCCTCACAGCGGACGAGTTGGCACAGCGCATCCGTCCGGTGGTGGAAACGCTGGAGAAGCTGCCCAAATGGCAGGGGCATCTCTACAACTGGTACGATACCCGCACCCTCACAGTGCTGAAGCCTGCCTTCATCTCCACGGTGGACAGCGGCAATCTGGCGGTCTGCCTTGTAACAGCAGCGCAGGGGCTGCGCTGTCTGTTGAACCAACTCAGCAAATACGACCACGACCTGCCCCCGCGGCTGGATGCATTGGCAGAAGCCATGCATTTTGCACCCCTGTACGACCCGGAGGCAGAACTGTTCCGCATCGGTCTGGATGCAGAAAGCGGCGATGCCACGCCGGGGCATTACGATCTGCTGGCCAGCGAGAGCCGTTTGGCATCCTTCTATGCCATCATCACCGGGCAGGTACCACTCAGGCACTGGTACCGGCTGGAGCGGACGCGGGTGCACACACGCCATGGGCAGACCCTTCTTTCCGGCAGCGGTACCATGTTTGAGTATCTGATGCCCTTTCTCTTCCAGCCGCCCATGCAGGGTTCCCTGCTGACCGTGGCTGCAAAAAATGCCGTACAACTACAGGCCGGGTACCGCAGACAAGGCGTGTGGGGCATCAGTGAAAGTGGGTACTACGCCTTTGACCCGCATCTGTACTATCAGTACAAGGCCTTTGGTCTGAGCAGGCTGGCGCTGGATCCGGCTGCTGAGGACAGCGTGATCGCGCCTTACGCCACACTGCTGGCGCTGCCGATGCTGCCAAAGGAATGCTTCCGGAACCTGCTGCACCTGCAAAGCCTTGGGCTTGAAGGGCCGCTGGGCATGTTTGAAGCCGCGGATTTTGATCCCGCACGCATCGGGGACGGGCACAACATGCAGCTGGTGCACAGCCACATGGCGCACCATCAGGGCATGATCCTCTGCGCCATCTGCAACTTTTTGTGCGATCATGCATTGGCGGAGCTGTTCTACCGTCTGCCGGTGGTACAGGCCTACCGGCTCCTGCTGGAGGAGCCCATGCACCGCCTGCCGGGCGTGCTGCGCTCTCCCCTCCGCAGAGCGGCAGACAGCAGTCAAAAGCCCTCCTTCCTTGCCGCACACACCGCACGCAGCCTGCAGTTTCCCATACAGGCGCATGTGCTGCACGGCGGCGGCACCACGCTGATGACCACCGCTGCAGGGGGCGGCTATCTGAGCAAGAACGGCGTAATGCTCACCCGCTTCGAGGAGAGCTGCCATCTGCCCTCCGGCCCCCGCCTGTACCTGAAGGACAGCCAGACCGGGCATTTCTGGCAGGCGACAGAACCTTCCGCCGAGGCGGTCTTTGAAACGGCACAGGCAGTCTATACCCTGTGCCGCAGCGACATTTGTACAAGCCTGCGCATCTTTGTGGATCCCCTCAGCGGCGCTGCCGTGCACGCCCTGACGGTGGAGAACCGCTCCGGTACCCAACGCATGCTGGAGATATGCAGCTATCTGGAGCCCGCGCTATACCCTCAGCAGGCATTCAAAGCCCACCCGCTGTACCGCAAGCTTACACTAGAGACCGAGAAGCTTGGCACCTACGGGGCAGCCGTGCGCAGAAGGTCTGCGGAAAAAGAGGAGGAAGAACTTCGGCTCTGGCATACCCTGTGTACGGATACCACCTTCAGCGTGTTCCACATCCAGACCACCCGTCTGGCCTTTCTGGGGCGCGGACGCACAGTCTATGCGCCCCGGGAGCTGGAGCTGCCGTTGAGCGGACTGGCAGACTCGACGGGGGCAATGATCGATCCCTGCCTGAGCCTGCGGGGACAGTTTGTATTGCAGCCCGGCGGGCAGGCACGCTTTGTTTTCGTGACCCACCAGCCCAAGCCCGGCGAACTTGCCTCCGCTTTTCTGCTGCGCTGCGACCAGCCTGATGGAGTGCTGGCATGGTACGATGCTGCTCTTACGCAGGCGCTGGTAACGGCGCAGACGCTGGAGCTGCCGCCGGAAGAGCAGCAGCTGCTGGCACCTGTCTGCGGCCTTCTCTGCTACACAGGTCAGCCATCCCAAGCACGCTACGCTGCCGGGAACGGTCTGCCGTTGTCTGATCTGACCCGGCTGCTGCCGGATAGCGGTCTGCCGCTGGTGGTCTGGGAATGCAGTGACCGGGAGGGAATCGTGGATGCAGCCCGCCTCATGCGCCTGCATGCCTTCTGCCGCATGAGCGGGCTTTGGTTCGATCTGGTACTGCTCTGCGCCGAGGGCAGCCGGACGACCCTCCGCCGGATGCTCCGGGAGACAGCGGAGCGCAGCCACAGCCACGATCTGCTGGGCAGCCCGGGCGGGATCCATCTGCCGGAACCTGAAAAGACGACCCCGGAGCTGCGGGGGCTTCTGTTTGCAGCGGCACGGCTGGCACTGCGCAGCTGCGACGGAGCGCTGGTTGCGCAGCTGGATGCACTCAAAAGACCATCCCAGACACGTCCGCTGTACCAGCAAAAAATGCCCACTGCATGGACGCTCTCCCTGCCGGATATCGGGGAACCTTTACTGCCGAACGGTTACGGCGGCTTTACCAAAGAAGAGGGCAACTATGTGATCACTCTGCCTCCGGGACGGCAGACCCCCGCCCCATGGTGCGACCCGCTGTGCAACGAGCACTTCGGTACGCTGGCCGGGGAAAGCGGGCTGCTCTTCTCCTACGCAGAAAACAGCGGCACTGGCAGGCTGACCCGCTGGCCCAACGATGGCGTGAACCCCTGCGGTGACGAGAATTTCTTTCTCAGAGACGAAAACCACCGCCTGCTCTGGTCGCTGACCCGGCAGCCGCTGGGGATGGGGCTGGCTGTGCGCATTACCCATGCCCCCGGCGAGACCGTGTATGAAAGCTCCGGCTACGGCATCTACAGCCGTATGCATTGCTTTACCGACCGGGATGAGCCTCTGGGCATACGGGTCATCCATCTGCGCAACGATGACAGTACCGAACGCATCCTCACCCTCTGCCACAGCATTGTGCTGGATGGCGGCGACCAAACTGCCGCAGCACAGCTGTACCGTATTGCCCGGATCGGCGGCGGTTTTCTGATGGAAACGCCCCAGCGGGAAGAGGTATTCGGGCTGTGCTTCCCGGAGCAGGAGGCTTCCATTCTTTCTGCCATGAGTCCAGGCGCCTTTCAAGGGCTGTGGGGCGTTGCTCCGGCAGCCCTCAGCGGCGCAGAGCTGCCGCCCGGAGATGGCGGCAATGCAGCCCTTTTATGCACCACGTTCCAACTGAAGCCCGGGGAAAGCCGCACCATCGTCTGTGCGCTGGGTTGCGCCAAAAAACGCAGCGAGCTGGCGAAAATGTTCCAGCGGCTTCGAAGCGACGGCGCAACACAGCGCCTGCACCGTACAAAGCAATACTGGGAGCACAGGCTCTCCGGCCTGCACTTCGATCTGCCGGACGCGGGGCTGTGCCTTTTGCTGAACCGATGGCTGCCCTATCAGGTGCGCGCTTCCCGGCTGATGATGCGTGCAGGGCTGTATCAGGCCGGAGGAGGCTTCGGCTTCCGGGATCAGCTGCAGGATATGCTTGCGCTGCTGTACACCGAACCGGCGATGGTACGGGCGCATCTTCTTCGTTGTGCTGCCCACCAGTTTGAGGAAGGGGACGTACAGCACTGGTGGCACCCGGAGCGCTGGGGCGTGCGCACCCGCTGCAGCGACGATCTGCTCTTTCTGCCGTATGTAACGGCGCTCTATGTACAAACCACAGGCGACGAAAGCATCCTTTCTGCTCAGGTACCCTATCTGACCGGCGAAGCACTGAGCGCAGAAGAAACGGAGCGTCTCTTTACCCCCGGGGTCTCAAAAACCGCCGCTCCGCTGGCAGAGCATTGCCTGCGTGCCATCGCCCATGTGGAGGAGGGTCCCCACGGACTGCCCTGTATGGGTGGCGGAGATTGGAACGATGGACTGGATCAGATGGGCGGCGAAAGCGTCTGGCTGGGCATGTTCCTGTGCGAAGTGTTGCGCCTGTTTGCTCCCCTTTGCCCGCAGGAGACCGCCGCTGTGCTGCTGGAGAGACGGAAACGGCTGCTGGAGCGGATCGACCGTTACGGTTGGGACGGCGGCTGGTATCTGCGGGGTTGGTATGAGGACGGCGCGCCGCTGGGCAGCCAGAGCGCCGGGGAATGCCGCATCGCGCTGCTGCCGCAGGCGTGGGGCGTGCTGTGCGGAGTCTCCCGTGACAGGTGCCAGATCGCCATTGAAAACATGTGGCGCATGCTCTACCGGAAGAACCCCGGTTTGCTGCGGCTCTTTACCCCACCTTTCAACGGCGACCAAAAGCCCGGTTCCATCGGGGCTTATCTGCCCGGCGTACGGGAAAACGGAGGGCAGTACACCCATGCGGTGCCTTGGGCGATCTCTGCCCTGCATCAATTGGGGCAGGATGACCGGGCATGGGAGCTGGCGCTTGCGGTACTGCCGACGCGCCATACCGCCGGCCGTCAGCTGGCGCTGCGTTACCGAACTGAGCCCTATGTAATGCCCGGGGATGTTTATGACAATCCTCAGCAGCGTGGTCGGGGCGGCTGGACATGGTACACAGGGAGCGCTGCATGGTATCTGACAGTGATCACCGAACAGCTGCTGGGGCTTTGCAAGACCGGCGACCGGCTGCGATTCCGGCCTGTGCTGCCTGCGGACTGGGAAGAGATACGCCTTACCTACCGCTTCGGCAGCACCACTTACCACCTGCATGCCAGCCGCAGCTGTACCGCCGCCGTTGCAGACGGAGAGCCGCTGCCGGACGGCACACTGCCGCTTACTGATGATGGGCGCATCCACGAGGCGCTGTTCCCGATACGATAAACAGACCCGCCCCGACCGGAACAGCTCCGGTCGGGGCGGGTCTCGTGGAAGAAGAATTATTCAACAGTCACGCTTTTCGCAAGATTGCGGGGTTTATCTACATCGCAGCCCCGGGCCACTGCCATGCAGTAGGCAAACAGCTGCAAAGGGATCACTGCCAGAAGGGGTGCAAACAGATCGTCCGCATCGGGAATGGTGATGACCTGCTCCACACTGCCCGCCACCTTTTCTTTCAGGCTCTCCCTGCAGATGGCGACCACGCTGGCACCGCGGGCAGTCACCTCCCGCAGATTGCTGAGGGTCTTTTCCAGCAAAGCGGGCTGTGTAACAGCAGCCACCACCAAACGTCCCGGCTGCAGCAGGGCGATGGGGCCATGCTTCAATTCGCCTGCGGCATACGCTTCACTGAAAATATAGCTGACCTCCTTGAGCTTAAGGGCAGCCTCCATGGAGAGGGCATAGTCCAGTCCCCTGCCCACAAAGAACACATGTTTTTTGCGGCTGGCAACAGCTGCAAGGCGCTGGAGCTGTTCCTCCGTTCCAAGGGCCTGCTCCGCCTTGCCGGGCAGCTGCGCCAGCTCCTCCAACAGCCGGGCAGCCTCCTCCCGGGGCAGGAAGCCCCGCAGATCGCCCAGCGCCACCGCCAGCATGAGCATGAGTTCTGCCTGCGTCATATACGCTTTGGTACTTGCCACGGCGATCTCCGGGCCAGCGTAGGTATAGAGAGTGTTTGCATCGCCCACCTCGCGGGCAATGGTGGAGCCCACCACATTGCAGACCGCCATCACCCGGGCACCCCTGCGCTTGGCCTCCCGCAGCGCTGCCAGCGTATCGGCGGTCTCACCGCTCTGACTGACGGCGATAAACAGCTCATCTTCGCCAACGATGGGATCCCGGTAGCGGTACTCGCTGGCGATCTCCGCCTCCACAGGCAGGCGTGCCAGCTTCTCGATGGCATACTTGCCCACCAGCCCCGCATGATACGCCGTGCCGCAAGCCACAATGCTGATCTTGCGCAGCCTTTGCGCCTCCTCCGGGCCGATGGGCAGCCAGCTGTACTGCCCCGGCATCTGGGAGCGGCGGGGCGCATAGGTTTTCTGCAATGCCTCCGGCTGCTCATGGATCTCCTTGAGCATATAATGAGCATAACCGCCCTTTTCAGCGCTGCTGATATCCCAATCCACATGGAACAGCTCATGCCTGCTGGGCACACCGTACGCATCATATACGCTGATGCCATGCTCATCCAACCGGGCGATCTCCTTGTCCTCAAGGAAGATCACATCGCGGGTATGGGAGAGGAGCGCAGGCACATCGGATGCAATAAAGCCCTCGCCGCCTTTGCAGCCCACCACCAGCGGGCTGTCGTTGCGGGCGCAGTACAGCACGCCCGGTTCCTCGTCGCACACAACGCCGAGTGCATAGCTGCCCTCCAGCATGGCGATAGCCTGAAGCAGTGCTGCCTTCATATCGCCCCGGTAAAGATGCTTGAGCAGATGCGCGATGACCTCCGTATCGGTCTGACTGATGAACACCGCCCCCTTGGCGGTCAGAAAGCGGCGCAGGGCTTCATGGTTCTCGATAATACCGTTGTGCACCACTGCGATGCCGCCCTTTACATCGGTATGCGGGTGTGCATTCAGATCACTGGGTTCGCCATGTGTGGCCCATCGGGTATGCCCGATGCCCACGCAGCCTTCCACCGGCGCCTCGCCCAGCAGGCGGGACAGGTTTTCCAGCTTGCCCTTCGCTTTGCGCACGGTAAGCCTATGGTCTGCTCCGATCACGGCGATGCCGGCGCTGTCGTAACCGCGGTAGGACAGCTTATCCAGCCCATCCATCAGAATGGGGGCAGCGCTTTGATTCCCCACATAACCAACGATCCCACACATCTTTGATACGCCTCCATATTGTTTTAATACGTTTTGTAATGTATCATAATGTATCATCGTTGTCAATCCCGAGAAACACCATGAGCGGATCCACAGGTCTGCCATCCCGGCGTATCTCAAAATGCAGGTGAGGGCTATCTTCGCTCTCTGCCAGCACACCGTTGCCCGCCAGGCCGATCACCTGCCCCTGCCGCACCGGATCGCCGGTGCGCACAAGACCGGCTTCGGTGAGCCCGGCATAAAAAGTGCAGTAGCCGTTTCCGTGATCGATCTCCACACATTGCCCCATACTGCCGTGGCCTCCAGCCAGGGTTACAGTGCCGTCTGCACAGGCTGCCACCTGAGCGCCGTAATCGCACTGCAGATCGATGCCCGGATGCACCATCCATGTGTTGGTGGCTGCAAAATACTGAGGCTCCTCCATGGCGAACATGCGGATGGTAACGCCGCTGAGGGGCTGGGCAAAGAGCAGTGGTGCCTCTGTAGGCACTGCCAGCACACCGGCCGCACCGCTGCTCTCCACCAGTGCTTCGGCAAGGGTCTGGGCATTCTGCGTGCCGCCTGCGCTCTCCACCTCCTCCGCCACGATGGGGATCTGCGCCTCCCGGTGCTGGCAGAAGGTGAGCACCGCACTGACCAGTATGATCAGTACGCACACAGCCAGCACCACGTAGAAGCCCTGCTTCTCCATCATACGGTCATAACGGCGGTAAGCGCTGCGCATCCGATCCCAAAAGGTCTGTCTTTCCATGGCGATCCCTCCCACGGAAAGGATGCCCCGGAAAAAGGTTTGTATGCGGTCAGTGCTTCTCAAGCGTGGTATCGGGATAATAGTGGGCAAGGATCTGCGCGTAGCTGCTTCCGTCTGCCGCCATGCGGTTGGCACCGGCCTGACTCATACCCACGCCATGCCCGTAGCCCGTCTGGTGAAAGGTGATACCGCTGTCATCCATGGAAAAGGTGAACAAGGTGCTTCGAAGCCCCAACGCACGCCGGAAATCGGTGCCCTTTACCTGCCCTGTGCCCAAAAGCAGGCTTTCCACCCGCCCGGTGGCAGTATGGGCAGCCACCATCAGCGTCTGGCGCAGATTCTCCGCCGTGATGTCCAGTGCCGGAAAAGCGCGGGACAGCAGTTGTGCAGCCTCGCCATAAGCGAAGAAGGTATCCTCCCGGAAGCCGCGGACACCCTCCTCCCCCGCACTCTCCACGCTGACCAGATAAGGCAACGCCTCTGAGAATACCGCCTGTACGTTTTCTGTGCGACCGCCGCTGATGGCGTGGTACATAACCGTGATAGGCTCTCCTTCCCACGTCAGGATCTGCCCTCGGGTGGCGCTGACCGCATCCAGTACCCGCCTGTGGTACAGCGGGTACTCATTGCCCCATTTTTCCCTGAGCGCTTCCTCCCCGGCATAGCCCTGACAATGACCGCTGTCGGTGCAGACATCCGCACCGTCCCCGCAGCCGTTTTCCAGCTGCTGCGCCACAGCACGGGTGCGGGCGGCTACCGCCTGCGCTTTGAGTGCCTCCAGATGGTAAGCGGCGGGCATCTCTGCTGCCACCACTCCGTACACATAGCTTTCCAGCGGCATGTCCTGCACCTCTGTGCTGTTCCGTACCCGAAGCACCGTCTGCGGTTCCGCATCAGCTGCCAGCAGCGCTATCGATTCCTGTTGCGCAACTTCTTCACTACCCGCAGCCGCTTCTCCCGGCGGCAGAAACCAAAGCCCCAGCACCCGCCCAAGCCTCGACGGCAGCAGCGTGCGCGCCTGCCAGAAGGGCACATCCAACCCGCGCCAGTCCGCGGCGGTCACGGGTGCACCCAGCATGCGCCACACCAGCGAAAGCGCCAGCAGCAATGCCGCCAGCCGCAAAGGCAGATATCCGCGTTTCATAAGCATCCCTCCGCTGCAGTCTATGCACCCTTTCAAAGAAATATGGTAAACAACAGCAGGTTTTTGCGTTTTTGATCCGTTATGTGTTACAATAGGATTACAAGGAGGTGAACCCGGGTGAAACATTTTCTCTGTCTCCTGCTGAGCATCCTGCTGGCGGTACTGCCTTTTGCATCATATGCCGAGCTGCAAACAGGCAGCAGCGGCGAAGAGGTGCGTCTGCTCCAGCAGCGGCTCATCACCCTTGGGTTGCTCTCCGGCACCGCAGACGGTGCCTATGGACAGCAAACACACAACGCCGTGCGGGAAGCCCAGCGCCTGCTGGCTTTTGCAGGGCAGCCCATTACTCCCACCGGCAATGCCGACGATGCCACTCTTTCGCTTTTGTTTGATGAAAGCGCCGAATACGCCCTGCGCACCCTGTGCGAAGGTTCCTCCGGCAGCCGTGTCCAGGAGGTGCAGAACCGCCTGATCGATCTGAACCTGCTGGAGCCGCCGGTGGATGGCGACTACGGGGCCGCAACTGCGGAGGCAGTGCGGCAGTTCCAGCTGAAGATCGCCGGTCTGGGGGCCACCGTGACCCGAACGGACGGTGTGCTGGATCCGGCATGCTACGAGCTGCTCTTTTCCGATCTTTCGGTCTACCATTACCCAGCCCCCGTTTGCTTTGACAGCACTCAGCCCCTGAGCTTGACCGGAGATTACCTCTACGGTGATGCCTGCCTTGTGATGGATGCCACCTCCGGCGAGGTACTGTTTGAATATGGCAGCCGTCAGCAGATGTATCCGGCCAGCACCACCAAGATCCTTACCCTGCTGCTGGCACTGGAAAACGGGCAGCTGAACAGCACCGTGACCATACCCGAAAGCGCCTCTCAGGTGCCTGCGGACAGTTCGCTGGTGCCGGTATATCCCGGCGAAACCATGACCATGGACGACCTTCTGCACGGTCTGATGATCCGCTCCGGCAACGATGCCGCCAATGCCGTTGCCACCCTGTGTGCCGGAAGCGTGGAAGCCTTTGTGGAGCGTATGAACCAGAAGGCAGCTCAGCTGGGCGCCAACGACAGCCACTTTATGAACCCCCACGGCTACCACGACCCGGAGCACTACACCACCGCCTATGATCTGGCAGTTCTGGCCCGGGCAGGGCTTACCAATGCGGATTTCTGCCGCATTGTCACCTGCCAGAGCTACACGTTGCCGCCCACCGCCAAACGCGATGCGCTGCCCCTCAGCTCTACCCACGAGCTTTTCAACCCGGAGAGTGAGTACTACATTCCCTATGCGGCAGGCATCAAAAGCGGCTATACCTCCGCTGCGGGCTTCTGCTATGTGGGCGCTGCCCAAACCAGACAGGGCACGCTGATCGCCGTGGTGCTCCATGCCCCTACCCGCAACCGTGCATGGCTGGATATGGACAAGCTGTTTGCCTACGGGTATGCGGCAATGGCGCAGGAATAGAAAAACCGGTCGGAAACGCTCC
>JAZQHO010000092.1:0-6412 GCA_045540635.1 Candidatus Limiplasma sp.
CGTTGAAAAAGCCGCCGAAGGCGTGTTTTTCAACGATCTGAGCCCCCGGAGCAGTGATGGCTCCGGGGGCTTCAAATCGTTGCCCGAGCAGGCGATCACTTGGCTGCAGCGTTTCCTGTCTGCCGCTGCGCCTTGCCAAGCATGTGATAGTAGCTGGGCAGCAGCACGAAGTCTGCGCCCACCCATGCGCAGATCTCTGCCCAAAACAGACCGGCGTAGCCGATCAGGCCGGGCAGCACAAGAGCCGCGCCCACACGCATCGCCAGCTCCACGAAGCCGGAGATCATGGGCATGAGGGTGTTGCCCATGCCCTGCAGGGTGGAGCGGTATATGTAGAGCAGGTACAATATGGGCAGCAGCGCCGCCATAACGTTGAGATACTCCACGGCGATCCTGAGGGCTTCCGACACCTGTTCCGGCGCGCCGGAAAGAAAACTGGCCACGATGTAGCGCCCGAAGACGAGCATCAGACCGCCGATGCACAGCGAGGTCAGGACGCCCAGCAGCACAGCGGCGTGCACGCCCTTACGGATGCGCTCGTACCTGCCCGCACCAAGGTTCTGCCCCGCATAGGTGGAGACCGCATAGCCGTAGCTGAGGGCGGCGATCTCCAAAACTCCGTAAAGCTTGTTGGTGGCGGTATAGCCTGCAATAAAAGCAACGCCCATGTTGTTGACGATGCTTTGCACGAACATGCCACCCATTGCAATGATCACATTCTGCGCTGCCACCGGCACGCCCAGCCGCATCTGTCGTCCTGCACTGGCATGTGTCAGGCGAAGATCCTGACGGGCGGGGTGAACGATGGGCAGCCTGCGCAGCTTGGCGATGCAGAACAGGCAGGAGCTGAACTGAGCGATCACCGTGGCAACGGCTGCACCGCTCACGCCGGTACGGAACACTGCCACAAAGAGCAGATCCAGCCCGATGTTCGCCAGCGAGGCCACCACCATGGCCATCAGGGGCGTTTTGCCGTCGCCCAGCGAGCGCAGTATGCCGCCCAGCAGGTTGTAGGCCATAAAGACCGGTAGCCCGGCAAAGATCACCGTCAGGTAGCGGGTAGAAATGGGACGGATCTCAGGCGGCATATCCAGAAGCACCTGTACAGGCGCAATGCTGACGATGCCAGCCGCTGCGCTCAGTATGCCCACGATCAGCGTCAGGGTGGCGGCGTTGCCCACACTGCGCTTCAGCGCCCGGATGTCGTTTGCGCCGAAGGCCTGCGCCATGGGGATGGAAAAGCCCTGCGCAAAGCCCTGCACCATGCCGGTAAACAGCCACAGGTACCAGTCGGAGGAGCCCAGCGCAGCCAGCGCCTCAACCCCCTCCACAGCGCCCACCACCTGCGCATCCACCACGGTATAGAGCTGCTGGAACACATTGCCCAGCATCAGCGGGAAAGCCACGGCAAGCAGGAGCCGGATGGGGCTTCCCTCGGTCATGTTACGGGTTTTCATGCTTCTGCATCCTTGCTTACATTGATCCATGCGGTATAGCCGGAGTATTGCTCCAGCTGAGGAATGGTCAGCCGGATGGCGCTGTTGGAGCTGCCGCAGGCCGGGTATACGCTTTCGAAGCGCTTGAGGGATTCGTCCAGATAGACCGTTACGCCCTCGTTGACGGCAAAGGGGCATACGCCGCCGATGGCGTGACCGGTCAGCTGCTCCACCTCATCGCCGTGGAGCATGACGGCCTTTGCACCAAAGTGCGCCCGGTACTTCTTGTTGTCGATGCGGGCATCACCCGCAGCCACGATCAGGATGGGGCTGCCGTCAAGCTTGAAAGAAAGGCTCTTGGCAATGCGGCAGGGCTCGCAGCCAAGGGCTGCCGCTGCCAACTCCACCGTTGCGCTGGAGACCGGGAATTCCAGAATATCGTTTTCCATACCGTATTGGCGGAAAAATTCCCGCACTTTATCGATCGCCATGTTGTATACGTCCTTTTCTGTTTGTTGGATTACCAGCGTTCCATATTGCGCCGGAATTTTTCCCGGTAGGCTGCCGCCAGCTCTTCGGGGGTGATGGAGAAGCAGTTCATCACATCGCCGTAGTACATAAGCACATCGGTCATCTCCTCCACAAAGTGGGCACGAATGCTTTCATCCTGCATGATGCGCTCATGCCCGCTCTTTTTGATGATCTCTGCAACCTCGCCCACTTCGCCCACCATCCACAAAAGCTTGTTCTTGCCGGTTGCGGGGCCGATGGGCTCCCATTTGCCCTGATATTTCTCTTGCAGCCTCCGCTGCATGTCCAGCACGTCGCTGATGGAAAAATCCTTCACCAAAAAACCTCCCTTAACCGGCGGATGGATCGTTGCCTATGCATTGTAGCAGAAGGCGGGGGAATGTCAATCCTCGCTTATTGACTTTTCCGGCGCTTGCTTTTATCATTTTCCATACAAGGGAGCCATCAGCGCTCCTTGGAAAGCGAGGAATACACAGCCATGCGGAAGATCGGCGCACTGGAGGCGGGCGGCACCAAGATGGTGCTTGCGGTTTATCTGGAGGACGGTACGGAGCTGGAGCGCATCACGGTACCCACGGCAACGCCGGAGGAGACCATGCCGCTCATGATCGCGTTTTTCCGCCGCCATCAGGTGGATGCGCTGGGCGTTGGCAGCTTCGGCCCGCTGCAACTGGATCCTTCCGCAGCCGATTACGGCAGCATCACCTCCACGCCAAAGCTCAGGTGGAAGAATTATCCGTTGCTGAAAAAAATGCTGGATGGCGTGCAGATCCCCGCCAAGATCGATACGGATGTGAATGCTGCCGCTTTGGCAGAGGTGGAGCTGGGGGCGGCCCGTGGCTGCCGCAGTGCGGTGTATGTGACCATCGGCACCGGCGTGGGCGGTGGCGTGTATGCGGAGGGCAGGCTGTTGCATGGGCTGGTGCACCCGGAGCTGGGGCATATGTTGCTGCGCCCCCATCCAGAGGATCCCAATCCCCGGGGCGTGTGTCCTTACCACGAAAGCTGCCTGGAAGGGCTGGCGGCGGGGCCTGCCATCGGTGCGCGTGTGGACGGCGATGCCCGCACCCTGCCGGACGACCATCCCACCTTTGCCATTGAAGCCCATTATCTGGCGCAGATGTGCGTCAATCTGATCCTGACCCTGAGCCCGGAAAAGATCATTCTGGGCGGCGGCGTGCTGGGGCGGGAATGCCTCTTGCCCATGGTGCGCCGGGAGACCCTGCGCCTGCTGGGCGGTTATGTGCAGTCCCCCGCCATACTGGAGAATATCGATCACTATATCGTTGCGCCGGAGTTGTTTCCGGTCAGCGGGCTGGTAGGCAGTTATCTGCTGGGCAAACAGGCTCTTGCGGCAGCGGATGGAGAGTAAGAAACATCTCTTCATAAAACAGAAGCGGCACAGGCCGGTCACGAACCGGATGCGCCGCTTCTGTTTTGTTGGTTTGCACGCAGGCTTACGCCCGGATGATCCGCTCCACCTGCTCGCAGACCAGCTCCTCGCCCTGCTGGCCCTGCATGGTCACGTTCTTCAGGTTCAGCTCCCTGACGAAGCAGGCTACCAGACCTTTGTTCAGGCAGGGCTCGATGCCCTCGGCCATCACGGGAGCCATGGGCTTGCCGCTGGGGTCGAAGGTAAAGGAAACGTTCTCCAGCGTGAGGCGCTCCACCGGCTGCTCCGGCAGCCCCAGCAGATAGCCTGCGCAGGCACCGCAGCCCTCCACTGTTACATTGCGGAAGGTGATGTTGCCCACATAGGGTGTGGAATCGTCCACCGGGGCGGGCTTGCGGGACTGCACCCATTCGCTGTGCCCATCCGGGTCGCAGAAGTACAGGCAGTTGACGGTGAAGGGTGCGCCCACCTTTTCCATGCGCACGTTATCGAATACGATGCCGTCGATCACACCGTCCTTGCCGCGTCCGCGGCGGGTCTTGATGCGCAGACCCCGGTCGGTGTTGCGCATCAGGCAGTGGGAGACCTGTACATCGCACACGCCGCCGGCCATTTCGCTGCCTGCGGTCATGCCGCCATGGCCGTTCTCCATCAGGCAGTGGCTGATGCGGATGTGCTTGCAGGGGCGCTTGTAGCGGCGGCCCATGTATATCTTGCCGGCCTTGAGGGCGATGCAGTCATCCCCCAGAGAGAAATGAGCGCCCATCAGCAGCACGTTCTGGCAGCTTTCCGGGTCGAAACCGTCGGTGTTGGGGCTGTCGGCGGGAGCGGTGACGGAGATATCAAGGAATTTCAGCTCATCGCTGAAATAGGGGTGCAGGTTCCACGAGGGGCTGTTGGCAAAGGAAAGTCCCTGCACGGTGATGTTCTTACAGTGGTTGAGGAACAGCAGCCTGCCTCGCCATGCGCCCCGGCGGGTGCGGTGGTTCTGCCACCAGTCGCTCTTTTGCGCCTGACCGTCGATGAGGCCTTCGCCGCAGATGAGCACATCCTCCACATTCACGCCGGTGATGGCGGCGGCGAACATATCCAGCGGGTTGCCCTCCCAGCTGCCGAGGTTGTAATCGTCGCTTTCATCGGTGGTCTGCACCATGCCCGGCAGGATGGGGAAGCGGCTGCGGTCGGTCTCCAGCTGCAGGGTGGCATCCTTTTGCAGCTCCACGGTGGTATGGCTCTTCAAAAACAGAGGCGTTACCCGGTAGCAGCCTGCGGGGATCAGCACGCGCCCGCCCTCCGGGCAGCACAGGATGGCGGCCTGAATGGCGGCGGTATCGTCATGCTCGCCGTCGCCCACTGCACCGAAGCGGCGCACATCAAGGGTGCAGCTCTCCTTTGCGGTACGGAAGGTATGGCTGGCAAGCTGCTTTTCGCCGTCCAGCACCTCAAGGATATATTCGGTATCCGGCCACAGCCCGAACAGGCTGGTCACGGTCTTTTCGGTATCGGGAAGGGGTTGCCCGTTCAGCCGCAGCTGATAGGGCTTGCAGGTGTGGTACAGCCCGCCGTCGTGGATGAGCAGGGTGGCAGTGCGGGCGGAGAGGAAAACAAGTTCAAGCTGCATGGTGGATCCTCCTTGGCAAAGATCAGGAGCGGAGGTATTCGGCATACGCCATCAGGAAGGGCCCCACGCCCTTGCTGTCGTCACATACCCGGGGCTCGCTCAGATAGTAAGCCACCGAGCCGTCCCGCTTGTCGCTGAGCCCGGCAACGGCGCAGATGTCGCAAAGGTGCAGCCCGCCGTCCTGATGGATCAGCTTGCTGTCTGCAAGGCTTTCGAAGATCCTGCGCCCGATGGGCAGATATTTTTCCCCGTTGAGCACATGGAGGCGCACGCCCTTCAGAATGGCGTAGGCCATCATGGCGGAGCCGGAGGTCTCCAGATAATTGTCCGGATGCCCGCCGTGGTCGATCACCTGCCAGAACAGGCCCGTATCGGGATCCTGCCAGCGCAGCATGCCGGAAACAGCTTCGCGGAACAGGTCGATCAGCTGCCGGTAGTGCTCGTAGAGCATTTCGGAGCAGTTGCCGATGCAGTCGATCAGGCTCATCACATACCAGCCCATGGAGCGCAGCCAGAAGTTACGGGAGCAGCCGGTATCCTTGTCGGCCCACGGCTGGATGCGGGCGGTATCGCAGGCGTGGTAGTACAGCTGCTTTTCCTCGTTGAACAGGTACTTGCGCACATTGGCATACTGGCCGGTGATGTCGGCTGCGTTTGCCAGCTTATTGAAGCGGGTCTCATAAGCCATGTAGAAGGGCTGAGCCATGTAGAGCCCGTCCAGCCAGATCTGGTCGGGGTAGATGCTCTTGTGCCAGAAGTTGCTGCATGCGCAGCGGGGATGCTCCCTCAGCCGCTGCATGTGGAACTCGATAGCCTTGCGGAAGCGCTCGTCGCCGGTCTCGTCCAGCCCGAAAAACAGCGCCTTGCCTGCGTTGATGGAATCGATGTTGTACTGCCGCAGCTCGTAGTTGGCAATGGTGCCGTCCTCTGCCACGTAGCGCTGCAGGTAGTCCAGCACGAAGCTGCGGTACAGGCTGTCGCCGGTGGCGGCGTACAGATCGATGCAGCCTTTGAGCACACAGCCGTCCTCGTAGTTCCAGTAGCTTTTGTAGGGCTTGTAGCCCGCCAGATATTGCCGGGTAAAGGCATTGATGTGCGTCATGCGAACAGCTCCTTGCCGAAAATGGATCATGTAAGCGTTAACAGGGTTGCTTTGATTATAGCGGATGGTGAAGCGTTCTGTCAATCGGGAAAGTATAAGAATACAGTCTGTAAACGCTTTCTGGAACGCTGCTGCGGCAGGTGTACCTGCATGGGGGAGGACAGAAAAACCCCAGAGGTATGGTCGGCCGCAGCCCTCTGATTGCCAATCCGAAACCAGCGGCGTGTACGGTGGTTTCGGAACCCTTGCGCAGCAAGGGATTCCTATCACCGGTTGCCGCCCGGGAGAAGTCGGATCGTAGCCATGTCGTTCTGTGAGCCAAGGAGTTG
>JAZQHO010000093.1:0-3404 GCA_045540635.1 Candidatus Limiplasma sp.
TGGCTACGATCCGACTTCACTGTGACCATGACCTTCTCCGTCTACAACAGCCCCTTCGCAGGCCGCGAGGGTGAGTATGTGACCAGCCGTCACCTGCGTGCCCGCCTGTTCAAAGAGCTGCAGACCGACGTGAGCCTCCGCGTCAACGAGACCGACAGCCCCGATGCCTTTGAGGTGCGCGGCCGCGGCGAGCTGCACCTGAGCATCCTCATCGAGAACATGCGCCGGCAGGGTTACGAGTTTCAGGTCTCCAAGCCGCAGGTGCTGTATAAGGAGATCGACGGCGTCAAGTGCGAGCCCATCGAGCGCATGGTAGCCGACGTGCCTCAGGCCTACGCCGGTGCCGTGATCGAAAAGCTGGGCCGCCGCCGCGGTATTCTGGAGAGCATGCACGGCACCGAGCGCGTACGCCTTGAGTTCCTTGTGCCCAGCCGCGGCCTGTTCGGCTACCGCAGCGAGTTTATGACCGATACCCGTGGCGAGGGCATCATGTCCTCCGTGTTTGAGCGCTACGAGCCGGTCAAGGGCGATATCCCCCACCGCAATCTGGGCGCGCTGGTCTGCCACGAGGACGGCGAGACCACTTCCTACGGCCTGTTCAACACCCAGGAGCGCGGCACCCTGTTCATCGGCGTGCAGACCCCCGTCTACAGGGGCATGATCTGCGGCCAGAACGCCCGCCCGGATGATCTGGTGGTCAACGTCTGCAAGCAGAAGCATGTTACCAACATGCGCAACTCTTCTGCCAGCGAGGACAGCCTGCGCCTGATCTCCGTGCATCCCCTCACGCTGGAGGAGTGCCTGGAGTTTATCGACGATGACGAGCTGCTGGAGATCACCCCCAAGAACCTGCGCATGCGCAAGCGCATCCTTGGCCACGAGGAGCGTGCCCGCGCCGCCTACCGCGCCAAGGGCTGACCCAAATCGTTGAAAAACACGCCTACGGCGGCTTTTTCAACGAGATTTGCACCGTTTGCCTAGGAGCCTGCGGCTCCCCGGGCGGCAAACGGCGATAGGAATGCTTACTTCGTAAGCTTGCGGAACCACCGTACACGCCGCTGGTTTCGGATCGGCAATCAGAGGGCTGCGGCCCTCCGATACCTCTGGGGTTTTTCAGCAGTCTGAGGGGGGCTGCACCCCCCTGCATACTGTTTTCTCACCCTCTGACCGAAGAAGGAGGCGAAAACCGATGAAAACGAACCTTCTGCTCCGCATCACGGCGCTGCTGCTGTGCCTGTGCCTGCTGCCTGCCTCTGCGCTGGCCTACGGCGATGTGCCCATTTTCAAGGTGCCCGTGGTGCGGGCGGAGACCACCATCTCCTTTGCGCTCAATGCGGATGCCTTCCCCGCCGACGGCAAGGCCGACTATGCAGGCTGGGAGCGCTTTCTTAAAAAGGTTGCCGTCAAGGGCGTTCTGGATACCCAGCAGCCCTTTACCGACAACGTGCGCGCTTGGTTTGACGGCGGCCTTTACGTAAACGACCGCCTGACTGTTCCCT
Organism: Candidatus Limiplasma sp.; assembly: GCA_045540635.1. GTDB lineage: Bacteria > Bacillota > Clostridia > Christensenellales > Aristaeellaceae > Limiplasma. The sequence goes on from JAZQHO010000093.1 coordinate 1,500, forward strand.
TCACCTTCGATGTGTACATGAAGGAGCGCTTTCTGGCCTCCCGCGCCCTGATGGACGAGAGCCTCTACTTCCAGATGGACAACTTTCTGGAATTTATGATGAAGCCCCGCTACTACATGGAGATGCCCTCCAACCTGATCAGCCTGCTGCTGTACCCGGAGACCTCTCTGGATATCTGGAGGCGGTACTATCCGCCGCTGGCGGAGCTTTGCGCAGGCGAAGGCAAGCGCACCGTGCCCTACAAGGATCTGCTCGCACTCTGCCAGAGCTGGGAGGAGATGCATGCCGCAGACGGCGAGAACGCCTACCGGCTGCAGAACTACATCACCAATCTTTTCTACGATCTGGGCGTAAGCTATGAGGTGTACGACAAGCTGGGCTGCCTTACCGACTATCTGGAGCTGCTGGATCCCGCCCACAAGGGGCTGGTGATCACCAGCAAAAAAAAGGTGGAGACCTACACCCTCGGCAATACGGTGGTCTTTACGCGCAAGCTGGGCGAAGCACGCAACTTCACCCTCACCCTGCCGGACGAGAACGGCAGCCTGCTCACCCTCATCAGTCAGGAAAAGATCGGCGACTGGCGGGGCGACGACTGGCAGCTGACCCTTTCCATCACCCACCCGGCAGAGGAGGAGGGCGGCGAGCCGGTCAACTACCTGACCATGGTGCTGGATATGGACGATATCCCCCTGCGGGATCACTACGAGACCAAGGGCACCATCCGCTTCACCGCCGAGGGCGAAATGCTGCCTGAGCCCATCGCTGCCGACTTCCGGCTGGTGCTCTACCGCACCGATATCGACTACCCCAACCTGTCCCGCTGGAGCCTTTCCTATGTGCATCCGGAGACCGGGAAGGTCTGCTTCACCGGCACCATCGAGCTGCTCCAGCAGGAGCTGCCCTACACGGTGCTCATGGAGCGCGCTTACCCCTATGAGGATTTCTTCCACCTGAACGATGAGTACATCCAGCGCATCAAGGCCCGCTATCTGCCCTCGCTGACCATCAGCTTCCTGCCGGTGATCACCGAAATGCCCGCGGGCGTGATCAACGACATCATCCGTTTCTCTCAGGACAGCGGCATCCTGCTTTTCCTGGGCGTGGAATGAACCCCCAACTGCCAAAGAAGGAGTACCCATGAACCAATACCTTGAGAAAAAAAGCCAGAGCCCGCTCTACCAGCAGCTGATGCACCGCCTCAAAAACGACATCAGCGCCGGAGTGTACCCCTGCGGGGGGCGCATCCCCTCCGAGCAGGTGCTGTGCGATACCTACGGCGTAAGCCGTGTTACCGTGCGCAAGGCCATACTGGATCTGGTGCAGGAGGGGCTGCTGGTGCGCAAGCAGGGCAAGGGCACCTTTGTGGCCGGCGAGCGCCTGCGCCGCGACCTGAAGCACGTTACCAGCTTTACCGAGGCCTGTGCCCAGCGGGGCCACCGGGCGGATACCAGGCTCATCAGCGCACAGCTGGTGCCTGCCGCCAAGGAGGATGCCCAGCTGTTGGAGCTGCCGGAGGGAGCCCAGCTGTTGGAGCTGTGCCGCCTGCGCCTGTGCAACGGCGAAGCGGTGATGCTGGAGATCAACCATTTTCCCGAGCGCTACGCCTTCTTGAAGGAGGAGGCTGCCGAGGGTTCCCTCTACGCCTGCCTGCAGCGCCACGGGGTGATCCCCGCCTCTGCCCAGCATGATATTTCCCTCGGGCATGCCACGCCCTTTGTGAGCAAGCATCTGGATACCGAAGTGGGCGATGCCCTGCTTCTGCTGGATGAGACCGTACTGGATCAGCACGGGGTGCCCCTGCACCTGAGCAGACAGTGGATCCGGGGGGATAAGTTCACCTTCCGCATATAGCACGTCCGCCCATCCGGCGGGTGCGTGCGGGCGTGGAAGTCGGATCGTGGC
>JAZQHO010000094.1:0-5465 GCA_045540635.1 Candidatus Limiplasma sp.
CGTCTGCTTCTTCTACGGCTTCGCGCATCACATATTCCCGATGCACATCGCGTTCATCGTGTGCTGCGCAAACTACGTGCTCGATTCGGTGATCTCGCTGGCGTCGATGGCCTCGAACGTATACGTGCAGGATCTCGCGGACAACGCGGATGAGCTGCGCGCGACAATCTCGACAGGCGTGTCGGTAAACCATTTCATAACGATATTAGTGGCGCTTTTCGGCGGCTGGATCTGGAAGACTCTGGGCATCGAAATGCTGTTTATACTGTCGGCTGTGCTGGGCCTCTGCAACAGCGCGTACGCCGCAACGATAAAAACGAAAGGAAAACAGATATGAACGAAATCAAAAGACCAAGAAGACCGATACTGATCTTCTACATAATCGTGCTTCTGCTGCTGTTCATGTTCAACGCGGTGGTGGCACCGATGCTGGCGGAGCAGCAGGTGCAGGAAGTCGATTACGGCACCTTCATGACCATGACAGAGAAGGAGCAGATCGGCTCCGTGCAGATCGAGGAGAACAAGATCCTTTTCACTAACAAGGACGGATCGAAGATGTACAAGACGGGCGTCGTGAACGACCCGGATCTCGTAAACAGACTGCACGCGTCGGGCGCCAAATTCACCAGCCGTATCGTCGAGGAGATGTCACCTGTGGCGAGCTTCCTGGTCAGCTGGGTGCTCCCTGTCCTGTTTTTCATTCTGCTTGGCCAGTATATGAGCCGCAAGATGATGGACAAGGCCGGCGGCGGTCCGGGATCGATGATGTTCAACATGGGCAAGAGCAACGCCAAGGTGTATGTCAAATCCACCCAAGGCATCAAATTTGACGATATCGAAGGCGTGGACGAGGCGGAGGAAAGCCTTGCGGAGATCGTGGATTACCTGCACGATCCGGAGAAATACAAAGCCATTGGCGCCTCCATGCCCAAGGGCGTTCTGCTGGTGGGCCCTCCCGGCACGGGCAAGACCATGCTGGCAAAGGCTGTGGCAGGTGAAGCGGATGTACCGTTCTTTTCCATGTCCGGCTCAGAATTTGTGGAGATGTTTGCAGGCATGGGCGCTGCCAAGGTGCGGGATCTGTTCAAGCAGGCCAAGGAAAAAGCCCCCTGCATCGTGTTCATAGACGAGATCGATGCCATCGGCAAAAAGCGTGAGGGAGGCATGCTGGGCGGCAACGATGAGCGGGAGCAGACCCTGAACCAGCTGCTGACCGAGATGGACGGTTTTGAGGGCAACAACGGCGTTATGCTGCTGGCCGCCTCCAATCGCCCGGAATCCCTCGACCCGGCACTGACCCGTCCCGGCCGCTTTGACCGCCGCATCCCGGTGGATCTGCCCGATCTGGATGGGCGTGCCAAAATACTGCAGGTACACGCCAAGAAGGTAAAGACCACCGGCAGCATCGATTACCGTCAGGTGGCACGCATGGCCTCCGGCGCATCCGGTGCAGAGCTGGCCAATATGGTGAATGAAGCCGCTCTTCGGGCAGTACGGGCCGGGCGCAGCGCCGTAACGCAGCAAGATCTGGAGGAGAGCATCGAGGTAGTGATCGCAGGCTACGAGAAAAAGAACGCCATCCTCAGCGACCGGGAGAAGAAAGTGGTGGCATACCACGAGATCGGGCATGCGCTGGTGGCGGCTCGTCAGACCCACTCCGCACCGGTGCAGAAGATCACCATCATTCCCCGCACATCGGGCGCACTGGGCTACACCATGCAGGTGGAGCAGGACGACCATTGCCTGCTGACCCGGGAGGAGCTTACGAACAAGCTGGCCACCTACGCAGGCGGCAGGGCAGCAGAGGAGCTGATCTTCAGCACCGTATCCACCGGCGCAGGCAACGATATTGAGCAGATGACCAAGCTGGCCCGGGCCATGATCACCCGCTACGGCATGAGCGAGAACTTCGGTATGGTGGCGCTGGAGACCGTGACCAACCAGTATCTGGGCGGCGATGCCTCCCTCTGCTGCTCGCCGGATACACAGGCAGAGATCGACCGACAGGTGATCTCGCTGGTCAGGCAGCAGTACGACAAAGCTATGACGATCCTGCGGGAGGATGTGGAGCGGCTCCATGCATTGGCGCAGTACCTCTACGAGCAGGAGACCATCACCGGCGATACTTTTATGCAGCTTATGGAAGCATAAGCACCGGGAAAAAAGCTTCTGCGGTTGTTTCGCCGCCCGGGCTGTGGTATAGTGATAGCAGAAAAAGCAGATCCACAGGCGGTGCGAAGCGGCACAGGGGTTTTTCCGACTCCGGGCAAAGCTGCCCTTGCTTCGCATACGCTTGCACAAAAGCCTGCAAAGGAGGAAACCCACTCATGCTGCTGATCCGCAACGGACTCATCCACAATGCCATTGACCGGGAACCCTTTATTGCCGATATTCTCTGCAAGGACGGCAAGATCGCTCAGATCGGAAAGGATCTGGTCTGCGACAGTGCAGAGGTTTTTGATGCCGCCGGGCTGGAGATCTACCCCGGCTTTGTAGAGGCCCACTGCCACACCGGTCTGGACGGGCACGGCATCGGCTACGAGGGCGCAGACTACAACGAATACGGCGATATTCTCGCCTGCCAGCTGCGTGCCATCGATGCCATCGAGCCCCGGGACGAAATGCTGGCCGAAGCCCGCAAGGCCGGTGTTACCACCCTGTGCGCAGGCCCCGGCAGCGCCAATGTGCTGGGCGGCACCTTTGCCGTCTACAAGCCCGTCGGCAAGCGGATCGATGATATGGTCATCAAGGCTGAAGCCGCCATGAAATGCGCCTTTGGCGAAAATCCCAAGCGCTGCTACCGGGAAAAGGGCGACTCCAGCCGCATGACCACTGCCGCCAAGCTGCGGGAGATGCTCTTCAAGGCACAGGAATACATGCACAAGACCGACCGTGCCAATGGCGACCCGGAAAAGCTGCCCGCTTTTGATATGAAGCTGAATGCCCTGCTGCCTGTGGTGCGCCGCCAGATGCCCCTGAAGGCGCACGCCCATCAGGCGGACGATTTCTTTACCGCCCTGCGCATCGCCCGGGAATTTGATGTGGATATCACCCTTGAGCATGTGACCGAAGGCCATCTGGTGGTGGATGAGCTGGCAAAGGAAAACGTGATGCTGGCAGTCGGCCCCACCCTGACCCACGCCAGCAAATTCGAGCTGCGCAACAAGAGCTGGGAGACCCCCGGCAAGCTGGCAAGCGCCGGCTGCCATGTTTCCATTATTACCGATGCGCCGGTGATCCCGCAGAAATACCTGCCCCTTTGCGCCGGTCTGGCTGTGAAGGCAGGCATGGATCCCTTCGATGCACTGCGTGCCATCACCATCAACGCAGCGGAGCATGCACAGGTGGGCGACCGGGTCGGCTCGCTGGCAGTTGGCAAGGATGCAGACATCGTTGTGACCGACGGCAGCCCCTTTGAGGTAAGCACACAGGTGAAGGCCGTGTTCATCAACGGTGCACAGGTAGAGTAAATATTCATCCCGAACCGGACAGAACCCCCGCCATCCGGCAGGCTTCGCTCCTGCGGACAGCGGGGGTTCCGTGTGTTTATCGGTGCCGGGGCGGGATCAGAAATTCTCCACAAGGAACATGGGGTTCTGCGGGAAAGCCCGGAGCAATGCGGGATCGTTGCGGCGGAGGCGGATATCCGTGCGGTTGGCCAGCAGCTGCGGCAGCTCTGCTGCGCCCAGCAGCAGCTGACTCAGCGCTTGAACGGAACATTCCAGATCTGGCTGGGCGGCGTCATCCACGGAAACGGCTGTCTCATTGCCGCACTCCACCCGGAAGGTGTGGGCATTCTGCGGGATATCGCTGTCCTCCACCCGAACGGTGAGTTCTTTTATATCCGCTGCCCAAGGATACAGGCTGAGTGCTTTTTCCACATTCACCACCCGCAGCATACCGATGTTCTTCAGCTTGACCTCCACATCGTAGGGCTCGGGCAGCAGGCAGAAGGGATTGGCATCCATGGGCAGCTTGAAGCGGATATTCTCGCCGCTGGGCTCCAGCACCCGGAAGAAGCCGAACAGCCCCCGCAACGCCGCCGGGCTGGTGTATGCCCAGTCCAGCACCGTATAGTTCTTCTCCGCATCGTGGTTGATGAGGCAATAGGCCTGCGGCTGATCCTGCTCATCGTACCACAGATACACATGGTGGTGGGTGATGTAGGGATCCTTGCCGAAGCGGTGCTGCCAGTAGCCGTCATCCCGGTCGCAGAGAAAGTTGTGGGTCTTTTGGAACGCTGCATAGATACGCTTCAGCTCGGAGAGATCCTCACCGGGCAGAACGTGCTTCACATGCCCCAGCCATGGCATTTTCTGAAACGCATGCAGCCCCGCCTCGCAGAACTGCACCGTGCCGCAGCACTCAAAGCCGAACTTGCGGTAGAAGGGGTGGGAGAACGGGAACAGGGAGGACAGCACATCGCCCCGTTCATAGGCTGCGTTGAGCACATAGGGGATCAGCAGGCGCATATGTCCCTCCCGGCGGTATTCCGGCAGGGTGGCAACACCGCCCACACCGCACATACCCACCGTATGCCCCCAGTAGGAGCAACGGTAGGGGTTGCCGATAACGCTGGAGGTGAGCACCCCCTCATCGGTAAAGGCGCCGTAGGTATGGAGGTGGCTGCTGCCGTGATCCACAGGGGTCTCGCTGCGGTCGAACCGGAAAGCGATGTTCATGTTGTTCTGCATGGGCAGGAATTCTTCGGGGTTCAGGCGGCGTACTTGCATAGGTAGGTACTCCTTTCGGGAAATCATTGATTTTTTGACAGCGATGATCCGGGCAGCACTGCGGGCTTCACCGATCTTGCGGCATTGCTTTTCATACCAAACTGATAGATTCATTATAGCATATCTCACCACAAAGACAACGCCCTGCTGCCAAGCCCCTTACATTGACGCACAAGCCAAAGTATGATAAGATTTTTGTGGCTATCACAACGTTTTTTCGCCCGCAGCGCCCATGCGCTCCGATGCTTCTGTAAAGGAATGGGTACCCATGACCTATGATTATCTGATCGTAGGCGCCGGGCTGACCGGCGCTACCCTTGCCCGGCAGCTGACCGATGCGGGCAAGCGCTGCCTTGTGGTGGACAAGCGCAGCCATATCGGCGGCAACATCTACACCGAGCAGGTGGACGGCATTGCCGTGCACCGCTACGGCGCACACATCTTTCACACCGACGATCCGTCCCTTTGGCAGTACCTGCACCGTTTTGTGCATATGAACCGCTACACCAACAGCCCGCTGGCAGCCTACGAAGGCAGACTGTACAACCTGCCCTTCAACATGAATACCTTCTACCAGCTATGGGGCGTACAGACCCCCGCTGAGGCCATGGAGATGATCGCCCGCCAGCGGCAGGCCGCAGGCATCACCCATCCGCGCAATCTGGAGGAGCAGGCCATCAGTCTGGTGGGCACGGATATTTACGAAAAGCTGATCAAGGGCTATACCGAAAA
>JAZQHO010000095.1:0-2842 GCA_045540635.1 Candidatus Limiplasma sp.
GAAACGCTCCATCATCTGGGTGGCGGAGATGCGCCCCTCCTTGGTGTGCACCTCGCTTGCTACCTCGTGGATGTAGTCGCTGGCGTTCTCGGCGATGGCGGTCTCACAGCCCGCAATGCGGGCTTCCAGAGCGGCGATGTCCTGATCGATGGTATCGTACTCCCGCTGCTCCTTAAAGGTGAATTTCAGCTTCTGGGGAGGGCGGTCGGTGCGCTGCTTGTCGCGGGTGTCCCTGTGCTCCTTGGGGGCGGCGGGCTTTGCGTCCATCTCCCGAAGCAGCAGCCAGTCGGAATAGCCGCCCATGGTGCGGCGCACGGTGCCATCATGCTGCACCTCCAGAATGGAGGTGGCGATCTTGTCCAGAAAATAGCGGTCGTGGGATACAGTCACCACCGCTCCGGGGAATTCGGTCAGGTAATCCTCCAAGATGGTGAGCGTTTCCACGTCCAGATCGTTGGTGGGCTCGTCCAGCAGAAGGATGTTGGGGGCGCTCATCAGAATGCCCAGCAGATACAGGCGGCGGCGCTCCCCGCCGGAAAGCCTGCCAATGGTGGAAAACTGCAGATCGGAGGGGAACAGGAAACGCTCCATCATCTGGGTGGCGGAGATGCGCCCCTCCTTGGTGTGCACCTCGCTTGCTACCTCGTGGATGTAGTCGTAGGGCCGCTGGGTGGGATCCAGCTCCCGCCCCTCCTGCGTAAAGTAGCCGATGCGGACGGTGCCGCCGAAATCCACTGTGCCGCTGTCGGGGGCAAGCTCCCCGGCGATCATGTTGAGCAGGGTGGATTTGCCTGCGCCGTTACGCCCGATGATGCCCACCCGGTCATCCCTGAGCAGGGTGTAGGAGAAATCCCGGATGATGGTGCGCCCGCCGTAGGCCTTGGAAACATGCTCCAGCTCCACGGTCTTGCGCCCCAGCCGGGAAGCGGCGGAGGTGATGGAGACGGTGCTGCCGGTCTGGGGTGCTTCCTGCGCCTTCAGGGCTTCGTAGCGGGCAATGCGCTCTGTGCTCTTGGTGGAGCGTGCCCGGCAGCCCCGCATGATCCACTCGGTCTCTTTGCGGAGCAGCGCCTGCCGCTTGCGCTCGGAGGCCTGATCCATCTCCAGCCGCTGAGCCTTCAGCTCCAGATACTTCGAGTAGTTGGCTTCGTAGAAATACATTTTGCCAAAGGTCAGTTCGGCAATGCGTGTTACCACGTTTTCAAGGAAGTACCGGTCGTGAGTGATCATCACCAGACCACCGGTGAAGCGGGACAGCTTCTCCTCCAGCCATGTGACCATCTCCGCATCCAGATGGTTGGTGGGCTCGTCAAGGATCAGCACATCCGCCGGGTGGACGAATACCGTGGCCAGCGCCACCCGCTTGCGCTGTCCGCCGGACAGCTGCCCGATCTTCTGCTCAAAATCGGTGATGCCCAGCTTGTTCAGCGTAGCTTTGGCTTCGTACTCGTTCAGGTGGCGGAACTCGGCGGGATGCCCTGCAAACACCTGCTCCAGTACGGTCAGGTCGTCATCCATATCCGGCACCTGGGGCAGATAGGAGATCTGCACATTGGGATCTTTGGTCAGGCGGCCGGAATCGGGCTCCTCCACACCGGCGAGGATCTTGAGAAAGGTGCTTTTGCCGGTGCCGTTCACACCGATCAGCCCCACCCGTTCGCCCGGGTTCAAATAGAGCGTCACGCCGTCCAAAAGTTGCTTCATGCCATAATTCTTGCGGATATTTTCAGCGGTGAGCAGCATGTGTTACCTCCGGGAAAAAATCGTTGAAATGGGTCCGATGCCCCAAACAGTATAGCACAGGGCGGCGGGGTTGGCTACTTGCGGAGCAAAACCATTCTTGACACCTTTCGACACAAAGCGTATCATATCTAAATGAACGTGTTCATAAAACACAGGGGAGGGATCTGATGCCCAAAATCATTGAAAATCTTCGCGGCCAGCTTTTGCAGGAAGCCCGCAGGCAGATCGCAGAGCGCGGCTACACCGGCACTACCATCCGCTCTGTGGCAGGAGCCTGCGGGGTGGGCGTGGGCACGGTGTACAACTACTTTCCTTCCAAGGAAATGCTGATCGCCGCCTTTATGGCGGAGGACTGGCAGAAGCAGCTGGATGCCATGGCAGCGCTGCCCAAAGATCGGCCGGAAGCGCTGCTCCGGGGCGTGTATGAAGCCCTGCGCGCCTATGCGGAGGGTCATCGGGATCTGTTTTCCGATGCGGGGGCAGCCAAGGCTATATCGCCGGGATTTGCGCCCCGCCACCGGATGCTCAGAGAGCAGCTGACGGGCTTCATCCTGCCCATCTGCCAAGGCGGCAATGCTGCTTTTACCGCCGCGTTCATTGCCGAAGCCCTCATCAGCTGGACGATGGAAGGCACACCCTTCGACACCCTGTATCCTGTTATAGCCAAGCTCATTTCCTGATACAAAATCCAAAGGAGGCCAACCCCATGAGCAGTTTCGAGAATCTCCGCATTGTGGACAACTTCTACCAGACATCCCTGTTCTTCCCCATGCCCACGGTCATCATCAGCACCCTGTGCGATGACGGCAGCACCACCCTGGGCCCCTACTCGCTGGTGCAGCCCTACTATGTGGCCGGCAAGGATTACTATGCCATGCTGCTGAGCTGCCGCAACTCTTCCAACACCGCCCAGAACATTCTGAAACACGGCAAGTGCACGCTCAACTTCATCGACGATAAGCCCGCCACCTTCAAGGAGGCAGTCAAGCTGTCCTGGCCCGGCGACAAGCCTGAGGACAAGATGCCCAAGTGCAACTTCAAGCTGGAAAAGTCACTGTTGGAGGAAGAGACCGGCGAAGCCCGCCCCATGGTGCTGACC
>JAZQHO010000096.1:0-6325 GCA_045540635.1 Candidatus Limiplasma sp.
CGCAGGGCTGACGGAGGGATTGTTTCCGACGATTGATCGACCGGGCGGCAGGCTGCCCCGTCAGGGGCTGAGGGTGCCGCCCAGCGCCAACCTACATCTCCGCCCGCAACCGCTCCAGCGCCTGCTGCTCCCAGCGGCACACCTGCCACTGTGCCGCCCCCAGTCGGTTCCCTGTCTCCCGCTGGGTAAGCCCCAGCAGATACCTGAGGGCGATCACCTGCGCGTATGGGCTGCCCAGACGACGCACCGCATCCCGCAGCAGCACACGCTCCTCAAAGCCATCCTCCCTCGCCAGCGAAACCAGCTCCGGATCGGCGGTCATGCGGCGCATGCGCTCTGCTGCCGCCAGTGCAGCACAAAGGCGCGGATCCTTGCTCCGCGCCTCCTCTTTTTCTGTATCCCATCCATTCCGCTCCGCCAGCAGCCGTCCCTCCGCTCTGGGCACGTGCATGGGCAACGCCCTGCGGCAGCAAGCCCTCAGCGCCCCAAGCACCACCGGCACCGCATAGGTGGAAAACCGCAGCCCACGGGCGGGATCGAACCGCCGCTGCGCCTCCACCAGCGCCGTGCGTGCCTCCTGCATCAGCTCCTCCCAAGGCACGCCCCTGCCCGCGAACCGCCGTGCGCAAGCCGCCGCCAGCCCTTCATGGGCGAAGCCGCCGGCTGCCGGATCAACCGATCTCATCCAGCATCCGCTCCCGGTGCAAGCCCGCTTCCCCAAGGATGTACTTGCGCATGGTCACAGTGGTGCCCTCGCCCGGGGCGCTGTCCACCTCCACATGATCCATGAAGGTCTGCATCACGCAAAAGCCCATGCCGCTGCGCTCCGCACCATCACCGGTGGAATAAAAGGGCTGCATGGCGGCCTCCACATCCCGGATGCCGCAGCCCTCATCCCGGATGCTGACGGTGAGCATCTTCTCCTCCCCGAAGGATGCCCGAAGCACCACCTCGCCGCCCTGCCCGCCGTAACCGTGAACAATGGCATTGGTCACTGCCTCACTGACAGCGGTCTTTAGGTCCGCCATCTCCGGCAGGGTGGGACACAGCTGCACCGCAAAAGCCGCAATGGTCACACGGGCAAAGGCCTCGTTCTGCGGCAGCGCTTCAAAACGCAGCTCCATACGGTTTTCCATCATATTCTCCCTCCCCTTTTCCCATCCGCAATGCCAATGACCCGATCCAGCCCGGACAGCCGGAACAGCTTCTCCACCGACGGGCGCATGCCCTTCACGCTCAGGCTGCCGCCCCGGGCGCTCAGTGTGCGCAGCCGCCCCAACAGCACCCCGATGCCAGATGAATCCATAAAGGTAAGGTTCTCCAGATCCAGCACCACATGCACGACCCTCTCATCCATCAACAGATCATCCAACTGCTGCCGGATCTGGGGCGCGTTGCAGTGATCCAGCTCGCCCCCGATCACCACGGTGACAGGCTCCCGGTACGCCATCATGCCGCTTTCCTCCTTTTCTGCGGGTGATGGGTGATGGTATTCGTGTAGGCGTAACCTTTCCCCTTTGGCGAAGGATGGAAGCTTTTGCCGAAGGGGGCAGGTTTCGTGCGGCACGATCCGGCAGGATCCGGCAGGGTTTGGCAGGATGCCACGAGGTATGACAAAACCCGCCGCCATTAGCCGGGTGGATTCCGGCGGATGGCGGCGGGGTGTGCCAATATTGTGCAGGAGCTGCATGGAGATAGTTGATCCGGGGCAGGGCGTACAACCCCTCCGGCGCTACGCGCCACCTCCCCTTACACAGGGGAGGCTGTGCGGGTTGGACACCACCGGCAAGCGTGTCTTACCCAAGCAGCAACCACCCGCCTGCCGATGCCGCCACCCATCCCCCCCCCAGCGGGGCCCGCAACGCAGCAGGGGGACGAACGCTGACCGCCCGAAGGGCGGGCGAGCGGGCGCTCCACCTGCGAGGACGGGCCCTCCAGCGAGCGGCGTGGGGAAGGGAAGGGCCCCTTCCCCCTTGAGCCGCGGCTTCTGTCTGTCTACTCCGAGCGCGAACGCCATGCCGCCAAGGCAAGCGGAGGGCTGACGCACGCCCGCCACGCCTTGGCGGCATGGCGGACGTGCGTCAGCGGCTGTGTACCCCTATCCAGTACACATCCTGCCGTGCAGGGTATGTATCCGTGCTGATCTTATCACGCCCGATAAGAATATCATCCTGATAGGTGCAGAGATAGGTATCCACCACATAGCCCTCGCGGCCTTTGGAGATCTGCTTCATCTCATCCACATAGTAGACCCGCTCGCCGGTCTTGTCCTCCTTCAGCTTGGGCTCCTCCGGCTTGGGCAGGATCTCCACGGTCTCGCTTTCCAGCTTGTAGTGGATGTTATCCAGTGAGGGGCCGTAGATGCGCACTTCGCACAGGAGGCTGCGCCCGTTGGAGCCGCTCTCCACCACGTGGGCGGCAATAAAGACCCGCCCGCCGCTTTCGTTCTTGAAGGCGAAATCCACCTCGCGGCCTCTGGTATCGCTGACGGTGGCATCCATGCCCAGACTGGTGTAGTTGACGGGGTTGGAGTGGGCATCCCGGCTGGTGATGGTCATGCCGCTCTGCACGGCGGCAAGGTATACGGTGGTGCTGGCCTGGCAGACGCCGCCGCCAACGCCCATCACCTCTTCGCCGTAGGCGTACTCGATGGCTTCAAAGAAGCCGTTTTCAAGGCTGCGGCGGCCCACCATCTTGTTAAAGGAGAACTTGTCGCCGTGGGCAAGGCTCTTGCCGTTGATCTTGGCCAAGGCCACGCGGATGTTGTTGGTGCGCTCCTCGGTGGAACTGGAGGAGATGGGCGTTACCGCACGGCAGCGCAGCGTTACGGTCTTTTGCAGATCGCTGACGGTCACATTGGGTGCGATGGGCGTGGTCTGCAGGAGTACCTCGCCGGTCTGCATGCTGTTGACCAGCGCAAGGATCTCCTGCTTTACGGCGCTCACATCCAGCCACTGCCCCCAGACCTCCTCCTGAAAGGTGAAGGGGTTGACGAAATCATCCGGGTTGAAGGAAAGGATGACTGCATCCTGCGGGGCGCGGTAGGCGTTGGTCTGCAGCGTGTTGAGGATGGTATCGATGGGCGTGGTATCGGCGCTCTGCTGGGCAGAGGCGAAATGATACTCGGTGGTCAGCGCAAGGGAGACCGCCTGCTGCAGCGCTTTCTGATCCACCTTGCCGTCTGCTGCCACCGGGTGCCCCACTGCCCACGCTTGCTGCAGGGCAAGGGTGGGGTCGAAGCTGATGCCCAGCATGGCAGCGGTGATGTCCTTGCTGCTGCCGTTTTCGTTTTTCAGGCGCACATACCAGCTGTTCTGCTTCTGGTTCACCTGCGCCCAGACGGCGCTCACACCCTGCTCGTAGGTCATATCGGCAAGGCAGATGCCGTCCACATACACATTGGGCAGAAACAGCTCCGCATAGGCGCTTACATTGCCCTTGACGGGCGTGTTTCCGCTCTGGGTGCCGGTGACGGCGGGGGTATGGATGCCGTTGGGCTGTGGCCGGGGGTTGCGCCCGTTGCCGCCAAAGGCAGCCCATGCCGCCAGAGCACCCAGCACCAGCAGCAGGATCGCCATCTGTGCGCCGTTCTTTTTCAGAAACTCCTTGAAGCCGGAACCGCCTTCCTCAGCGGGCGGCACGGGGGCGTAGCCGCTGCGGGAGGGGTCGTAGGTGCTGGTGGAATAATTGGCCTGCGTGGCGGGATAGTCGTTGGGATCGTAACGGTGCTCACCGGCGGCACCGCTCTGCCGGGGATGATCCCCCGGATCGGAGTATCCGCCCTGCTGGGAATAGTCGCTCAGATCCGCATAACCACCCTGCTGTGGGTAGCCGCCCATGTCGGCATAACCGCCCTGCTGTGGGTAGCCGTTGGGGTCGGCATATCCCCCCTGCTGTGGGTAGCCGTTGGGGTCGGCATAACCGCCCTGCTGGGGGTAGCCCCCCACATCGGCATAGCCGCCCTGCTGGGGATAGGCGTTCCGCTGGGGATAGCCGCCCAGATCGATATAACCGCTCTGCTGGGTATAGCTGCCCGGCTCCGCATAGCCGTTTTGCCGGGGATAGCCATCGATATAGCCGCTTCGCTGGGTATAGCTGCCCTGCTCGCCGTAGCCGTACTGGCCGGTATAGCCGCCGGGCTCGCCGTAGCCATACTGCTGGGTATAGCTGCCGGGCTCGCCGTAGCCGTACTGGCGGGTATAGCTGCCGGGCTCGCTGTAGCCGGGCTGGCGCACATAACCGGGCTGCGCCGGATAACCGTCGCCATCGAAGCTGAGCCTCTGCGCAGGGGCCGGACGGTGCTCCTGCGGCGTTGCGGTCTGAGCATCCTGCGCAGGCTCAGCGCTTTCGGCGCTTCGTCTCCTGCGCCGCGGTGTGCCGGTGGTCTCGATCCGGGGCGGGCGGGTGCTCCACCCGTCCTGTTCGCCGCCCAGACCGTCGCCGGGAGTGCCTTGCTTGTACATTCGGATAGCTCCTTTGGTGAGAGAATTGAAAAGAGTTCAAAAGAAACGGGACACGGCACCGCCGGGGCAGCAGCCCTTGAGACCGGTGCGCACCAGCAGCTTTTGCAGATCTGCTTCCGGGTCTTTCCAGCCGGAGGGCATGCGCCCCATCCGGGTGCAGCAGCCGGGATCACCGTGGTAGTCGCTGCTGCCGGTAACAAGCAGCCCCAGCGAGCGTGCCATACTGTCCAGCATGGGTGCCTGCTGCCTGCTTGCGGAGGGATGGTATGCCTCCAGCCCTGCCAGACCGGCCTGCATCAGCTCCTCCACCAGTGCCCGCAGCCCTTGGGGATCCGGGTTCAGGCGGCTGGGGTGCGCCAGCACCACCGTGGCACCGGCAGCGGTCAACAGCCGCACGCCCTCGGCAATGGACAGGTACTTCCGGGCGATGTAGGCGCATTTGCCCCGGGCCAGATAGCGGTCGAAGGCCTGCTGCATGGTGTTGACCACGCCTGCATCCAACAGCGCGCGGGCGATGTGGGCACGCCCGGTGCCCGGGCGCAGCAGCTCCTCCTCCACATGGCAGCACAGCCGGATGCCCTGCTTGCGCAACAGGCAAAGCATGCGCTTGCAGCGCTCCACCCGATCCTGCTGCATACGGTTCAGAAAGGCCAGCAGCTGTTCGTTTTCCGCATCGATGCCATAGCCCAGCAAATGGGCATGCCCGCCGTCGCCTGTGCTCAGCTCAATGGAGGGCAGGTAGCGAAGCGGCGGGCTGTCCGGATGCTGCTGGGCGTGGCTGCGGAGCACTTCCCGCATGACCGGTACACCGGCTACGGTATCGTGGTCGCACAGGGCGATGGCATCAAGCCCCTCC
This sequence comes from Candidatus Limiplasma sp., assembly GCA_045540635.1. Classification (GTDB taxonomy): domain Bacteria; phylum Bacillota; class Clostridia; order Christensenellales; family Aristaeellaceae; genus Limiplasma. The sequence goes on from JAZQHO010000096.1 coordinate 5,320, forward strand.
CGCAGCGCACGCGCATGCAGCCCGGCGGGCGTTTCCAGCCCGTCGGATATGGTGGAATGGATATGCAGATCAATGCTGTACTGGATGCTCATTTGCGATCATCCGCGTCGTCTGCGAAGAGGATCCGGCGGGAGGTGTCCTCGCCGGGCTCCACAAAGGCTTCGGTATCCTCCGGAGTGCCGGAGACGGGGGTATCGGAGGCGGGAGCCTCGCCGGCAGCGCCCACGGTGGGCTGCACCTGCTCGGCCTCGGTCTTGGGGGGCAGCGCTTCGCCGCGCATCACGGCCTCAAATTCGGCACGGTTGAGGGTATCCCGCTCCAGCAGTGCTTCGGCCACGGCGGTCAGCTTATCCAGATGCTGGGTGAGCAGCTCGCAGGCACGGGCATAGCACTGGTCGATGATGTGCTTTACCTCCGCATCGATGGTGGCGGCGGACTGTTCGCTGTACTCGCGGCTCTGGCCAAACTCCATGCCCACGAATACCTCCTGATCGCTGCCCAGATACATGGTGCCGATCCGGTCGCTCATGCCCCACTGTGTGACCATGCGGCGTGCCAGCTCGGTGGCGCGCTTGATGTCGCTGGAGGCGCCGGTGGAGATGTCCTCCAGGGTGATGCGCTCGGCAGCGTGGCCGCCCAGCATCATGGTGATGCGGGCCATCAGCTCATTGCGGCGGTAGCCGTCATTCTCCTCGCTGGGCAGGCTGAGGGTATAGCCGCCCGCCTGACCGCGGGGGATGATCGTGACCAGATGCACGTCCTCGCAATCGGGCAGCAGGTTGCCCAGCACCGCATGACCGGCCTCATGGTAGGCGGTAAGCTTGCGATCCCGCTCTGTAACCTTGTGGCTGCGTTTTTCGGGGCCCATCTGCACACGGCTGACGGCATCCACCAGCTCCTGCTGGGAGATAACGTTCTTGCGGCGGCGCACTGCCAGCAGAGCGCCCTCGTTCATCACGTTTTCCAAATCGGCACCGCTGGAGAAGGGCATGCGCTTGGCGATGTT
>JAZQHO010000097.1:0-2384 GCA_045540635.1 Candidatus Limiplasma sp.
CAAGGAGTTGGGGAAACATGTTGTCTTCCTAAGACCGCTTGGCCTCCGACTTGGACGTCCACGCCGCGGGTGTTGCCCAGGTAGTCCCGGTCAAAGACGATGGCGGAGCCGTCGGGGCTCTCAAAGCGCTGCTCGGGCTCGAAGGCGCAGCCCAGGATGTCGCTGTTCACCATGCCCGAACGGTAGCCGGCGATCAGGTCGTACACATTGGTGTTCAGCACGGGCTGACCGGCCTGCTCCGTGAGTTCAAGGGTGGGCATGTCTTCAAGGACAAGGGCGTTCTGTTCGTGCTTCCAGGGCTTCGCGCCGCCCAGATACACATTGCCCTTAGCCCATACGGGCAGGTGGCTCTCGTGATACTTCTCCAGCTTGCCCATGTCGGGACGGGCCACATCCATGTCAAACCAGGAGATCCACTCCTCATAGGTGGGGTACTCGTCGAAGCACCAGGTGCCCACAAGGCGCTCGTGCTCCGCAGGGCCGCCCCGCTTCACCGGCTCGTCGGCGGGATGGTTCTGCACAAAAATGTTGTTGTAGAACCGGTCATCGCCATGGAGGATGGTCATAAAACCGGCTACCTCCGTGCGGTGGCGGATGTGGTAGGGCGTGTAGCGGTCGCCGGTGCCGCCCCCCACAAAGGTGAGGGTGCCCAGCATCAGGTTGTGCACCATGGCAACGCCCTCGGTGGCGATGCGCAGGCTCACCTCGGACAGCAGGATGTTGTTGTCGATCAGGGTGGGGCCGTGGCCTACCTCCACAAACAGATCCTGACTCTCCATGCCGCCCTCCGCCCAGTCGCAGAAGGCGGGGCGCTCGTTGTGGTGCAGAAGGTTCTGGGTGATGCGGGTGCCCTGAGGCTGCCAGTCGCACCAGATGCCCATGGTGCAGTGGTGGATGTGGTTGCGGCGCATGGTCACATCAATGGCGGCATGCAGCTTGATGCCTGCGATCTCAGCGCCGCCCAGCTCCTGCATATTGTTGATGTGATGGATGTGGTTGTTCTCAATAAGGGAGAACACCGAGCCCATGCGGCCCACGATGCCGGTCTGCTCGCAGTGGTGGATGTGATTGCGGCGGATGATGTGGCTGCCCACCTTCTCCTTGAGCCAGCCGTGGTACTGCCCGCGGCAGACCGCATCCCGCTCCATCTGGGTGGGGCTTTTGACGTGCTTGCGGGTAAAGTAATGGTCGTTCTCCGGGTCGTAGTACTTGCCCAGCGAAATGCCGCAGCACTTGGCGTTGGAGATCTCACAATCCTCAATGATCCAGCCCTTGCTCCAGTGAGGGCCCACCATACCGTCCTGGAAGGCGGCGGGCGGCGCCCATGTGGTGGCTGCCTTCTCCACCTTGAAGCCGGAGAAGGTGATGTAGCCCCTGCCGGTCTCCTCGGGGAAGAAGCAGCGGCGGCGCACATTGATCTCGACCTTACGGGTGTTGGGGTCGATATCGTGGAAGTTGGCGTAGAGGACGGTCTCATTGCCCTCCTGCTGAGCGATCCACTTGTAGATGGAGAATTCCGGATCCCAGCTGGGCTTGTAGATCCCGCCCGCCTTCAGCTCCTCCATGGTAAGGGCTTCGTAGAGCATTTTGTCGTCCATGTAGACGCAGCCCGCATGGCGCACGGTGGGGGCAAAGTACCAGTCGCCGTAGACCTCCTCCACATAGGGGTTGAAGGAACCGAAGATGCCGTTATCCACACGGTTTACCCAGATGCCGCCGCCAAGGGGCTGCCAGCCGGTAAGCTCCTCCGCGCCGGTGATGACCGCGCCCAGCGGCACCTCGCTGCGGTAGGTGATGCGGTTTTCCTCGGTGCCGCCACTGGCGGGGCTCACATACTCCCTGTAGATGCCCGGGGCAACGATCACTTCATCGCCGGGCTTTGCCAGCTTTGCCGCATCGCTGATCCAGCGGAAGGGGCGTGCCTTGGAGCCGTCGCCCTCACGGGCTGCGGATTGATTGACATAATAGATCATGCGGTTGTTTACCTCCCTTGATGAGCCCTCCCCTGCACATACCACCCCGCCATGGGGAAACCACAAAGTGTGCAGAAAGACCCGTGCTGTTGCCGCACGGCGGTTTCGGTTGTGTGCAAGAGGCTCTTTTTTGCCATTATAGCAGGGGCGCAGGGGGGCTGTCTATGCAGTTCTTGCTTTTTCGCTCCGCAGTATGGGGCGTTTGAGGGAGGCGCACAACAAAAACAGCAAGCCATCCCGCCGGTTGGCTTGCTCAGAATGTCGAAAAAGCCCAGAGGTATCGGAGGGCCGCAGCCCTCTGATTGCCAATCCGAAACCAGCGGCGTGTACGGTGGTTTCGGAAGCTTACGAAGTAAGCATTCCTATCGCCGTTTGCCGCCCGGGGAGCCGTAGGCTCCTAGGCAAACGGTG
>JAZQHO010000098.1:0-9324 GCA_045540635.1 Candidatus Limiplasma sp.
CGGCGGCTTTTTCAACGAGATTTGCACCGTTTGCCTAGGAGCCTACGGCTCCCCGGGCGGCAAACGGCGATAGGAATGCTTACTTCGTAAGCTTCCGAAACCACCGGAAGGGTGAACGCAGTGAACCGAGGCGTGAGGACAGCGCGATAGCGCTCCCGCAGCGCCGAAGCCCAAAGCCGACCTGTGGTCGGCTTTGGGCCGCAATGCATGTCGCTGGTTTCGGATTTGCAGTCAGAGGGCTGCGGCCCTCCAACACCTCTGGGGTTTGTCGACAGTCTGAAACAGGCATCCGGCTCACAGCCGGATGCCTGTTTCATATCCATATCCATTTCCACGATCCTGCACGCCCTCAGGCACCTTTTTCCTCTGCAGTTTTCAGCCGCGCAAAGATCATGCGCCCGGCGCTGGTCTGCAGAACCGTTGTCACCACCACGGGGATCAGCTCACCGACAAAACGCTTGCCGTTCTCGATCACGATCATGGTGCCGTCATCCAGAAAGCTTACGCCCTGCCCGGGCTCCTTGCCCTCTCTGACCACCTGCACATTCAGCTCCTCGCCGGCCACCAGCATGGGCTTTACGGCGTTGGCCAGATCGTTGATGTTCAGCACACGGATGCCCGTAACGCCCGCCACTTTGTTCAGGTTGTAGTCGTTGGTCACTACCACGCCGCCCTTCTCGCGGCAGAGCTTGAGCAGCTTTACATCCACTTCGGCGGCTTCGGGATAGTCGGTCTCCTCCACGGTAACGGAAAGACCGTTCATCTTCTGCAAACGATTCAGCACATCCAGCCCGCGGCGACCCCGGGCACGGCGCAGATGATCCGCACTGTCGGCGATGTGCTGCAGCTCTGCCAGCACAAAGGCGGGCACCACGATCTCGCCCTCCAGAAAGCCGGTCTGCGCCACATCCGCAATGCGCCCGTCAATGATGACGCTGGTATCCAGATACTTGCGGGCAACAGCGGCAGGGGTCTCCTCATCCTCCATGAGCAGATCCGCCACCTCCTGCAAGGGCGTGGTCTCCACCTGCTCGCTGCGGCTGCGGCGGCTGGGCTTGCGGCTGCGGCTCAGCCCCATGCGGAAGCCCACAAAGCCCAGCACCAGATACGTCAGCGCCGAAAGGCTGATGGTGAACAGATTGGTGCCCAGCGAAAGGATCAGCTGAGTGACCAGCGCTGCGATGATCAGCCCCATCACCAGCCCGGTGCCCGTCCAGAAAAGCTGACGGGAGCTGAGCTTGGACCAGCGGTTTTCCATGCCTGCGATCAGGCGCATGGTGCGGTCGATCATATGGGGAGAAAGCAGGAAGAACACCAGCCCCAGCAGCAGACACAGCCCCAGATAGAGCAGCGCCAGCCACTGCATGCGCCCGAAGATCTGCGGCCAGATGCGGGTGAAAAAGGGCGTGAGCAGCGCAGCGATGGCTGCGCCCACCCCTGCGCCCAGCAGGGTGATCAGCATACGCATCATGCGTGCCATGGGTTTGTTTTTAAGCATATTATCAGTCCTGTTCTTGAAAATTGGCTTGTCCGGGCAGCAACGCCGCCCGCGCCCGCCGCTCCTGCTGCGGGTGTGCGATCCTCTCCGGCGGAAAAAAATCAGCCGGGGCGGATCAACAGGGATCAGGAGACCACAGCCAGCGCCTGCATCAGCGTATCCACACCGGTGATGTGTACACCGTCCACAGGCTTCAGGCTCTTCATGTTCTGCTTGGGCACGATCAGCTCGGTAAAGCCAAGGCGCACACATTCAGCGACCCTGCGCTCCACCTGACTGACCGGGCGCACCTCGCCGCACAGACCCACCTCGCCCATCACGCTCAGGTTGGTGGGCAGGGTGAAGCCCTGCAGGCTGCTGGCAACAGCGATGCACACCGCCAGATCGGCGGCGGGATCGCTCAGGGCCAGACCGCCCGCTACATTGATATAAACGTCCTGATTAAACAGTTTCTTCCCGGCGCGCTTTTCCATCACAGCCAGCAGCAGCGCCACACGGCCGGAATCCATGCCGCCCACGGTGCGCTTGGGCACCGAGTAGAAGCTCTGGGCTGCCAGCGCCTGCAGATCGCACAGGATGGGGCGGCTGCCCTGCAGCGTGCAGAACACAACGCTGCCGCCGGTGCCCCGGGCACGCTGGCTCAGCAGGGTCTCGCTGGGGTTGGGCACGGGCACCATGCCTTCTGTGCGCATTTCAAACACGCCCAGCTCGTTGACCGAGCCGAAGCGGGTCTTTACCGCCCGCAGAAGCCGGTATTCGTGTTGCCGGTCGCCCTCGAAATACAGCACCGCATCCACCATGTGCTCCAGCACACGGGGGCCTGCAAGGCTGCCCTCTTTGGTAACATGACCCACGATAAAGGTGGCGGTGCCGCTTTCCTTGGCATAGCGCACGATGGCACCGGCACTCTGCCGCACCTGACTTACGCTGCCCGGAGCGCTGCCGCTGTCCTCCGATACCATGGTCTGGATACTGTCGATGATGAGTACATCGGGCTGCATGCCCTCGCTTTTTTCCAGAATGCTTTCCACATCGTTTTCGGCGAGTACGTACAGCTTATCCTGCGGTACCTTGAGGCGCACGGCGCGCATCTTGATCTGCCTTGCGCTTTCCTCGCCGCTTACGTACAGCACCCGGCAGCGCCTGCTCAGGCTGGCAGCCACCTGCAGGAGCAGCGTGCTTTTGCCGATGCCCGGGTCGCCGCCCAGCAGGATGGCGCTTCCCTGCACGAGACCGCCGCCCAGCACACGATCCAGCTCCTCGTTGCCGGTGGACATACGGGGCTCGTTCTTCTCCTCCACCTCAGACAGCGCCACCACATCGGCCTTGCGGCTCAGCTGGTAGCGGGCTGCTTTTTCGGCGGTCTTGCTGCTGGCGGGGGCAGGGGCTGCCCGGCGCTCCTCAAAGGTATTCCACTCGCCGCAGTCCGGGCAGCAGCCCAGCCAGCGCGCCGCTTCGTACCCGCAGCTCTGGCAAACATAGAGGGTCTTGTCCTTGGCCAAGTTGAGACTCCTTACTCCGCGACCCCGTGGCAGACCCGGGGCGGCTATGACCATCATACGCCTGTTGTGCCCCAAATGCCATGTCTACCTTCGGCGGTTGCTGTCGAAGCGCACATAAACCGTTCGACAGGCTGCGGCAATACAGATAGAGAAAAGTGACAAATCATAGTATAACACAACACGCCCCAAGAGGGAAAGAGCAAAGGCGGCGCGGACGGGGCAGGGAGAAAAAAAAGATCCCCTGCCTTCCGGAGAAGGCAGGGGATCTGAACATCCTGACGCAGTTCGGAATTAGAACTGGTTGCGGTTGGCCTCGAAGCAGGCGCGGCAGTAAACAGGACGATCGCCCTTGGGCTGGAAGGGCACCTGGGTGGTGGCGCCGCAGCCGTCGCAGATCACTTCGAAGTACTGGCGCTCGCCGCCACGGTTGGGGTTCTGGGCGCGACGGGCAGCACGGCACTCGTGGCAACGGGTGGGATCGTTCTGGAAGCCCTTGTCAGCAAAGAACTGCTGCTCAGAGGCGGTGAACACGAATTCCTTGCCGCAATCACGGCATACGAGAGTCTTGTCTTCAAACATGGTTGGGTTCCTCCCTAAGATAGAATGGTATGTGTCCCTTAAGCTGAAGTTATTTGGTCTGGTTTCATGCTTCCGACACGTACCGCCGAGAGATAAGGAACCTGAACCTCATTACCATAGCTGGGCAACGGACGTATTATAGCATGAAACCTTGGCTTTGAAAAGATTTTTTTCAAAAAAGCCGTAAAATTGCTGTAAATAAACAGAAAATTGCAGGGCTTCGGCGGCGGTGGGCGCTACCCGAAGGCTCCCTCTTCAGAGGAAACCGGCTGCCCGCCCCCGTTAAGGCTCTTTCCGTAGGAGGGAGCTGGCTGCCCGAAGGGCAGACTGAGGGTGCCGCCCAGCGCCAACCCTCATACCACACCCACCACCAAAAAAAGAGCGGCCCGGGGCATCACAGCCCCAGGTTCCGCTCTTTTTCGTAAAAGGCACGCTTCATCATGGCGAAAAAACGGTCATCACCGCAGGCGGCACAGCACTGGGCCTCCTTTTCGGCAGAACGCTCCAGCATGGTTTCGATGCGCCCGCAGGGGTATTCCCCGCAGTCCTTGCAGCGGGCCAGCCCCTTTTCCCGCAGGCAGGGCATGAGCATAAAGGCGCAGGAGCCTCTTGTGCCGCAGCCCCTGCAACGGATCTCCTCTGCCGTTACCACATGATCCCGCCAGCCTGCCCTGTGCCAGAAGACTGCCGTCTCATGCAGCTCTTGCTCGGTCTTGGCAAGGTAGCGGGGGCATACCGCGCAGTCATCCCCGCATACCGACAGGATCGGTTCGCACTTGGCAAGCGCCTCCAGCCGCTGGATGTACCATTGCACAGCGCACCCTCTCCTTTCATCTTTCCCCCTGCGCCCGGGTACCGGGCGCAGAAAGTGGGTTTCCAAAGGGTCTCAGACCCTTTGGCGGGGTGCGGGGCAGCGCCCCGCGTCCACTCCCGCCCCGCGTCCGTCAGTCCCCCGCCTTACCGCTCATACAGCGCGAGCCACTGCCGCGCCAAACTCTCCCACGTGCACACGCCGCCCAGCCGCTGCCGGGCAGCATCGTCCAAGGGCTGCCATTGGCCGCTGAAGGCATCCTGCACCAGCGCCGGGATCGCATCGAAGGTATCAAAGCTGCGCACGGGCAGCGCAAGCTCGCTGAGCGCCGGGTAGTTGAGCCAGCTGCCGTAGGCTACCCGCGCACCGGCATAGAGGTACTCCTTCATGGAGGAGGAAAACGCATCGGTGCGGATGGTGTGCAGGTATACATCCACGGCGCAGCGCAGGCAGGCGCTCTCCGCATCGTTCAGAAAATCGGTCAGCACCACGCACTGCCCGGGCAGGGATGCGCCCAGCGCCCGCACCTCCGCCTCGCAGGCGGGGTCGTCGTGGGCATAGGTGTGCTGCAAAATGACGGTCACACGCTGCAAAAAAGCACTGTCCAGCTTGGCCAGTGCCCGGGGCGCCTCCAGCTGCTGCTGGGCGCGGGAGGCACTGGAGCCGATGGCTACGGTCAGCCGTGCGGGCAGGATGCCGAAATGCTCCTTGGCGGCTGCATGACCGCCCGCTGCCAGCACCCGGTCGATGTGGGGAAAGACCCCCTCGCCGAAATCCAGCACACGGGTCCTGCTGGCTACGCTTTCGCCATAGAGGCTGCGGATGCGCTCCACATGCTCCCGGTTGAATACGGTGAGGACATCGCACCGGCGCAGATACCGCCCCATGCGCCGCAGGGTGCTGCTGCCGGCCCGCAAAAGATCGCTGCCCCAGAAGGTAGCCGCCAAGGGCACACCCAGCCGCCGCGCCAGCACGCAGCCCAGCGCCAGATCCACCACAGACAGGTAGTGGCAGTGCACTGCTTGAAAGGGGCCCTGCTTCATCAGGGCTATGGCATTGGCAAGGATGCCCGCCCACATACGCACCTTGGGGATGCGCCCCAAGACGGGCAGGGTGCGCCCGCCTGCATCCACGGTCACGTTCATACGGGCGTATTCCTCCCGGTGCCCGCCCTTCCAGCCGTAGATGGGGTAGATGACCGTCTCCCATCCGGCGGGATACAGCACGTTTTCCACATAACGCTCCACCCAGAGGGAGTCCGGGTCGGCGATCAAGAGGATACGGCTCATGCACAGGCTCCTTTCAGGGGCATCATCGGCCCTTTTTCCGCTTTTGAAAGAGGGAAGCCACCAGCTCTGCCGCCGTGCTCCACAGCACCCGGATCTCCGGCAGCCAGCAGACCACCGCCGCCGCCAGAAGCCCGCTCAGCAGCAGATACTTGGCAAGGGGCTTCTCCGCCAGCAACAGGTTGCCGAAGGCGGCAGCCAGCATCAGCCCCACGGTCAGGAACAGGTAGCGCCAGCTGGGCAGCACCCGGTAATACCGCTGCCCCACCGCCGTGCGCAAAAAGAGAATGATCACCGCTGTGGCCGAAGCAGCCATGGCAGCGCCCGTCATGCCCAGCCGGGGGATGAGCAGGGTGCAGAAAACGATGTTCAGCACCGAAGAAATGAGGAAGATCAGGGTGGTCCAGTAGGTCTTTTTGGAAATGGTGATGCCCATATCCGTGGTCTCGCCCAGGCAATAGCAGATGGGCGAGAGGAACAGGAAGGGGAAGAACACCACCGAGGAGCGGTAGCTCTTGCCAAGGAACAGGAACACCGGCGTTTGCAGCAGCGAGAGCGTGAGCCCGAACAGGCACAGAAGGCAGGCCATCATCCGGTGCACGGTGTAGAAGCGCCCGCTCTGGGAATCGTAGTTCTCCAGCACATAGGGCGCCCAGTAGGCGTTGAACCCGGTCTGGATGATGTTGATGGTGGCTGCCAGCCCCAGCGCGCTGGAGTAGATGGCTACGGCCTCCTTGCCCAGCAGGTTGTTCATCACGACGATATTCACGTTGTTGTTGAGCCAGTCCAGCAGGGTAAGGGGCAGAAGGGGCAGGGCATAGAGCGCAGTCTCCCGCAGGAAGGGGCGGTCGGCCTGCGCTGCCGCCCGGAGGGACAGGTGTCTGCGGTGGATGAAGAGGAACACTGCGGAAAACAGCCCCATCAGCACGGTGAGCAGCACCACCGCATGCTCGCCCCTGCCGGTGGCAAAGCCCATGGACAGGTACGCCAGCTTGGTGATGAAGATGTGCAGCACGCCCTGCACGGTATACATGAGCGCATTCTGCTCCATGCGGTAGCGCAGGCTCAGAAAACGGTAGATGATCTGGCAGAAGCTGAAGATGCACAGGCATGCGAAAATACCGGGCGCAGGCGCACCGGTCACGCCGCCGGAGAGGCGCTGCCAGAAGAAGCTGAGTGCAGCGGTGAGCAGCAGGCTGGCCAGCAGCGCCGCCCCGATGCAGAAGCTGAACAGGGTCTTTTGGCTGCTGCCTGCGGGCGGCTCCCGGAAGAACCGCACATACACCTGATCCATACCAAGATAGCACACGGTGCTCATCAGCCCGGTGTAGGAGAAAAACATGTTCACCTTGCCCAGCTCCCCGGGCTCGAACAGCCTTGTGGCAATGGGCGAGGAAAGGAAGCCCAGCGCGAAGGAGATCCATGTGACCATGGAAAAACCGATCAGGTTTTTGAGAAAATCCTGTTTCTTTGCCATTGGCGCACCATCCTCTGTATGGGTGGGGGGAAGCATGATTGCGCAAGCTACGCGCCTGCCTTTACTCTGGGCAGAACGATGGTAAAAGCTGTGTGGTGGTCGCCTGCCTCGGCGGCGATGGTGCCGCCGTACCGGCTCAGGGTTTTCTGCACGATGGAAAGCCCCATGCCGTGGTTCTCGCCCTTGGTGGTAACACCGGGCTCAAACAGCCGGTTGCGGATGGGGGCGGGAATGGTAGCGCCGTTGTTCTCCACCCGAAGGGTGATCTGGCTCAGCGTTTCGCTGGCGCTGAGACGGATGTAGGGCTCGGCGGCAAAGGCGGCGGCATCCATGGCGTTGTCCAAAAGGTTGCCCATCACGCAGCACAGCTCCCACGGGGGGATCTCCAGCCGCTCCATGGTGGTGCGGATATCCAGCTCCACACGGATGCCCTGCTCCTCGGCGGCGGCGCTCTTTACCTGCAGCAGCGCGTTGAAAGCGGTCATTTTGGTGCGCAGCACCCGGTTGACGGTTTGCAGCTGGCTGTAGATCTTCTCCAGATAATCGATGGCCTCCTGGTTTTCCTCCATCTGCAAAAGGCTGTACACCACCTGTATGTGGCTGATAAAATCATGCCGCTGGGCGCGCATTTCCAGATTGAGCTGATCCATCTGGCTGTTGACGGTTTGCAGCTGCTGCGCCTTGCGGCTGATCCTGCGGGCGGCGACGGCATCATAAATATCGATGGCAGCGCCCCAGCCCGCCATCAACGCGCCGGTAACGGCGATGATCTGCAGGGTGTGCCTGCCGCTTTCGTTCAGGTCGCCCAGCGTGACATAGAGGACGAACAACAGCAGCATCAGCAGCTGGATGGAGTTGATCGCGATGGCGTAGATCGCGTTTTTGTTCACCTCCGGGGTCTGCGGGGTGCGCTTCATGGCTGTTCCTCCTTGTGGCGAATGGGGGGGCGGATCACTCTTTGGTCTTAGCATCCTCCGCACCGTAGCGGCGCAGGTGCCGCATTTTCAGCTTGGCCTCATGGCCCTGTGCGGTGGGGTGGTAGTACACCCTGTTTTCATACCCCGGCGGCAGATAGGTCTGCCGCACAAAGTGATCCGGGTACTCGTGGGGGTATTTGTACTGGGGCGTTTTGGCGTGGGGCACCGAATAGCTCTGATCCCGCAGATACACGGGCACGGCGCTGAAATCGCCCTTGCGGGCATCCGCTTCGGCGGCGGAAAGCGCCTCCACCACCGAGTTGCTCTTCTCTGCCATGCTTACGGCAATGATGGCCTGTGCAATGGGGATGCGTGCCTCCGGCATGCCCACCACCTCCAGCGCATTGGCGGCGGCGTGCGCCTGCAGCATGGCGGTGGGGTCGGCCAGACCCACATCCTCGCTGGCATGCACGATGATGCGGCGCACGATCAGCTTGGGGTCAACGCCTGCATACATCAGGCGGGCGAACCAGAGCAGCGCCGCATCCGGGTCGCTGCCCCGCATGCTCTTGATAAACGCGGACAGCATATCGTAATACATGCTTTCATCCAGCTTGAGCATGGGCTTCTGCACGCTTTCGTGGGCGGTCTCCACGGTGATGAGCCGGTAGGGCTTGCCGGTATCCGGGTCGGGGGTATCCTCGGTGGTCAGGTAGGCCAGCTCCAGCGCACCAAGGGCGGTGCGCACATCGCCCCCGGCGATCTGGGCAATATACCGCAGCGCGCCTTCCTCGCAGCGCACATCGCTCAGGCCGTAGCCCCGCTCCCTGTCGCGGATAGCGTTCTCCAGCGCCTCCTCCACATCCTCCACCGTCAGCGGTTCAAACTGGAACACCCGGCACCGGCTCACGATGGCGGGGGTCATGCTGGCCATGGGGTTCTCCGTGGTGGAGCCGATAAAGCGGATGAGCCCGCTTTCGATGGCCGGCAGAATGGAATCGCTCTGGCTCTTGGACCAGCGGTGGCACTCATCCAGCAGCAGGTAGGTGGCCTTGCCCTGCCGGATGCGGCGATCCTCCGCTTCCTTGAGCACCTTGCGCACATCCGCCACGCCGCTGGTAACGGCGTTCAGCTTTTCAAAGGCGCTGCCGGTCATGTTTGCGATGATGGAGGCCAGCGTGGTCTTGCCGCAGCCGGGGGGGCCCCAGAAAATGCTGCTTTGCAGCCGGTCGGCCTGTATGGCGCGGCGCAGCA
>JAZQHO010000099.1:0-18054 GCA_045540635.1 Candidatus Limiplasma sp.
TCCCTATCGTATCGTAGATTGATGTTATGATTCTCTTCGTTGTCCCTCACCGCTTTTCCGATTATCGGAACCCTGTGGAATGTGCGCGGCTGGTCATCGAAGCGCTGATCGCCGCCACCACCGGCGGCTGCGGCCCGGTGCACATCAACCTGCCGGTGGATCCCGCATATACCTTCAAAACCGCCAAGCTGCCCGATGTGCCCAAGATCGATGTGTACAACAGCGAGAACCTGCCTGTTGAGCAGCTCCATGCCCAGCTGAAGGACAAGCGCATCTGCATCTTCATGGGCTCCCACAAGCCCTTTACCAAGAAGGAGACCGATGCCATCAGCAGCTTTGCGGAGAACTACGATGCCATCGTGCTCTACGACCACACCTCCGCCTACCACGGCAAAAACGGCATGATGATCACTCAGGCCTCCCTGATGATGAAACCCGACGAGCTTGCCGATCTGGTCATCGACCTTGGCGGCATCTGCGGCGACTACCACGGCGGCCGCCAGTTCCGCGGGCGCAAAACATGGCGCATTTCCGAGGACGGCGCCATCCACAACCGCTTTGACGGCTGCGAGCTGGAGAAGGTTTTCGACTGCAGCGAATACTGCTTCTTCAACGCCCTTAGCGCTTATGTGGGCAGCGCCCGCTACTACAGCGAGGTAAGCAAGCGCTACCAGAAGAACGAGTGCCCCACGCTGCCGTTTTCCAACCTGTATGTGGCCTCCAAGCTCAGCCGCCTCATTCCCAAAAACAGCGTGCTGCACCTTGCCATCCTCAACAGCCTGCGCAGCATGGACTTCTTTGAGCTGGATGAAAGCATCCTTACCAGCTGCAATGTGGGCGGCTTCGGCATCGACGGTGCGCTGAGCACCCTGCTGGGCCAGTCCATGGCAGACAAGAGCCGCCTTGCCTTCGGCGTGGTGGGCGATCTGGCCTTCTTCTACGATATGAACGCCCTTGGCAACCGCCATGTGCACAACCGGCTGCGCATCATCGTGGTCAACAACGGGCGGGGCGTGGAGTTCCGCCTCAACAAGAGTCTGGAAAACCAGTGGGGCTCCGATACCGACGAGCTGATCGCCGCCCGGGGCCACTTCGGCAGCGCAAAGGGCTGGGCGGAGAGCATGGGCTTCCAGTACATGACCGCCTCCGATGCAGAGGGCTTCGACAAGCAGATCGGCGAATTCTGCCACCCGGATCCGGAGCACTTCGGCAAGCCGGTGCTGTTTGAGGTATTTACCGAGGTGATCGACGAAAAGCAGGCGCTGGCCAACATGCGCGCCTTCTACACGCCCGTTGCCAAGAAGTAAGGAGCGTTACACATGCAAGAGAAAAAGAAGAACCTGCTGCTGGGCGGCACCGGTGCGCTGGGCGTCTACATGGCTCCCGAGCTGCTGAGCATGGGCTATCAGGTCTACATCACCTCCCGCAAGCCCCATACCTCCAACGAGCGGGATCTGATCTACCTGACCGGCAACGCCAAGGATATGGACTTTCTGCGCCCCCTGCTGGCAGAGAAGTTCGATGCCATTGTGGATTTTATGATCTACAAGACCCCCGAGTTCGAAGCCCGCTACCGGGAGCTGCTGGCCGCCACGCCCCACTACCTGTTCCTTTCCTCCTACCGGGTGTACGGCGACAACCACGGCAAGCCCATCACCGAGGAATCCCCCCGGCTGCTGGACAGCGTCAACGACCCGGAATATCTGGCCACCGATGAGTACGGTCTCACCAAGGCACGGCAGGAAAACCTGCTGCGTGCCTCCGGCTTGAGCAACTGGACCATCCTGCGCCCCGCCATCACCTATTCCAAGGAGCGCTTCCAGCTGGGCACCATGGAGGCAGGCGAGTTCCTGAAGCGGGCGCTGGCGGGCAAGAGCATCATCTTCCCCAAACAGATGCTGGACAAGCAGGCCACCATGTCCTGGGCGGGCGATGTGGGCCGCATGATGGCCCGTCTGGTCTTTAACGAAAAGGCCATGGCCGAGACCTTTACCGTATCCACCGCCGAGCACCACACATGGCGCGAGGTGATGAACTACTACGTGGAGCTGCTGGGCGTAAAGGTGAAGCTGGTGGATCTGGCTGTGTATGCCGAGGTGTTCCCCCGCCCGTACCAGATCAAGTACGACCGCATGCTGGACCGTGTGGTGGACAACACCAAGGCGCTCAAAGCCACCGGCATGCGCCAGGAGGATCTGATGCCCCTGAAGGAAGGCCTCAAGATCGAGCTGACCAACTTCTCCAAAGCGCCCAAATACACCGGCGACACCAGCCGCAGCGATAAGATGATCGATCAGCTGACCCGCTCCCCTGTGCGGGAGTTCCTGCTGAAGGTGCGCAACAAGGTGCTGCGTCCCGTCAAGAACAAGCTGGACAGCCTGAAGGGCTCATCGCCCAAGCAGATCGTAAAGCGCATCGGCAACAAGGTGCTCTCCCTGCCCGGTCTGCGCAAGCTGAAGGGGCCGCTTAAGAAGCTCTCGCAGCTGCACCGCCAGAAGAAACTGATGCCCGCCATCAAGCGCAAGCTCAAAAAGCTGCTGGGCGGCAAATGATCCATCCCCCCCGGAGGCGACCGCCGCCGGGGGTTTTTGCTGCGCCCGAAACGCTCTCAGCCTCCCGTAGCCTCTGCCCCAAGGGTACAAAGCTTTACTTTTTCCTATCTATAGGGTAAAATAGTTTTGTATGTGTATCTGAACATATACTCCCCCCTTCTGCCAGCAAAGGATGTTACCGTGGATAGCAATCTGATTTCCGTGATCGTGCCGGTATACCAGATGGAAAACTATCTGGAGGAATGCGTCAGTTCCATTCTGGCGCAGACCCACACCCGCTTTCAGCTCCTGCTGATCGACGACGGCTCCCGGGACGGCAGCCCGGCCCTGTGTGATGCCTATGCTGCCCGCGATGCCCGTGTGGAGGTGATCCACCAGCAGAACAAGGGGCTTTCCGGCGCGCGGAACACCGGCCTCGACCACGCCCGGGGCGAATACATCGCCCACATCGATGCAGACGACAGCGTGGAGCCGGATTATCTGGAAACGCTGCTGCGGCTGTGCCGCACCCATCAGGTAAAGATGGCCTGCTGCAACCACCTGATCTGCCCGGAGGACGGCAGGCAGAAGCACCGCTTTGCCCCGGAGTGCGGTGGGCTGCTCCTTTCGCCGCAGCAGGCTTACGAAGGATTGCTGTACCACCATGTGCCCGATGTGAGCACCTGGGGCAAGCTGTTCCACCGCTCCGTATTCGATGGGCTGCGCTACCCGGAGGGGCGTGTCTACGAGGACAGCGCCCGCATTGCCGAAACCATCGCAGCAGCCGGGCGGCTGGCCTATACGCCCCGTGCCCTGTACCGCTACCGCATCCGGGAGGATTCCATCAGCAGGGCAGTGTTCAACGAATCCAAGATGGATTTCATCCACGCTGTGGAGCATATGACCGGGCAGATCGAACAGGCCTTCCCGGAGCTGGCGGCAGGCTGCCACCGCAGGCGCATCCATGCGCTGCTCAGTGTTCGCCGGTATTTTGTGGATTGTACGCCCTCCCTCCGGGAGCGCCGCAATGCACTGGAAGCCGCCGTGCGCAAGGGCGGCATGCCGGTGCTCAGAGACCCCAAAGCCCCCCTGCGGGATAAGATCGCCATTCTGTGCCTCTACGGAGGCTCCCGTTTCTACGACCTTCTCTGGAAGGTGCTGCAACGCTTCTGAGCTGTGTGTGCATGCGAGGTGATAACGTGGAACGCTTCCTTTTCAGTGTTATTTTGCCGGTCTATCAAGTGGAACGCTATCTGGAGAAGTGCCTCTCCTCCCTTACCGACCAGTGCGGCGAGGATGTGCAGATCGTTCTGGTGGACGACGGCTCCACCGACGGCAGCCCCGAGATCCTTGACCGCTACCTGAAGCGCTACAGCAACATCGAGGTGATCACCCAGCCCAACGCAGGCGTTTCCCGTGCGCGCAACGTGGGGCTGCAAAAGGCTTCGGGCGAATATCTGCTCTGGGTGGATCCGGACGACTGGGTGACACCCGACTGGCTGGGCACCATCCGGGAGCGTATCGCCGCCACCAAGCCGGATATGCTTTTGTTTGACTACATCATCACTGACGGGGCCACCTCCCGCAAAGCGCCCTACGGCAGAGCCGATGGCAGCATTACGCCGGAGGAGTTTATGCACGACCTGACCGAGGATCTGCGCCTGACCAGCGTTCTGTGGAACAAGGTGATCCGCCGGGAGCTGTTTCAGGGGCTCACCTTTGATGAGACCCTCCGCTGCATGGAGGATGCGGACATCCTCTGCCGCCTTGTGCCCCGGGTAAAGACCATCGAGTATGTGGCGAAGGCCCTCTATTACTACCGCATACGCCCCAACGGGCTGGTGCTGACCCCCGACCCCTCCGTTGCATGGCGCTGCTGGCAGCTGGCCATGGAGCGGGAGGAAGCTGTCCGTGCCATGGGCTGCGCCACCAGCGAGGTGGGCGGCTACCTGCAGGCCAAGGGCTTTTTGTGCAAGTTCTACCGGCTGGGCTTTCCCAAGGAATGGCGGGACGAATACGAGCAGGTGCGCCGCTGGCTGCAGGGGCAGCGCCGCAACATATGGAAAAAAACCAACCTGAGCCCGGTCTCCCGGATCAAATACATGCTGATCGGCAACCCGGTGGTGGGCACAGCCTATGCGCTTGTCAAAAAGGTGCAGATCCGGTTGAAAACCCTGCGCGGAGGTGCTGCATGAGCCAAAAGGTAAGCATCATCGTTCCGGTATACAATGCAGCCGCCCATCTGGCGGAGTGCGTGCATTCCCTGCAGCAGCAGACCTTTCCGGGGCTGGAGATCCTCCTTGTGGATGACGGCTCCACCGACGAAAGCCTTTCCCTGTGCCGGAGCCTTGCCGCTGGGGACGAACGCATCCGGGTGCTGCACCACGAGAACCGGGGCCCCTCTGCCACCCGCAACCGGGGGCTTGCCGAAGCCACAGGCGACTACATCCTCTTTTCCGATGCGGACGACCGCATGGAGCCTGATGCGGTGGAAAGCCTGCTGGCAACAGCCCGGGAGCAGCAGGCACAGCTGGTAATCGGTGCCTACGCCCGCTTCCGGGATGGCGAGGACAAGGATTTTTCCCAGCACCGCATCTATCAGGAGCCCGTCACCTTCATCGGCGGCAGCCGGGAGCTGGGGCTTCTGTTTACCGAAGCCCGCACCAGTCTGGCGGCGGTATCGGTCTGGGCGAAGCTGTACGATGCGGCGATCATCCGCCGGGAGGGCATCACTTTTCCCGAGGACGTGAGCTACGAGGAGGATTGCTGCTTCAACCTGCAGTATTACCGCCATGTGGAGCGCGCCGCTGCACTGAGCCGGATCGTGTACCACTACCGGCAGGTATCCACCTCCCTCTCCAAGAGCTACAGACCGCAAACGCTGGACTACCAGCTGAACGGCTACCGACTCCGCTGCCGGTACCTGCAGGAGCAGGGGCTGGGCGAAACACTGCCGAAGCTCAAGACCATCATGCTCATCGTATTCACCACCGCCTGCAAGCGCATCGCCCTCTCTGCCATGGAACCGCGGCAGAAGGCTGCCGCCTATGCCACCATTGCAAAGCGGGCTGAGGTACGGGAGATCGTCCGCACGGGCAGGCAGCCCGGCGACCGCCTTACAAAGTTGCTCACCGCCGCCATCAAAACCGGAAGCGTGCTGCCGGTGCGGCTGCTGATGGGCCTGTGGGCCATGCGACAGCGCATGAAGAAGGAACCCGTCTGAGTTGTATTTCCCCGGCACCATTCCATATACGAAAGGATCCTGTCCAATGAAGATCGGAACCATAACCTTTCACTTTCCCTGCAACTGCGGCGCAGTGCTCCAGTGCATCGCCCTGCAGACTGTTCTGAAGCAGGAGGGGCACGATGTATCCGTTATCAACTACAGGCCGCCGTACCACCAGAACCGGTATGTGCCGCTGATCAACCCCTTTATCGTTGCCAAGACACGGTTCGAAGGCCACCCGGCAGGCACTTCGCTGCTCTACCGCACCGCCAGCGCCGCCAAAGGTTTCCTGACCATCCTCAAAGGCTGGAAAAACTACCCCCACCGCAAGATCCAGTACGATAAATTCCAGCGCTTTGAAAAGCGTGCCATCAGCCTCACCCCTGTGTACCGCTCCCTGAAGGAACTGAACCAGAAGGCTCCTGCCTTCGGCATGTACATCAGCGGCAGCGACCAGCTATGGAATGCCCACATCACCAACAAAAAGTTCGATGAAGCATACTTCCTGCGCTTCGGCCCCAAGGAATCCGGACGCATCACCTATGCCATCGGTGCAAACTTTGCGGAGCATCCCTGCCATATGAAGGTGCTGCCCGAGCTTTTGCAGGATCTGGACGCCATTGCCCTGCGCGAGCTCAAGTGCAAGGATGACCTGCACACCTGCGCCCCCGATACCCCCATCCACCGCACCATCGACCCCACCCTGCTGCTGGATGCCAAGGCCTACGACCAGTTTATGCCGGAGGAGCCGCTGGAGACCGAGCCCTTCATCTTTACCTATACCATGCCCGACGTGAGCCGCAACAAAGTATACAACGCCTGCAAGCTGCTCTCCCAGAAAACCGGCCTCAAGGTGATCGACGGCAGCGGCACCGCCAACCGCATCATTGCCGGGCGGGATTGCCGCGTTTGCGGCCCGGACGATTTTCTCTGGTATATCCGCCATGCACGCTACGTGTTGACCAACTCCTTCCACGGCACCGCATTTTCGGTGATCATGGAAAAGCAGTTCGCCGTTGTGCCCCACAGCACCACCGGCAACCGTGTTACCGAGCTGCTGGAGCAGGTGGGGCTGAGCCACCGCCTTGCCGCCACCGGCATGGAAGCCGCCAAGAAGATCCACGAGCCCATGGAATACGACAGACCCCGCCAGCTGATCCGTCAGCTGCGGGCCGATTCCCTCGCCTACCTGAGGGACAGCATCGAGCGCTATGGCGATCCCTCGGTAAAATAAGGAGCAGCGCAGCCACGGCTGTGAACATCATAAAAGGCAGTGTGAAGATAACATGACTATGAATAAGCAGACCCCTGCAAAGAAGAAGGCCCCCGCAAAGAAGAAGCAGAGCCTCGTCAACCAGATCAAGAATACGGCCAA
This sequence comes from Candidatus Limiplasma sp., assembly GCA_045540635.1. Taxonomy (GTDB): domain Bacteria; phylum Bacillota; class Clostridia; order Christensenellales; family Aristaeellaceae; genus Limiplasma. Next base: position 7,133 of record JAZQHO010000099.1, read on the forward strand.
ACGCATCATGTCGGTTTTTTCCAAAAGAGAGTTTCTGCTGCAGGAGCTGGTCAAGAGAGACTTTAAGCAGAAGTACAAGCGCAGCGTGCTGGGCATGGCGTGGAGCATCCTCTCCCCCCTGCTGCACCTGTTGGTTATGAAGCTGGTGTTTACCCAGTTCTTCGGCCGGAATATGCCCCACTACACCACTTACCTGTTTGCAGGCAACATCATCTACTCCTTCTTCCGGGAATCCACCACCGCGGGCATGAGCTCGCTGATGGCGAACAAGTCCATCTTTACGAAGGTGAATGTGCCCAAATACATGTTCCTGCTTACCAGAAACGTATCCGCCATCATCAACTTCGGGCTTACGCTGGTGGTGTTCTTCATCTTTGCCATCTTTGACGGCATCACCTTCACATGGCGCATCCCTCTGCTGATCTACCCCACCCTGTGCATGATCATCTTCAACATCGGCGTGGGTCTGATCCTCTCGGCGCTGTATGTGTTCTTCCGCGATACCCAGTACCTGTACGATATCTTCACCCTGCTGCTGATGTACACCAGCGCCATCTTCTACTATGTGGATGACTATGCGCCCGCCATCCAGCGGCTGTTCCTGTGCAACCCGGTGTACTGCGCCATCAAATACTTCCGCCTCATCGTGATCGACGGCACCGTGCCCTCTCTGGCCTACCACGGCCTGCTGCTGTTCTACGCAGTAGCGGCGGTGGCCATCGGCGGCATCATCTACAAGAAGTATAACCAGCGCTTCCTTTACTACGTTTGATGGAGGGAACACCGAAAATGCCTATCATCCAAGCAAAGAATGTATCCATCCGCTATCTGACCGGCGACATCAAGAATATCGGCCTCAAGGAATATGTCATGCGCCGCATGACCGGCAAGTTTCAGGTAACAGAGTTCTGGGCTGCCAACAACATTACCTTTTCGCTGGAGGCCGGCGATATGCTGGGCATCATCGGCACCAACGGTGCCGGCAAATCCACGCTGCTGAAGGCCGTAAGCGGCATCATGGCCCCCACCCGCGGCTACATCAAGGTAAACGGCTCGGTGGCTGCGCTTCTGGAGCTGACCAGCGGCTTCGACGGCGACCTGACCGTGCGCGAAAATACCTACCTGCGCGGCGCTCTGCTGGGCTACACCCGTGCCTTTATGGACGAGATGTATGGCTCCATCATCAGCTTTGCCGAGCTGGAGGGCTTTGACGACCGCCCCTTCAAGCACCTCTCCAGCGGCATGAAGAGCCGTCTGGCCTTCTCCATTGCCTGCCTTGTGCGCCCGGATATCCTGATCCTGGACGAGGTGCTGTCGGTAGGCGACGGTGCCTTCCGCAAAAAGAGCGGCGACAAGATGAAGGAGATCCTGCAAAGCGGCGTTACCGGCATTCTGGTATCCCACTCGCTGTCGCAGGTACGCAGCCTGTGCAACAAGATCCTCTGGCTGGACAAGGGCAAGCAGGTAGCTTTCGGTGATGATGTGGCCCTCTTGTGCGATGCCTACGAGGAATACATCAACACCAAAGTACTGCCCAACGGCGAAGAAGAGATCCAGCTATATGCAGAGCGTCTCAGAGCAGCCAAGGAAGCAGCAAAGGCCGCAGGGAAGTAAAAAGTGAAAGGTTTGTGGGCTCTGCCCACAAACCTCAGCACCTCCGGGACTTCTTTGACAGTCTGAAAGCCCCGCCGCTGCCAAAGCAGCGGCGGGGCTTTGACTTTTTCTTGAAAACCCGCTCGGATATGGTATAATAAGTTACGGCAAAACCCCGTTTCCCAAAAACCAAACGACTTACCAAGGAGGGTACCGAACATGAAAAAGATCCTTGCTCTTCTTCTGGCGCTGTGCATGCTGCTGGGCGGCGTTGCCTTCGCCGAGACTGCCGAAGCTCCCGCGCTTCAGCAGGAGCTGGTCATTCTCTTCACCAGCGACGTGCACTGCGGTGTGGACAGCGGCTTTGGCTATGCCGGTCTGGCTGCTGTACGCGACAACCTGAAGGCTCAGGGCAAGCACGTTGTGCTGGTCGACAACGGCGACTCCATTCAGGGCGAGCCTATGGGCACCCTGACCGAGGGCGAAGCCAACATCAAGCTGATGAATGCTGTGGGCTACGATGTTGCCACCATCGGCAACCATGAGTTCGACTACGGCATGGAGCGCTTCCACGAGCTGGTCGCCATGGCTGAGTTCCCCTATGTTTCCTGCAACTTCGTCAAGGACGGCGCACCTGTGCTCCAGCCCTACGTCATCAAGGAATTCGACGGCGTGAAGGTTGCCTTCGTGGGTATCTCCACCCCCAAGACCATCACCTCCTCCGCCCCCAAGTACTTCCAGGATGAGAACGGCAACTTCATCTACGGCTTCTGCCAGGATGAAAGCGGCGAAGCCCTGTACACTGCCGTGCAGAACGCCATCGATGCCGCCGTCGCCGAAGGCGCTGCCTACGTGATCGGTCTGGCTCACCTTGGCAACGAGGCCGAGTGCAAGCCCTGGACCTACGCCGACGTGATCGGCAACACCACCGGCATGGACGCCCTGCTGGACGGCCACAGCCATGATACCGATCAGGTGGAAATGCTCAACAAGGACGGCGAGACCGTTCTGCGCTCCGCCTGCGGCACCAAGATGGAAGGCATCGGCTACCTGACCATCGGCACCGATGGCAGCATGGCCAGCGGCATCCACATGTGGCCCAACGATACCGCCGCTCCCGATCTGTTCGGCTTTGACAACGAAGTGGCTGTTGCCGTGAAGGCCGCCACCGACGAGCTGGATGTGAAGCTGAAGGAAGTGGTCGCCAAGACTGCCGTGGACCTGACCATCGAGGATCCCGAAGCTGTTGACGAAAACGGCAAGCCCATCCGCATCATCCGCAATGCCGAGACCAACCTGGGCGCCCTGTGCGCCGATGCCTACCGTGCCATGAGCGGCGCCGATGTGGCCGTTGTCAACGGCGGCGGCCTCCCCACGACCATCACGGCCGGCGACAACACCCTCAACGACATCCTGCTGGTGCACCCCTACGGCAACGCCATGTGCGTGATCGAGGTGACCGGTCAGGAGATCATGGACGCCCTTGAGTTCTCCGTGCGCTCCATGCCCGGCGAATTCGGCGGCTTCCTGCAGGTGAGCGGCATGACCTTCGAGATCCACACCTACATTGAGAGCCCCATCGAAATGGACGAAGCCAAGATGTTTGTGGGCGTGAAGGAAGGCGCTCCCCGCCGCATCCAGAACCTGCTCATCGGCGGCGAGCCTGTTGACCCCGCCAAGACCTACACCTTTGCTTCCCACAACTACAAGATCAAGGATCTGGGCGACGGTTACACCCATTTCGCCGATAACAAGATCCTGCAGGACGAAGTGATGCTGGACAACCAGGTGCTGATCAGCTACATCACCACCGTTCTGAACGGCGTGGTCGGCGAAGAGTACGCCAATCCCTACGGCCAGGGCCGTATCGTGGCTGTGCCCGAGGCACCCGCTGCCGAATAAGGTTCATCTCCCTGCCTGAAAGGGCATAAAGAGGGGGGCTGTTGCGAAAGCAACAGCCCCCTTCATTTTATTGTTGAAAAGCACGCCTGCGGCCATTTTACCGCTTCCGCCTTACCCCAGCGCATTGACCAGCGATGCGGCAAACGCACGGATGGCGGGATCCTGCGGGTTTTCCCACAGACGGGCGGTGAGCCGGAGGATGCCCTCCTGCTCCCAGAGCAGCGCCAGCCGCTGGCAGCGCTCGGTGTTATCGATCATCTGCACCACGGGCGCCACATCGCCCACAGGCTCGCAGTGGGCGGTCTCAAGAATGCTGTACCATGCCGGGGTGGTGTAGCTTTCCCCGGTAAAGCCGCTGAGCAGCGGGTGCCCCTGCCTGATGCACAGCCCCAGCGTGCCGATGGGCAGGGGTTTGTTCATGCTCTCCGAAATGCTGCGGAACATGGGGTAGCACCAGAAATCAGAGGCATAGGCAGCAGGCAGTCTGCCCTCCGCAGAGGGGATCACCACCGCAGGCACAGCGCTCTTGTGCGCCTGCTCCTCTGTTTGCACAAAGGCGATGCGCTTTTCCCCCATGGTAATGCCGTCCTCGGTGATGGAGATCTCCACATCCGGAAAAACCCACAGCGGGTATTCGTTCAGGGTGCCATCCTCCAGAACAAGGCGCAGGGTGAGCCGGGTGGTCTCCGCTGCGCTCAATGTGCCCATGGATACCTTCACCGGCTGGGACAGGCGGCGGCCCGTGGCATTGACGGGCACGATCTCCTCCCGCAGGAGCGTATCGCCCGCCAGCAGGCAGCAGCGCACGGCGGTGTGCTGCCGGGACGGGTCGCATTCGCTCACCTGTACGGAGAAGCTGAGAGCATCGCCATCTTTGTAAACAAAGGTATCCAGCAGCCCCAGCACCACCGTGGAGGCGCAGAAACGCCGCCACTCCTCGGGTGTGATGAGCCCCTTGGACTCCATAAACGCATTCAGCACGCCCACCAGCGCCGTGCCCTGCCCGGAGAAATCCTGCAGATCCAGCAGCTGGAAGCCTGCGATCTCCCCGGTGCGCAGTGCAGTCTCGATCTCCCGGCGGTAGCAATCCACCGCCAGCTGACCGGCGCAGTGGAAGAAGCTTTCATGCTCCTGCCACAGCCCCGCTGCCTGCAGCCGCTCCCTGAACACCTCGAAATTGCGCGCCTTCAGCGGGCCGGTATACTTTTCGATCTCGTTAAAATCCGGGTAGAACTGGTACTGCCCCACCTCGTGGGTGATGACCGGCACCTCCGGCACCATGGCCTCAACAGCCTCGGCATCCACTTCCTTCACGCCGGTGCCGTACTGGATGAGCACCTTGCCCGCCTGCCCGGCCTCGCCGCCCTCCAGCTTGGGAGCGACCATGGCATCGTAATTGGTGACGGATTCGGGGCGGGTGGTCTGCACAATGCCCTGCGGCGCATCGCACATGGCATAGCTGCCGCGGATGAGCCTGTCGCCGCTGAGGCGCACGCCTACGAACACATCCTCCTCCGCCAGCACCTCCGGCACCCACTGGAAATTATTTGCGCCGGATACATACAGCTTGTCCGGGTCATAGGCGCGGTAATCCGCCAGCATGCGGTTGAGGGCGGCTTTGCTGCCCCACAGCTCGTTGCCCATGGACAGGAACACGAACGAGGGATGATGCCCGAACTCCCGGAGGATACGGAAACCCTCTTCGATCAGGAACGCTCGCTCCCGGGCATCGTAGCCCTCCTCCCCCTCCTCGGTGACTGTGCCCCAGAAAGGCAGCTCGGGAGACAGCACGATGCCCAGCTCGTCCGCCGCCTGAAAAGCCGCCTCCGGCGGGCAGCAGGTATGAAAGCGGTAATGGTTGATGCCGTATTCCTTAGCAGTCTTGAGCACTTTGCGCCAGCTTTCCGCATCGGTGGGCGCATAGCCGGTACGGGGGAAGTTGAGCCCCTCATGCTTGCCCCGCAGGAACACCTCCCGCCCGTTGCACAGCAGGATGCGTCCCTCAGTGTGGAACACCCGCAGGCCGAAGGTGGTGGTATAGGCATCACTGCCGACGCGCAGCGTAAGGGTGTGCAGATTGGGGCTGAACTCATCCCACAGCGCTTCGCTGCCGGTGAGGGCGCAGATGCCGTCGATCCCGCCCTGCCGGATGGCGACCCGCTGAGGCTGCTGCCCCGGCAGAGTGACCTCCGCCGTATCCGGCTGCGAGCCCAGTACCTGCGCACGCACACGAAGGGCACAGCCCTGCGGCGTTACCCGGAGACCGGTCACGATGCTTTCCGCCACCGTCAGGCTGATCTCGCCGGTGATACCGTTCCAGTTGCTCTGGGTGTCCGGGCTGGTCAGATGCCCGCCGCGGGTGGGGTAATCGGTATTATCCACACAGATGAGCAGCAGATGCTCCCCATCCCCCGGCTGCGGCAGCAGATAGCGGTGAGGGGTGGACAGGCTGTCGCTGTCGGCAGGGCTCAGGGGCTGCACCTCGGTGCCATCTACCCACACACGGGTCTTGCGGGTGCGCTCCAACGTGAGCAGCACCTGTTTGCCCTGCCACCCGGCGGCGGTAAAGCTGCGCCGAAACCATGCAAAGCCTTCGAATTTATGGGCATCCGTCAAAAAATAGGTCTCCCGGGCAGGGTTTTCCTCACCCAGCCCCGCCGCAGAGGTGGTGCCGGGCAGATGCATCTCCATGGGAAAAGCAGCGGGCAGGGCGGGGCTCTTCTCCCCATCCAGACACACCTGCCACAGACCACTCAGATCAAGCTTTATCATTGTGTTTTCCCTCCGTTTGCCGGTTGGTCGTCAACTGTTATGGTAGCGCACCAACAGGGGCTTGTCAATGGAGCGGCTGGGCGCAAAAAAAGGCGCTGCATTCATTCCGGCTGCAGCGCCCCCCGTATTCTATTGTTCCGTCTGCTTTTGCTCCGCTTCCTCCAGCGCGATCTTCAGCAGATCCACCTCCACCCGAAGCCGGTCGGCCTCCTGCCTTGCTTTGAGCCATTTCTCCCGGAGCGCCGCCATATCCGCATCGTTCTCCTGACCCGTTGCCGCAACAGCCTTGGGCGCTGCCTGCGCCTCCTCCCGCTCCCTAAGCGCAGCGGTCTGCGCCTGCATGCGGCCAAGCAGCATGGAAAGCCCTTCCAGCACCGCTGCCGCTCCCGGCTCGGTGCGCCAACCTTCCGGCAGCACCGGCTGGTGCAGCGGAGCATCCGGCGGCAGGTACTGGCGGTATGCAGCCACCTGCGCCGGGCAGGGCAGCCCCTCCCGCCGAAGCTCCGCTGCCACCTCCAGCAGCATCTCCGGATGGTTCTTCAGAATGGAACGGTACTTGTTCTGGTAGCGAAGCATCACGGAACGGTCGCCGCCCGCACGGCGGGTCACACAGGCACGCACGCTCTCGCCCCGCCCTCTTGCCATGAGTACATCCCGCAAAAGCAGATGCAGTTCCTCCTGATCGAAGGCACGGAATGTCACCTTGCCCGGTGCAAGCTCCGGTTTTTCCTTGATGCGGGCGTAGTAATAATTACGGATGCTGTTGGGCTTGCGATCCAGCTGCTGCCCCACCTGCAAAAAGACATCTCTGAGGGGCGTGCCGTTCTCTGCCGCCGTTTTGATCGCTCCGAACAGCAGATCGGTCTCCTCCGGCTGCCAGCCGCCCCGGTGATGGATCGCCGCTGCCTGTGTCATGGTCATCGCCTCCGAATGTTCTTGTGATGTGCTTAGTATGCCGCCTGCCATTGGATTTATACCGCTCAGCGCAGCCGGAGCAGTGCGGCAACAGGATCCGATCCGGCTGCAAGCTCCTGAAGGCACAGGCTCTCCATGGCCTCCTGGCTCATGGCAAAGGCATTGGGCAGAAGCTGACCGGTCTCAGCCAAGGCTGCGGTCTGCCCCAGCAGACCGCCCGCATGCTGCTGCCCTCCTGCTGCATGCACCAGCTGCTTCTGTCCGGCTGCCGAATGCGCATGGCAGAGAAACTGCACAAAGGCGGCAGCATCCTCACTCCCGCTGCACAGAGAGGCATACCGTACCCGCAGACTGGTAACGGCAGGCAGCGCCAATGGCACACGCCCGTCATTGGCAGCCAGATGGCTTTGCAGGGAACGGAGCACAGCGGCATCCTCCGGTGCAGCGCCCAGCTGCGGCGAACAGCGTGCCAGCTCCTGCCGGAGCCGATTGGGGCAAAGCATCATCAGCTGCAAAAACGCGATGGGGCTGTCTGCATACAGCACTCCCGGCTCCGTAATGCGCCGCCACGGCAGGCTATCGGCGGTAAGGGGCGGTACCGTCAGTTGCGGCACGGGCGTCTCCAGCGAAAAATAGGCACCTGTACCGTCGCTGACCTGTGGCGCAGCACTCTCCCCCTGCTGCCAGCCCGGCGGCAGGCAAAGCACATTGGGGCTGTACCAAAGGGGCAGCGCATACAACGTGCCGCCATGCATCCCGCTCCAGACTGCGTTTTCCGGATAACCATCGGGAGCCGCCAAGGGCCTTAGCACCTTTTCCGGCGCAAGGATCTCCCCCGGTGCATGCAGTACCACATCCGGCAGTACCGCCTCCGGGGCGTACAACTCCTCAGCATCCGCACGGCGCAGATAAATGCGCAGACCGGGGCACTGCTTCTCAAAAGCTGTGCACAGTCCGCTCAGCAGACTTCGATCCTCCGGCTGCCATGAAGTGACCCATACCACCAGCGTTCTGGAGCGGGCGGGCTGCAGGCTTTGCGCCGTTCGTCCCCGATCCGCGAGCCGCTGGCTCACCAGCCCGGGCATCAGCCACAGCAGCAGCGCTGTGAGCACCAGCGCAGACAGCATGCCCGCATACCGGCTCATCCCCATCACCTCCCCTCTTTGTACCACAAGGCTATGCAGCCTGCTCCCGGGAAATACTTGCCCACACCTGCAAAATGTGTTACGCTATCCACATCCCACTTGACAGAAGGTGAAGCCATGCACAGCCAGCCCCGCCGCCAAGCACCCGCAAACGGTCTTTTCTTTGCCTATGCACTGCTGATCGCTGTGGTAGCGCTCTTGTTTACCTCCAAATGCTCCCCCCTCTATCCCCTCAACGACTGGCCCGATGCCAATGTGTTCCTTTCCGCAGGCAAAGGCATGCTGGAGGGGCGGGTCATGTACCGGGATCTGTACGACCACAAAGGCCCGCTGCTCTTTGCCCTGCACGCCCTGTGCGCCCTCATCTCCAGTGAGGGCTTTTTCGGGGTATGGCTGATGGAGATCGTATTCTTTACTGCGTTCCTGCTCATCGCCCACAGGCTGGTCGCCCTCTACTGCAGCAAAACCGCTGCTGCATGGGCGCTGCCCCTGCTGGCCGTGATGCTGCTCACCTCCATCAGCTTCCAGATGGGCGACAGCGCCGAGGAACTGGCCCTGCCCATGATGCTCTGGCCTCTGTACCGGCTGCTGTTTTCCCTGCGCAAAGAGGAAGGGCGCACCACCCGCCTGCAGCTGGGCATGACCGGCTTTCTGCTGGGCTGCGTGTTCTGGCTCAAATTCACGCTGGTAGGCATCCCCGCTGCCGTATGCCTGATGCTGGCATGGCTGGGGCTGCGCAGGGACGGTCTCCGGGGCGCGCTGGCAAACATCGGCTGGATGCTGCTGGGCTTTGCCCTCTCCACCCTGCCGTGGCTGATCCAGTACACCTTGCAGGACGGGCTCGTGCCCATGCTGAAAACCTACCTGTACGATAACCTGTTCCTCTACGCCGGAGCGGAGGAGGCTCTCACCCTGCCCGCACAGCTGAGAGCCATTGCCCGCTCCGTGCTTTCGTGGCTGGGGGACAACCCCGGCTATACCCTGCCGCTGCTGGCGGGGGCAGTGGGCATGCTGGCAGACAAGCGCCAAACGGCGCAGGAAAAAACCACATGGGTGCTGTGCGGTCTGCTGGGGCTGATCACTGTTTTCTTTGGCGGGCGCTACTACCTGTACTACGGCTTTGCCTTTGGTGCCATGGTGCCCCTGTTCTTTGCAGTGGTACTGGGCTTTCTTGCAGACCGCTGCATTGCCCGGCAGAAGGCTGCTGGGCAGACGCAGCCAAAGCGCTGTGGCAACCTCCGTACCTGCGCCCTTGCCCTCTGTACCATGCTTTGTCTGGCGCTGTGCCCCTTCCTCTCACCCAACAAACCACTGGAGCAGCCCCCCAAAGAGGAGCTGATGCAGTACCGCTTTGCCGCCATCATCAACCGGTACGAGGACGCCACCCTGCTCAACTACAATTTTCTGGATTGGGGCTTCTACACCGCCGCCAAAACTGCGCCCCATCTGAAATACTACCACCTGCCCAACATGCCCCTTGATGAGCTGCGCACCGAGCAGGAGCGCTATGTGCGCGAAGGGCTGAGCGATTTCGTTGTGACCCGTGCCCCCCTGCGGGAAGAGCTTGCCGGGCTTTACACGCTGGTGGATACCTGCCCTGCCCCGGAGGATCTTTGGTTTACCGATGTATACCTCTACCGCCTTACCGCCCTTGAGGAGCGGTAAGCCCGCCGCTGCGGCGATACCGCTCCCCCGATGTGCGGCATAAGAAGGCCGCAGCAAAAAACACAACAAAGAGCCCCGGAAAGAGAGCGAATCTCTTCCCGGGGCTTTGCTATGGCCTGCTGTGGGAGGCCCCTTGCGGGGCCTCTTACAGCCGCTTATGCAGATTATTCGGCCAGACCCTTGTACCGCAGGTAGCGGTTCATAGCGTCTTCCTCGTTCTGCTGGAACAGGCCGGCAGCAACCTCGGGGAACATCTTGGCGAGAGAAGCATAGCGGTTCTCGCTCTTGATGAAGTTCTGGTACTCAGCGGCGTTGGGCTCCTTGGAGTCCAGCGTGAAGGGGTTCTTGCCCTCGTCGGCCAGAGCGGGGTTGTAGCGGTAGAGGTTCCAGTAGCCGCACTCCACAGCCTTCTTGATCTCAGCCTGGGCATGGCCCATGTTGATACCATGGTTGATGCAGGGAGCGTAGGCGATGACCAGAGAGGGACCATGATAGGCTTCGGCCTCGACCATAGCCTTGATGAGCTGAGCGGGGTTGGCGCCCATGGCCACCTGAGCGACGTACACATAGCCGTAGCTCATAGCCATCATGCCCAGATCCTTCTTCTTGGTGCGCTTACCGGCAGCGGCGAACTTGGCCACAGAACCGGTGGGGGTGGACTTGGAGGACTGACCGCCGGTGTTGGAGTACACTTCGGTATCCAGAACCAGAATGTTGACATCCTCGTTCTGAGCCAGAACGTGGTCCACAAGTCGGAGGCCAAGCGGTCTTAGGAAGACAACATGTTTCCCCAACTCCTTGGCTCACAGAACGACATGGCTACGATCCGACTTGGTGGACTTGGAGGACTGACCGCCGGTGTTGGAGTACACTTCGGTATCCAGAACCAGAATGTTGACATCCTCGTTCTGAGCCAGAACGTGGTCCACA
>JAZQHO010000100.1:0-2987 GCA_045540635.1 Candidatus Limiplasma sp.
CGCTGCGGGCACAACGCTCCGCAGCGGCTTTCTTCCTATCACTCATTCCGCCCCAGCTTCTTCTGGGCAAACAGCTGGGTATGGTACAGGCTGTGGTGCCCGGACAGCATGAACGACACCACCGCCGTGATGCCGAACAGCGGCAGGTATTCCACACCGAACAGCTCCACCGACAGCATCATGGAGGCAAGGGGCGCATTGGTCACGCCGCAGAACACACCCATCAGGCCCAGCGCTGCGCCAAGCCCGGCGGGCAGCCCCAGCAGCGGCGCTGCCACACAGCCCAGCGTGGAGCCCACAAAGAATGAGGGCACGATCTCGCCGCCCTTGAACCCGCTGTTCAGCGTGAGGGCGGTAAAGAGCAGCTTCATCAGGAAGGCCTCCGGGCGGGCATGCCCCGCCAGCGCCTCCACGATCACGTGTGCGCCGCCGCCGTTGTAATCCCGGGTGCCGGAGAGCAGCGTCAGCCCGATGAGGATGGCACCGCCCGCCGCCGCGCGGATGAAGTGGTTGGGGAACAGCTTGCGCATGCACTTGCTCCCCAGATGCATGCCCTCACAAAACAGGATGGATACCACCGCAAAGAGGATGCCCAGACCCATGGTCTTGAGCAGGGTGATGGCATCCGCCGCCGCCAGCCCGGATGCCAGCGGGAACACCTCAGCCGGTGCGCCGATGGCCTTTGCCACCAGCGAGGCGGTGAGGGCGGAGATCATGCAGGGCAGCAGGCCGCGGGTATTGAACCGCCCCACCTCGATGATCTCCAGCACAAACAGGGTAGCCGTCAGCGGCGTGCCGAACAGGGCGGCGAACAGCGCCGCCATGCCGCACAGCTGGCAGATGCGGCGCACATCCCGGTTCTGATCCGGCTTTGTCAGATCGCCTATCGCAGCGCCGATGCTGCCGCCCAGCTGCAGCGCCGCACCCTCACGCCCCGCCGAACCGCCCAGCAGATGGGTCAGCGTGGTGGAGAGGAAAATGGCGGGAGCCATCAGAATGGGCACCCGCTTCTGGGAGCGCACCGTTTCGATGATCTGGTCGGTACCCAGCCCGTGGGGCAGCCGGAGCAGCCGGTACAACCCCGCAATGGCAAGGCCGCCCAGCGGCAGCAGGTACAGCAGCCAGTCGTTGTGGCTGCGGGTGTGGGTGGCCCACTCCACCGCCATGGCGAACAATCCGCCAGCAATGCCGCACAGGCCGCCGATCAAAAGACCGGCAGCGAGCCATTTCACAAAGCGGCGGGCGTACTGGAGGTAGGTCTGGGCAAGGGCGGAGAGCCGGTTCTGAAAGGTGGACATAGGGCTGCATCTTCTTTCGTATGGTTGAAAATTTGCTTTCCTATTATATCACCGGTCTGGGGAAATGCAATGGCAATCGTAATGAAGAAAACCGGCGGCTGCGCAGGGGAAACCGGCAGAACGTGAGCCTGCCGGCACGGAAGCCGCACACCCTTTCCGCCCCGCCCGGTTTTCTCCCAAAAACGCCAAATTCCCCTTGAAAACCCCTGCCAAAAGAAGTATACTGTCTCAGGTTTCATACCGAGTATTACACAGGAGGATCTTACGATGGAAAACAACACCAAGAACACCGAAGCCATCTACGATGCCCGCAAGCTTGGCCTGCCCAAGACCCTTGTGCTGGGTCTGCAGCATATGTTCGCCATGTTCGGCGCAACCGTGCTGGTGCCCGCCATTACCGGTCTGGATGTGGCCACCACCCTGCTGTTCGCCGGTCTGGGCACGCTGCTGTTCCACCTGATCACCGGCGGCAAGGTGCCCGCCTTCCTGGGCAGCTCCTTCGCCTTCCTGGGCGGCTACGCTGCCATCGCTCCCAAGCTGGCGGATGCCAACGGCGAACTCACCATCGCCAACACCGAAATGCTGCCCTACGCCTGCTTCGGCGTTGCCTGCGCCGGTCTGGTGTATCTGGTGCTCGCCCTCCTGTTCAAGATCTTCGGCGCCAAGAAGGTTATGCGCTTCTTCCCGCCCATCGTTACCGGCCCCATCATCATCGCCATCGGCCTTACCCTGAGCGGCACCGCCATCTCCAGCTGCTCCGCCAACTGGATCGTTGCGCTGGCTGCCATTCTGGTGGTCATCATCTGCAACATCTGGGGCAAGGACATGATCAAGATCATCCCCATCCTGCTGGGCGTGATCGCTTCCTACATCGTCTCCATGATCGTTGACCCCGCCTCCCGCGCCGTAGTGGCCCAGAAGGTCTCCGAGGCTGCATGGATCGGCCTGCCCATCCACTGGGAAGCCACCGCTTTCTCCATCTTCGGTGAAGGCTTCAATCCCAGCCTGCTGATCAACGCCATCATCACCATCGTGCCCATCGCCCTTGCCACCATCGTGGAGCACATCGGCGATATGTGCGCCATCTCCTCCACCGTGGGCAAGAACTATGTTGAGGATCCCGGCCTGCACCGCACCCTGGTGGGCGACGGTCTGGCTACTTCCGTAGCATCCCTCTTCGGCGGCCCCGCCAACACCACCTACGGCGAGAACACCGGCGTGCTGGCTCTGAGCAAGGTCTTTGACCCCATGGTTATCCGTCTGGCTGCCGTGTTCGCCATCCTGCTCAGCTTCTGCCCCAAGTTTGCCGCGCTGATCGTTGCCATGCCCACCGCCACCATGGGCGGCGTGAGCATGGTGCTCTACGGCATGATCTCCGCCGTGGGCGTGCGTAACGTGGTGGAAAATCAGGTGGACTTCACCAAGAGCCGCAACGTGCTGGTCGCCGCTGTGATCCTGGTGCTGGCCATCGGCATCCACTACACCGCCCCCATCGCCTTCACCATCGGCAAGGTGAACATCAGCCTGTCCGGTCTGGCTGTGGCGGCTCTGGTGGGTATCTTCCTCAACGCTGTGCTGCCCGGCAAGGACTATGAGTTCGGCGCCAACCAGCAGGGCGATACCGCCGTGAACTTCGGCTCCCGTCAGGACGGCTGAGGTTGAGTGCTCCGCAGGGCAGGGGCGCTGCCC
>JAZQHO010000101.1:0-13208 GCA_045540635.1 Candidatus Limiplasma sp.
GGAGCACTGCGGAGACTAACAAACACGGAGTGAGACCTGCCTCTGCGGATGAACCGCTGATTGCGACCGCCGCCACGAAAAAGGGCTTTCATGGGATTTGACCAAAGCGAACGTGTCGCCGTTTTCTGGTTACTCTTTTGCGTCAAAAGAGTAACCGCAGGTGTGGGGCGCGGAGCCCCACCCTGTTGCTCGCAGCGGAACTGCGGGTTGGCTTCCGGCGGGGCGTACAACCCCTCCGGCGCTACGCGCCTCCTCCCCTTACACAGGGGAGGCTGCGGGTTGGCTTCCCGTGGGGCGTACAACCCCTCCGGCGCTATGCGCCACGCCCTCCTTCGGAAGGAGCCTTCGGTGTTGGCTGCTGCCTTGGCAGCCAAGAACCTCCCGGCTTGGGTAAGACACGCCCCCCGGGCAACACCCACCTATGCAGGCTCCCTCTCACCAGAGGGAGCTGGCAGGCGCAGCTGAGGGTGCCGCCTGTGCAAACCCGGCTCAAAACAGCCGCCTTGCAGTATACGCAGGCCTTTCTCCTTACGCCTCCACAATGTGGATCAGCTTGCCCTTGTAATCGCCCCAGAGGCCGCCCACCAGAATACCGGCTTGCATCAGGGTGCTGCCCAGCCAGGTGCGCTCCTCGCCCTCGATGCGATAGGTCTTTTTGGGATCCAGCCCCTTCAGCAGAATGCGGCGGGAGTGGGCATTGGCACGGCCCATCACCTGAATAAAGGTGACAAGCGCCTCGGTTTTTTCCTTGCTGACCACCATCCAGCAGTCGTACATATGGTTCTGCTGGTAGGAGGCGATGCGCCAGTAGTCGCCGGTGCGTACCAGATCGTTGTACTTGTGGTACATCTCCACCTGCCGGGGGATCATGCTCCGATCCTCCTCGGGGATCTTGGTCACATCCAGCTCATAGCCGAAGGTGCCTGCCAGCGCCACATAGCCGCGGGTCTCAAAGGGGGTCACACGCCCCACGGTGTGGTTGGGGCAGTCGCTTACATGGGCACCCATGGCAGAGAGGGGATAGATCATCGCCGTGCCCTCCTGAATGGAAAGCCGCTCGATGGCATCGGTATCGTCGGAGCACCAGATCTGGGGGCTGTAGTAGAGCATGCCCGCATCAAAGCGCGCGCCGCTGCCGGAGCAGTTTTCCAAAAGGATGTGGGGGAACTCGCTCACCAGCCGCTCCTGCAGGCGGTATACGCCCAGCACATAGCGGTGGAACAGCTCGCCCTGCTGATCCGCTGCCAGCGCATAGCTGCCGATATCCGAAAGAGGACGGTTCATATCCCACTTCACGTACTCGATGTTGGCGCTGCGCAGCACCTTGGCGATCGTGTCAAAGATGTAGTCCTGAATTTCCGTGCGGCTCATATCCAGCACATACTGGTTGCGGGCCAGACCGGCGGTGCGCCCGGGGATCTGGATGGCCCAGTCCGGATGCGCCCGGTACAGGTCGGAATCCGGGCTGATCATCTCCGGCTCCACCCAGATGCCGAACTTCATGCCCAGCTTGTTTACCTCGCTGACCAGATGGCTCAGGCCGCCGGGCAGCTTTTCTTCGTTGACGAACCAATCGCCCAGCGCCCGGTTGTCGTCGTAGCGGTTGCCGAACCAGCCGTCGTCCATCACCAGCATCTCGATGCCCAGCTGAGAGGCCTGCCGGGCAATATCCAGCAGCTTTTCGGTGTTGAAGTTGAAATAGGTGGCCTCCCAGTTGTTGATGAGGATGGGGCGCGTCCGATCCCGGTACTGGCCGCGGATCAGGTGCTGGCGGTAGAGGTCGTGGAAGGCGTGGGTCATGCCGCTCAAGCCCTCGGCGGAATACACCAGCACCGCCTCCGGGCTCTGGAAGCTCTCGCCCGGGTTCAGCTTCCAGCAGAAGCCCTCCGGGTTGATGCCGGTCATTACGCGCACGGTGTCGAACTGGTTGCGGTCTGCCAGCGTGAGGAAGTTGCCGGAATACACCAGATTGATGCCGTATACCTCACCGCTGTCCTCGGTGGCGGTTTTCTCCAGCAGCGCCATGAAGGGATGGGTCTGGTGCCCCTCCTCGCCGCGAAGGGAACTCATGCCCTGAATGCCGTAGTTGACGGGGGTACGATCCATGCGGCGCTCCCGTGCCCAGCTGCCGGTGAGCAGGATCTTGTCGTACTCTCTGTTGTCCATATCCATGGAGGCGGACATGATGCGCTCGATATACACCGGCTCGCTGCTTTCGTTGATCAGCTTCGTGCTGCGCACAACCGCATCGATGCCCTTGAAAATGCTGTAGCTGAGCACCGCCCGCAGCCCCAGCACCCGGTCGGTGAGCACCAGCTCCAGGGTCTCGGTATCGGTCTTGCTGCCCCAGGTGGCGGGCAGGCCCTCCAGCGGCTGCTTGCCCTTGAAGATGCGGTGGCTGTCGTAGGTCAGCTGCAGCGCCCGGTGGCCCGCTGCGGAGCGCACCACGATGGCGCTCTCGCGGAAGTCGCCCACGCCGCCGCAGGGGTATTCCATGGGAAAGCTGTCCAGAAAGGAGAGCCGATCCCGGGCATTGCTCTCGGGGGTAAAGGGGCCCTCGCCGGTGCGCATCAGGTAGGTCACATCATCCCGGCCCAGCTTTTTGCCGAAGTAGGCATGCCCTGCAAAGCCCTCTGCATCTGCAATGCCGATAACGTAGGATGCGCCCTTGGTATCCAGCTGGAAGCTCCGGTTCTGTTCATCAAATCGGATCGCCATGTGTACACTCCCGTTCTGTGGTTGGTTTTTTTCGTATTTTCCCGATGGGTGGGACGTAAGCCGTCCGCTGCTTCCATTGTAGCGGATATCGGCTGTTTTTTCCATACCTTACAGCAACTTGTTTTGGCAGGTGGTTGCTATTTTTAACATCCTCTGCTATCATGCCCGCAGGGGGAGGGATCGCCTTGAACATTGCGGAATTGCCCAACAGCCCGCTGTATATGGATATGGCGTACATCAACGGCAACTGGAAGTATTACACCATGGAGCTGCACCGCCACGGGCTGGTGGAGTGCAACTACATTGCAGAGGGCAGCTGTGTGTATCAGATCGGCGGCGTGCCCTACCGGCTCACCCGGGGCAACCTGATCCTGCTGGATTCGTCCATCCCCCACAAGATCACCTTCAGCCACGAGCAGCCCTGCACGGTCATGGGCATGTCCCTTTCCTTTACGGATGAGAACGCCCCGGCGGCCATGCCCCGCCTCGGGGAGCTGCTTGCCCAGTCCCGGGAGCTGCGCTGCCTGCTGGCGGGGTTGGAGGGCGCGGTGGTATTCCCGGATGCACGGGCGCTCCGGGGGGACATCCTCCGGCTGGCCAGAGAGTACGACGGCCGCAGGGATGCCTTTTACCTGAACAGCCTCAGCTATCATCTGCTGGCAGAGATCGCCCGCCTGCCGGTGACGGAGTGCTCCTCTGTGCAGTATTATGTGGAAAAAGCCCGCACCTACATCAAGGAGGCCTTTTACCTGATCCGCAGCAACCAGCAGATCGCCGGGCATATCGGGCTCAACGCCACCTATCTGGAGCGGATCTACAAAAAAGCCACCGGGCGTACCCTGTGGGAGAGCGTTACCGACTGCCGCCTTGCAGCGGCGGAGGAGCTGCTGCGCCAGCCGGTGATCCCCATCAAGGAGATCGATACCATGATCGGCTTCTCCAACCGGCAGACCTTCTATCTGCAATTCAAGAAGCGGTACGGCATGTCACCGTCGGAGTACCGGAAGCGGGTGTTGGAGGGGGAAGGGGGAGCGGAGTCCTTCTGAGGGTACGGCGGGTGCAGCCGCTCCCATGCCCACCCAAGGCGGCTGCCCTCCGTCCCCGCCCTGCCGGGGCTGCTGGAAAAAGGATTGCCCGCAGCCCTTCCGTGGAACAGCCTGCCGAAAAGCCCGGCAGGTGCAGAACCCCAACGGGAAGCCTTCACGCAGCAAAAAAGCAGAACGGCGATCACCGTCCTGCTCAAAGAAAACCTCTGTAGGAGACAGCCGCAGCCCACTGCCGGTCAAACCGAGGCCGGCGGCGTGCGCTGCGGCTTTTTGCACGTTGCATCGCCCGTGCGCCCCGGTTCGCTGCGTCCTCCTCCGTCGGGTTCGGGCACCCTGACCGGCAGGGCATTCCCAAGAGGGGGCAGCCCTCCGCTTGCGGCTCTGCCCGGTTATCCCTCCAGCCCCCTGCGGGCCAGCTCCACATAGCGGCGCACCTTCTCCGGGCTGGAGCCTACGGTATACACATCCCGCTGGGCGATCTCGATCTTGCAGCCACAGGCTGCCTGCGCCGTTTTGCGGAAGCAGGCTAGCACCGCATCCTCGTCCAGCTGAGGGGTGTTCATGCCCAGCAGCGTGGCCGGGGGCTTGCGCAGGTAGGTCACCTTTGTGCCTGCCAGCCGCTCGCCCATAAAGGCTTCATCGCACCACGGAGAAATGGATACCTTGCGCAGCTGCGGCAGCTTGGAGAGGCAATCCTCCCAGATGGGGTGGGTGGCCTCGCAGCAGCCGTAGCTGAGCAGCCCGAAGCGATCCATGATCCTTTTGTAATGGGGGAAGACCAGATCCCGGTACATCCGCGGCGAAATGCCTGCGGTCTCCTGAGAATCCATAAACAGCCACAGATCCTTCAGCTTTGCGGCGGGCGTGCCGTCGGTCAGCTCGTCGGTAAAGCAGTAGGAGCCCTGGCACAGGTGCTGCATCTCTGCGCCGCTGCACAATACGCCCTGCTCCTCCAGCTGCGTGAACAGGGCGATGTAATCATCGCAGAGCCGCTCCAGCATGGCGCAGAAACGCTCCTCCTCGTCGATCATGGCAATGTAGAGGTCGTCCATGTTCATAATGTGGATGATGTCCTGCATGGGGGTGCAGTAGGCGGCGTTGCTGATGCGCTTTACCGGCAGCACATCGCCGAAGGTATCCTGCGCCAGCTGCATTCTGCGCTGCGCTTCCTCCTCCTGCACCTCCATCAGGGAAGGCCCCAGCAGATGGTCGTCCTCCTCCAGCTCGTGCAGGTAGGGGATAAAGTGATGCCCCAGACCGCCGGTCTCCTGTACCTTTACCGGCAGCCCGAAGGGAACGAAGCGGAACTGCTCCGTTACGCCGTAATAGCCGGGCACGAGGGTATCATCCTCAAAGAGGGTAAAGTTCACCATGGGGCGCAGCAGCTCGGCCTCCATGCGCCGGGCTTCCTCCCCCCGGCAGTGCATCATACCGGGCAGAAGCTCCTGCTCAAAGGTATCCAGCTCGATGCGGATCAGCGGCCTGTCTGCGCCCGCTGCGCCGTGGGCCTTCCAGCGTTGGTACAGCTGCCGGTTCCGCTCCGAAGCCGCCACCTCGGCCCTGCGCCGGGCCAGATCGCGGAGAATGGCTTTGTCGTCCGGTGTGATGTGCATACAGCGCTCCCCCTTCTGTATCTCTGCCTTGACGGAAAAACAGGTTTCTCATATAATTGTTTTACTTGAATGTAGAGAGATTATAGCACGTTTTCCGGCGGATTTCCACACACAAAAACACACCCATGCAGGAGGAAGAAACCATGTTGAACCGGATCTCCGAAAACCTTCAGATCGGTAAAGCCAAGATCGTCAAGCAGCTGGTGCAGGAAGCCATCGATGCAGGCATTCCTGCGCAGGATATTCTGGAAAAAGGCCTGCTGGCAGGCATGAGCATCGTGGGCGAAAAGTTCAAAAAGAACGAGGTCTTTGTGCCCGAGGTGATGGTGGCTGCCCGCGCCATGAATATGGGTGCGCAGGTGCTCAAGCCCCTGCTGGCCGAGAGCGGCGCCAAGGCCACGGGCCGTGTGTGCATCGGCACCATTCAGGGCGACCTGCACGACATCGGCAAGAACCTTGTGAAGATGATGATGGAGGGCAAGGGGCTGGAGGTGACCGACCTTGGCACCGACGTGGCCCCTGAGACCTATGTGAAGACCGCCATCGAGCAGGATTGTCAGGTCATCTGCTGCCCCGCTCTGCTTACCACCACCATGCCCCTGATGGCCGATGTGGTAAAGGCCGCCGAGGCTGCCGGCATCCGGGACAAGGTAAAGATCATGATCGGCGGCGCACCCGTGACCGAGGAATTCTGCGCCCAGATCGGCGCAGACGTATACACCGGCGATGCTGCCTCCGCAGCCGATGCCGCCGTCAGGCTCTGCGCCGGCTGGTGACGGAGGGGGGATATACGCATGGATATCCGCAAGCTTTTGTGGGATGCCGCCCGCCCCGGGCAGAAACGCGCGCTGCCCATACTGTCCTTCCCGGCTGCGCAGAAGCTGGGCGTAACGGTAGAAACGCTGGTAAAGTCTGCCGGTCTGCAAGCCAAGGCCATGGAGATCGTCGCAGCTGAGACCGACACGCTGGCTGCCGTGAGCCTGATGGATCTTTCTGTGGAGGCCGAAGCCTTCGGGGCGCAGGTGCGCTTTGCCGAGGGTGAGGTGCCCGCCATCGTGGGGCAGCTGGTCTCCGACGGAGAGGAGGCCGATGCGCTGGCGGTGCCCGACCTGTCCGCAGGCCGTGCCCTGCTCTGCGTGGAGGCGGTGCGCACCGCCGCAGAGCGCATACCCCATAAGCCGGTCATCGCCGGGATGATCGGCCCCTATTCGCTGGCAGGCCGCCTGTGCGATGTAACGGAGATCATGTACCTGTGCTACGACGAGCCGGAGGCCGTGCACACCGTGCTGGACAAGGCTGCGCAGTACCTGATCCGCTACGGTCAGACCATGAAGGCCGCCGGGGCGCAGGGCATCATGCTGGCGGAGCCGCTGGCAGGCATCCTCAGCCCCGTGATGGCGGAGGAATTCTCCATGCCCTATGTAAAGCGCATCATCGATGCCTTGCAGGACGAGGCCTTCGCCGTGCTCTACCACAACTGCGGCAATTCCGTGCCCCGGATGCTGGATAGCATCTACCGGCTGGGGGCGGCTGCCTATCACTTCGGCAACGCCGTGGATATGGCTGCCGTTCTGGCTGCTACCCCCGGGGATGTGCTGGTGATGGGCAATATCGACCCGGCGGGCGAGTTTGCAGGCGGCACGCCGGCTTCCATCACCGCTGCCACGAAACGGCTGCTGGAGACCTGCGGTGCGTACCGCAACTTCGTGCCCTCCTCCGGCTGCGACATCCCCGCCCATGCCGGGTGGGAAAACATCCAAGCCTTCTTTGCTGCCCTGCATGAATAAAACACATGGTTGGGAGGCCGCCCAATGAATTCTTACGAACGCATCAAACGCATGTACGAGCACCGCGAGGCCGACCGCATCCCCATTCTGGACGAGCCGTGGAAAGGTACCATCCGCCGCTGGCACCGGGAGGGCATGCCCGCAAGCATGGATTGGTGCGACTATTTCGATGTGGATAAGCTGGGCATTATCGAGATCGACATCTCTCCCCGCATGCCTGTAAAGGTGCTGGAGGAAAACGGCGGCTTCATCTTCTCCTCCGACCATTCCATCCCCAACAGCGTGTCTTTGGAAAACATGAAGCGCATCGTGGAAGAAGTAAAGAAAGTAGGCCGCTACTGAGCGGGGGGAAGATGCGGATGCCAGATCATGAAGAGCTGCTCCGGCGCACGCTTGCCGCCGGAGCCGAAAAGGCTGCGGTCATACGGGCGGAGGATATCGCTGTATCCTCCGCTTTTCGGGATATCTGCGCAGGCAATGCCTGCGGCCTGTACGGCAGGTGCTGGATGTGCCCGCCGGATATCGGTGAGATCGGCGTGCTGATGGCCCGGCTGAAGACATACCGCCACGGCCTTCTCTACCAGACCGTTTACGCCATCGAGGACAGCTTTGACATCGAGGGCATGGGCGAAGCCGCTGCGGCCCACGCACAGGTGAGCCAGACGGTGAACGATGCCATCAGGCCCCTGCTGCCGGGCTGCCTGCACCTTTCCTGCGGCGGCTGCCGCCTTTGCACCCGCTGCGCAAAGCAGGACGGTCTGCCCTGCCGCATGCCCCACAAGGCCCTGCCGCCCATGGAGGGCTACGGTATCGATGTGTACAACACCGCCAAGGCTGCCGGTCTCAAGTACATCAACGGGCAGAACACGGTCACCTTTTTCGGCATCGTGCTGTTCTGACGGGAGGATCCCTATGCCAACGCTGATCATTCACCGGGGGCCGCAGGTCTGTACGGCGGTCTTTGACCGGCCCCAGCCCCTTGCCGCCCTGCTTGCGCAGGCCGGGTATGCGCTGGCCCACCCCTGCGGCGGGCGGGGCGTGTGCGGCAAATGCGCCGTGCTCTTGGAGGGGGATGTCTCTGCGCCCACCGCTGCGGAGAAACGCTGCGGTACCCGGCTTTCCTGCCAGACAACGGTTTTCGGCGATGCCTCCGTCATCCTGCCTGAGGTTCTGCCCATGGAGCAGATCGAGGCCGGGCACGGTGCGGCGGTCTTTCCCACCCGCCCCATGCCGGGGCGGTACGGCGCAGCCATCGACATCGGCACCACCACCCTTGCGCTCAGGCTGTACGATCTGCACAGCGGCAGCTGTCTTGCGGTCGCCGCCATGCTGAACCCCCAGACCACCGTGGCTGCCGATGTGATCGGACGCATGGATGCCGCCATGAGGGGCGGGCTTGCCCCGCTCCGGGCTTCTGTTACGGAGGCTCTCGGCGCGCTGCTGCGCACCGCCTGCGCTCAGGCGGGCGTGGAGGCGGAGGCGGTGGAGTCGCTGACCGCGGCCGGGAACACAACCATGCTGTACTTGCTTACCGGCAGGGATCCCGCCTCCCTGTCCCGCGCGCCCTTTGCGGCCGACCACTTCTTTGGGGAGAAATGCTCCTTGCTGGGCAGACGCTGCTACCTGCCCCATTGCCTGCATGCCTTTGTGGGGGCCGATACCGCCTGCGCCCTGCTGGCCTGCGGCATGCTGGAAAAGCAGGAGACTGCGCTGCTGTGCGATATCGGCACCAATGGCGAGATCGCCCTGTGGCACAAGGGGGAGCTGTACATCGCCTCCGCAGCGGCAGGCCCGGCCTTCGAGGGGGCGGGCATCAGCTGCGGCTGCGGAAGCGTACCCGGGGCCATCGATCGGGTGCTGGTGCAGGATGGAGGCATACGCATCCATACCATCGGGGATCGCCCGGCCATCGGCCTGTGCGGCTCCGGGCTGGTGGATGCGGCGGCGGCGCTGCTTCAGCTGGAAGTGATCGACGAGACCGGGGCCATGGAGGGGGAGGAATATCCGCTGGCCCCCGGCGTGGCCCTGACCCAGCGGGATGTGCGTGCCCTGCAGCTGGCGAAGGCCGCCATCGCCGCCGGTACCGACAGCCTGCTCCGTGCCGCCTCCTGCCCGGAGAGCGAAGTGGCGGCGGTGTATCTGGCCGGGGGCTTCGGCAGCCGCCTGAGCATGACCGGCGCGGCAGGCATCGGGCTGCTCTCTCCCGCTTTGGCGGGCCGGGTGCAGACGCTGGGCAATGCCGCCCTGCAGGGCGCAGCCATGCTGCTGATGGATCAGACGCTGCGCAGCCGTACGGCTTCCATGCACAGGCAGGCCCGCCATGTGCGGCTGGACGGCAATGCCTTCTTCAGTGAGCGGTATGTGGAGGCTATGCTGTTCGGCTGCGATGGATGACCGGTTCGCCTGTCCTGCCTTTGAGGCAGCGGGCGGTCTTTGCCGTGCCCTCCCTGTTGGCGGCATACCTGCACCGCACCCCTTATGGGCTGCAAGCTCAACCCCGCCTGCCGGGATCGGCTCCGCTGCCGGGGCGGTTCGCCGGGCAGGGCATGACCGATGGGGCGGCCCGGGAAGCGTTTTTTCACCTTTACGCCCACCCCCGCCTGTGTTACAATACCCCTAACAAAAGCCCCATTACGGGCGATAAAAAGGAGCGTATACATATGTCTGCCAAGATCCTGCTGGACTTGACCCGTCCCGGCGCAACCATTTCCCGGCATATCTACGGCCACTTTGCCGAGCATCTGGGCCGCTGCATCTACGGCGGTCTGTTCGTGGGCAAGGACAGCCCCATCCCCAACGTAAACGGCATGCGTACCGATGTTGTGGAGGCCCTCAAGAAGATCAAGATCCCCGTGCTGCGCTGGCCCGGCGGCTGCTTTGCCGACGAATACCACTGGGAGGATGGCATCGGCGAAAACCGCAAGCGCATGGTCAACACCAACTGGGGCGGCGTGGTGGAGGATAACTCCTTCGGCACTCACGAGTTTATGGAGCTGTGCGATCAGCTGGGCTGCGAGGCCTACATCTGCGGCAACGTGGGCTCCGGCACCGTGCGCGAGATGAGCGAGTGGGTGGAGTACCTGAACTCCGACAGCGATTCCACCACCTGCCAGCGCCGTTGGGAGAATGGCCGCAAGGAGCCCTGGGGCGTCAAGTTCTGGGGCGTGGGCAACGAGAACTGGGGCTGCGGCGGCAACATGCGCGCCGAGTACTATGCGGACGAATACCGCCGCTTCCAGACCATGTGCCGCAACTACGGCAGCAACAAGCTTTACAAGATCGCCGGCGGCCCCAACGATGCCGACTTCCACTGGATGGAGGTGCTCATGCAGCGCTGCAAGCCCATGATGGATGCGGTCAGCCTGCACAAGTACACCGTGCCCAAGGACTGGGCCGACAAGGGCAGCGCCACCGAGTTTGACGGCGACCTGTACCTGACCACTCTGCGCAAGGCCTACGATATGGAGCGGGTGGTCAGCGGCCACGAGACCATCATGGATCGTTACGACCCCGAGCGCAAGGTGGGTCTCATCGTGGATGAGTGGGGCTGCTGGCATAACGTGGAGCCCGGCACCAACCCCGGCTTCCTCTACCAGCAGAACACCATGCGCGATGCCATGGTGGCTGCCCTGAGCCTTGATATCTTCAACCGTCACGCTGCCCGCGTCACCATGACCAACATTGCCCAGACGGTGAATGTGCTCCAGTCCATGGTGCTCACCGAGGGCGACGAGATGGTGCTGACCCCCACCTATCATGTGTACGACCTGTACACCCCCCATATGGATGCCGCTCTGCTGCCCTGCGCGGTGCAGTCTCCCGCCCTCACCGGCGATGTGCAGCAGCTCACCGCCACCGCCTCCCAGAAGGACGGCGTGACCACCCTGACCGTGACCAACCTTTCTGCCGTGGACGGCTGCGAGGTGGAGATCGATGCGGTGGGTATGGCGCTGACCGGTGCCGAAGGCCGCATCCTCACCGGCGAGGTGCACGCCATGAACACCTTTGAGAACAAGGAAAACGTGACCATCAAGGCCTTTGACGGCGTTGAAGTGACCGAGAAGGGTCTCAAGCTGACCCTGCCTGCCTGCGCCGTGGTCACGCTGACCCTCCGTGGCTGACCGTCCGCCCTGCCGGTGTCTGCTCCGGCAGGCGAACCCGGATCTGGGAAAGATCGTCTCGGAGTATGTGGATTCCCTGCCCGAAGATGCCAAGGTGCCGGACAGCGTATACCGTCAGCGGCTCAGCGCCTGTGAGGGCTGCGAGCGGCTGGCGGACGGCATGTGTCTGGACTGCGGCTGCTATGTGGAGGCAAGAGCCGCCAAAGCCGGGCTCAAATGCCCTGCCGTGCCGGCCCGCTGGGGGCGGTATACGGAGTAGGGGAAGTATGTAAGAATGTACTTGTAACAAAAGAGATCCACAGCATCATACCCATTTCCATACAAAGGATGGTTCCACCACATGAAACACTGCCAGACTCCCGGCTGCGGGGCTGCCGCCGCCAAAGCCAGCAAACGCACGGTTCCCCTGATCGCCGCTATCCTCCTGCTGACTGTCGCTGTAATTGCCGTGGGGGAGATGCTGGCCCGCTCTGCCATGCCCTATTGGGAGGAGAGCGGCGAGCCCTTCGCCATGCTGGCACTCATCAAGCAGAGAGCGGAAAGCGGCCCGACCCCCGTTGCCACCCCCGTCCCTGTACCCACGGAAGCCCCGACCCCTGCCCTCTGCCAGACGGCAGACGGCCTGCTGCTGGATCGCACGGAGGGCGGCTATGCTGTGGCCGGGTATCAGGGCGATGACGGCGAAGTGACGATCCCCGCCGAGGTGGACGGCGTGCCGGTGGTGGGGATTCTGGATCACGCCTTCGCTGAGTACTCCAGCCTGACCGGCATCACTCTCCCCGAGAGCATTACCTTCATTGGCGAGTATGCTTTCTTTGAATGTTACAATCTGACCCGCATCACCATCCCCGCGGGTGTTGTCTCCATCGGCGATGCAGCGTTTGCCCGGATCGCCTCCGATGCGGAGCTCACGGTGGCACCGGGCAATGGGGTTTTTGCCGTGGAAGATGGCATACTGTTTGATAAGCAGCAGCAAAAGCTGCTGTGGTATCGCCCGGATCGTCCCGATACCGGCTATCGGATCCCTGAGGGCATCACTGCTGTGGGTGCATATGCCTTCTATCACTGCGGCAATCTGGCCGGCATCACCATCCCTGAGAGCGTTACCTCCATTGGCGACGGTGCTTTTGTCTACACTGCTTTCGCCGCGGAGCTCACGGTGGCGCCGGGCAATACGGTTTTCGCCGTGGAGAGAGGCATGCTGTTTGACAAGCGGCAGAAAAGGCTGCTGTGGAGCCACCGTGAGCGGGCCGACAGCAGTCTCCCCGAGGGCATCACCTCCATTGGTGCGTACGCCTGTGCTGACTGTGATGATCTGACGGCTGTCACCATTCCCGAGGGTGTTGTCTCCGTTGGCGATCATGCCTTCGATAACTGCGACCATCTGGTTTCTGTCACCATCCCCGGGAGCGTTGCTTCCATTGGTGATTATGCCTTCGCTTACTGCGGCAGCCTGACCGGCATTGCCATTCCCGAGGGTGTTGCCTCCGTTGGCGAACTGGCCTTCTTTGGCTGCGGAAAGCTGACGGACATCTCCATCTCCGCCAGCGTTGCCACCATTGGTGATGGCGCTTTTTCCTACATTGCCGACGATGCGGAGATCACGGTGGCACCGGGCAATACGGTTTTTTCCGTGAAGGACGGCGCGCTGTTTGATGACCGGCAGCATAAGCTGCTGCAGTACCGTTGCACCCAAAGAAGAACCAACTATCGGATCCCTTACGGCGTTGCGTCCGTTGGCGATTATGCCTTCTTTTCCCACAAGAACCTGACCGGTGTCACCATCCCCGAAAGCGTCACCTCCATTGGCCACAATGCTTTTGCCGGTTGCACGAATCTCACCCTCAAGGTTCCCAAAGGCAGCTATGCCGAGCAGTATGCCATCATGAACCACCTGTCCTGCACCACCTACTGACCCCACCC
>JAZQHO010000102.1:0-7327 GCA_045540635.1 Candidatus Limiplasma sp.
CATCCTTCACTTCCTGCCAGAACAGGGCAACTCCGGGGCTTCGCACATCGGCATTGTTCTTGAACAGACGCTTTTTTGTGCTGTTGGCACGGCGGATGGATTCCTCCTGCCGAATGGCCAGCTTCATATAGCCGCCGCCCAGCAGCAGGATGCAAAGGGCGATAACGCCAACGGACAGGGCAGCATACAGCACCAGCTGACCAAGCCCGGCGAGACCGTTGGTAATGATGCCGTTATGCGCCCAGCCCAGCCAGGGCAGATTGCGCAAAAGCAGCTGTGTAACGGAGCGCTGCCCCACAAGGATGGTAAGCAGCCACTGGTTGATCTGCTCATCCTCGATGTTCTGCAAGCTGATCTCACCGACCATGATCAGGATGAAGAAAGCAAAGCTGATGATGGTGGTCATGCCTTCACGGCGCTTCCACAGTGAGCTTACCCGGATGAGCAGGAAGCTGAGAAGCATGGCAACGGCGAGAGGCACCAGCGGCACCAGCGCATAGGCGATAATGCTCTTGAGGTAGAACAGCATGCCCATCCGGTTGGCCACGCCGTAGCTGATGACCAGCGGAGCCGCAAATGCAAGTGCTACGCAGGCTTCGCCAATGGCAGTCATCACGATTTTACCGGTAAGCACCGTATGGGAGGAAAGGGGCAGCGAAGCCAAAAAAGAAGTATCCCGGCTGAAGAACAACTTGCCGTTTACATGAAAGAAACCATAGATCAGCGTTACCAGCGTACAGCCCAGAAGCGCAACGCTCAGTGCCAGCTCCCCCTGCCGCATGCCGTGGAGCAGGGAAAACAGCATATACTCCATAAAAGCAACAGAGCCATACAGAAGCAGCACCGCAAGCACGATGCCGACCACCTTGAGCACAGAAAGCAGCTTGTTGCTCTTGCCGCTTTCTTTTTTGCTGCCGAAACGGAATGCAGCCAAGCGATCCCGGATCAGCAAACGAAGATAGGCAGCCATGTGTTACTCCCCTTTCTCTACCAGTTCAAGGAACAGCTCTTCCAGCGTGCTGTCGCCCTCACCGCGCAGCTGCTCCAACGTACCCATGGCGATGAGCTGCCCCTGCTTGATGATGCCGATCTGGTCGCACAGGCGCTCTGCCACATCCAGTACATGGGTGGAGAAGAAAACAGTATGCCCTTTGTCGGCATGGGCGCGCATCTCTTCCTTGAGCAGATATACGCTCTGGGGATCCAGACCCACCATAGGCTCGTCAAGGATCCAGATGCTGGGCTCGTGCATCAACGCACCGATGATGGCCAGCTTCTGCTTCATACCGTGGGAGTAGCTGCGGATCTGCTGATCGTAGGCATCCTCCAGAGAAAACAGATTCAGGTACTTCTCGATATGGGTCTTGCGCTGTTCCTTTGCAACGCCGTATACATCACCCATAAAACGCAGGTATTCACGGCCGGTCAGGCGCTCGTACATATCGAAGGTATCGGGCACAAAACCAAAGCGACGCTTTGCCTCCATGGGATCCTTGGCAATGTCTACCCCATCCAGCTTGATGGTGCCGCTGTCGGGGGCGACGATGCCGGTCATCAGCTTGATGGAGGTGGTCTTGCCCGCGCCATTGGGGCCCAAGAAGCTGAAGATCTGCCCGTCCTCTATGGTCATGGACAGGTTATCTACTGCCCGCTTATCGCCGTAGGTCTTGGTTACATTCTCAAAGGTGATCATGGTGTGCCTCCCAAATTTCTTTTCGCTTCACCGGAGTGAAGCAGCAAGGATATACTACCATAAACGAAAAGCAAGGGAAAGAGCGTTGTGTCTCTTTCCCCCATTTTCAGGTTCCAAAACTGTCAAATTACGTCCAAACACAGGCAAAGCCCCTGCGGCAGTCTGTCTGCCGCAGGGGCTTTGGATTTTATTCCGCTACGCCGATACGGGCGATAGCCCGCTTCAGCTTGGCACTGGCTACGATGAATTCCCGATCGTCCCGGTCAAGGTTGCGAAGTTTCTCCTCGGCCTGCTGCTGAGCACGCTGGGCTCTTGCCAAATCGATCTCTTCGGCCCATTCAAAAGTGGTAGCCATCAGAATGGCTTCGCCGTTGTAGACGCTGAGCATACCGCCGCTGCAGGCAGCCGCATGTTCCTTGCCGTTCTCATCAATGATGTGCGCTTCGCCGATGCCCAGCGGAGCAGCATAGTCGATATGCCGGGCGAGGATGCACACATCACCGCCAACGGTACGGGCGACCACACGCTCCACCTGACCATCAAACACAAGACGATCCGGCGTTACGATCTGCAAATGAAAGGTTGCCATGCTTACTCACCCTTCTGCGCTTTGGCGACAGCTTCGTCGATGGTGCCCACAAACAGGAATGCGCTCTCGGGCAGATCGTCGTGCTTGCCCTCAATGATCTCGCGGAAGCCGCGGATGGTCTCCTTCAGGGGCACATACTTGCCCTCCATGCCGGTGAACTGTTCGGCCACGCTGAAGGGCTGGCTCAGGAAGCGCTGCACCTTGCGGGCACGGGAAACGATCAGCTTATCCTCATCGCTCAGCTCGCCCATACCCATGATGGCGATGATATCCTGCAGTTCCTTGTAGCGCTGGAGGATACCCTGCACCTGACGGGCCACCTCGTAATGCTCATGGCCAACGACCTCGGGGCTGAGGATGCGGCTGGTGGAATCCAACGGATCCACGGCGGGATAGATGCCCAGAGAAGCGATGGAACGGCTGAGAACCGTTGTGGCATCCAGATGGGCAAAGGTGGTGGCGGGGGCAGGGTGGGTCAGGTCGTCTGCGGGAACGTAGACGGCCTGCACAGAGGTGATGGAACCCTGCTTGGTGGAGGTGATGCGCTCCTGCAATGCGCCCATTTCGGTAGCCAGCGTGGGCTGGTAGCCTACGGCACTGGGCATACGACCCAGCAGAGCGGATACCTCGGAGCCTGCCTGCGTAAAGCGGAAGATGTTGTCGATGAAGAGAAGAACATCCTGCTTTTCCCGGTCGCGGAAGTATTCTGCCATGGTCAGGCCGCTGAGGCCGACGCGCATACGGGCTCCCGGCGGCTCGTTCATCTGGCCGTAGACCAGAGCGGTCTTGGAGAGAACGCCGCCTTCCTTCATTTCGTTATACAGGTCGTTGCCCTCACGGGTACGCTCACCAACGCCCGCAAACACGGACAGACCGCCATGCTGCTTGGCAACGTTGTTGATCAGCTCCATAATAAGAACGGTCTTGCCAACACCTGCACCGCCGAACAGACCGATCTTGCCGCCCTTGGCATAGGGAGCGATCAGGTCAACGACCTTGATGCCGGTTTCCAGAATCTCGGTAGAGGTCTCCTGCTCCTCGTAGGAGGGAGCCGCGCGATGGATGGGCCAGCGCTCGGCGCTTTCCGGCTGGGGCTGCTCGTCGATCGCCTCGCCCAGCAGGTTGAAGATGCGGCCAAGGCAATCGGTGCCAACGGGCACGGTGATGGGGCTGCCGGTATCCACGGCCTCCAAACCGCGCACCATACCGTCGGTAGCATTCATGGCAATACAACGGGCCACATTATCACCAATATGCTGCGCCACCTCTGCGACCACCTTGGTATCGCCGTTCATGACCTCGATAGCGGAAAGCAGTTCCGGCAAGTGACCGTCTTCGAAGCGGATATCAAGCACCGGGCCGATGACCTGTACCACCTTGCCGATATTTTGCGTATTCACAATGGTTTTCTCCTTTCCCGATGCTTATTCTTCTGCACCCGCCACGATCTCGGTGATCTCCTGCGTAATGGCACCTTGACGGGCGCGGTTGTAGCGCAGGCGAAGATCGCTGATCATGGCATCTGCATTCTTGGTGGCGGAATCCATGGCATTGCGGCGCATGGCCACCTCGCTGGCAAAGCTGTCGCAGACGGCGCTGTACAGTTTGCCCGCCAGATAATCCGGGATGACCTGACGGAGCGTTTCCGCAGGTTCTTCTTCGTAAACGGTGGAAACAGGGGTGGCGTCCTCGGGCAGTTCTGCACGCTCTACGGGCAGTACACGCTCCACAGCCACCTGCTGATCCATCATGGTGTGGAAGTCGGTATAGACCAGCCATATCTCGTCGTATTGCCGGTCGTTATAGCCTTCCACAAGCTGATTGGCCATGCGGAAGCAAGCACCCACATTGGCACCTTCCACACGGTACTGAGTATCATCCAGCAGCTCCAGCCCCATATGCTGGTATTTATCGATCGCTTTGCGCCCGATGGGGAGCACGCAGTACTCTGTGCCCTCACAATGGGCAGCGACCGCCTTGAAAACATTGGAGTTGTACCCACCCGCCAGACCGCGCTCACCTGCAATGACCACATAGCAGCAGCGCTTTACATCGCGCGGCGTAAGATAGGGCACATTCTGATCCTGGCAGCGGGCAACAGCAGCAGCGATCGCCTGCCGTGCAAGCACACCAAAGGGCTTACTGCTCTCCATGCGCTCCTTTGCACGGCGAAGTTTGGAGGTAGCTACAAGCTGCATCGCCTTGGTGATCTGCATGGTGCTTTCCACACTGCGGATGCGAAGCTTGATATCCTTCATGGACGCTCCGGCCATGGTTTCTCCTCCCTTCGATTACTGTGCCTTGAGGAAGTCTGCGGTAAACGCCTCCAGCGCAGCCTTCAGGCTTTCTTCGATCTCTGCGCTCAGCTGACCGGTGGTGCGGATCTGTTCCAACACATCGCTGTGCTGCGCTTCCATACGGGCATAGAGGTTTTCTTCGTAATCAGCCACCTTGGATACCTCCACTTCCTTAAGGAAGCCGTTGGTGACAGCATAGAAGATGCAGACCTGCTTCTCCACCGTAACAGGATGATTCCGGTTCTGCTTGAGCACCTCAACGATGCGTTCGCCCTGCGCCAAACGAGCCTTGGTATCTGCATCCAAATCGGAGCCGAACTGGGCAAAACCCTGCAGCTCTCGATACTGGCTGTAGAGCAGCTTCAGGCTGCCAGCGACCTTCTTCATGGCTTTGATCTGGGCATTACCGCCAACGCGGCTCACGGAGATACCGGGGTTTACAGCAGGCATGATGCCGGAGTGGAACAGCTCGGTCTCCAGAAAGATCTGACCATCAGTAATGGAGATCACATTGGTGGGAATGTAGGCAGAAACAGCGCCGGCCTGCGTCTCGATGATGGGCAGAGCGGTAATGGAGCCGCCGCCGTACTCAGGCGCAACACGGGCCGCACGCTCCAGCAGGCGGCTGTGCAGATAGAAAACATCGCCGGGATAAGCTTCGCGGCCCGGAGGACGGCGAATGAGCAGAGACAGGGCACGGTATGCCACGGCGTGCTTGCTCAGATCGTCATACACGATGAGCACATCCTTGCCCTGATCCATGAAATACTCCGCCATGGCGCAGCCGGAATAGGGAGAGATGTACTGCAGGGGAGCCAGCTCGCTGGCGGTGGCGCTGACCACGATGGTGTAGTCCATAGCGCCGGCAGCAGTAAGGGTATCCACCATCTGAGCAACGGTGGAGCGCTTCTGGCCGATGGCCACGTAAACGCAGATCACATCCTGCCCCTTCTGATTGATGATGGTATCCAGAGCGATAACGGTTTTACCGGTCTGGCGATCGCCAATGATGAGCTCACGCTGGCCGCGGCCGATGGGGATCATGCTGTCGATGGCCTTGATACCGGTCTGCAGAGGCACGGATACGCTCTTACGCTGGATGATGCCGGGGGCATTGCGCTCGATGGGGCGGGTCTCCACCGCTTCGATGGCACCCTTGCCGTCCACGGGCTGGCCCAGCGCATTGACAACGCGGCCAATAAGGCCCTCGCCAACGGGCACAGAGACGACCTTGCCGGTACGCTCCACCACGTCGCCTTCCTTGACACCCTCATCGCTGCCCAGCATAACAACAGCAACGGAGTTTTCTTCAAGGTTCAGCGCCATGCCGTATTCGCCGTTGGAAAAACGAACAAGCTCGTTGGCCATGCAGTTGTCCAGACCTGATACATGAGCGATGCCGTCGCCCACCATGATGATGGTGCCGGTATCGGACTGGGATACACGGTTTTCGTATGTTTTGATCTGCTCTTTAATGAGCTTGGAGATCTCTTCGGGCTTCAATTGCATAGTATCACCGCTTTCCGTAGATGATGCCGGTAAAGCCCGGCTCAGACTTCGCTGGTAAGCACCTGACGCATCTGGCTGAGCCGATGCCTCAGGGTATTGTCGTATCGCTTGCCTTCCATTTCCAGCAGCACACCGCCGATCACTGTGGGATCCACCTTCTCGGTAAGCTGCACCTGCTTGCCCGTCATGCTGCGGAGCTTCTCCAGCAGCTTTGCGCGCTGGGCTTCATCCAGCGGTGCGCTGGTGGTGGCCACAGCCTCCACCACTCTGTGGTCGCGGTTATAGCAGGCTGCATAGGCATCCACACAATTGCCGAACTCACCGAAGATGCCTCTTTCGCAGAGGATCTTGAGGAAGTTGAGCACATACAGATGCGTCTGACCGCGAAGAGCGCTGTCCAGAATGCCGACACGCTCCTGCTTGGTAAGGGAATGGTTGCTTACAAGGCGGTAAAAATCCGGATTCTGCCGGAAAACCTCCCGAAGGGTGGCAAGCTGCTCGAAGGCTTCGGTGGTCAGCGCTTCCTCCGCACAAAGGAGGTACAGGCCTTCGCCGTATTCTCTGCTAAGCTCTGTCACTGCTGCTCACCAACGTTCCTGATGAATTCATCTACAAAGGAATCATGGTCTTCTTTACGGATCTCACGACCCACGATGCGGGAAGCGATCTCCACCGCAATATCGGAGATCTCGCTGCGCACATCGCTGAGCATCTGCTTCTTTTCCTGTACGATCTCGGCTTCTGCCTTCTGCTTGAGATGGCTGGCCTGCTGCTGGGCATCGGCCACCATGGCATCGCTTCTGCGCTGCGCCGTCTGCTGGGCGGTGCGGACGATGGAATCGGCCTCATCGCGGGCGGTGGCGAGCTTCACTTCGTACTGGCTGCGCATGCTTTCTGCGCCGTCCAGCTTCTGCTGGGCCTCGCTGTAGAGATCCTCCACCTGCTGCCTGCGGGTGGCAAGGAGCTTCTGCACGGGGCCGAACAGGAATTTTTTCAGGATCAGGTACATGATGAGCAGATTGATCAGCGACAGCAGGATCTGCCATATATTGACGGAAATGATGTCGAGTGTCTGTACCATTCTACTGTCTTTCCTTCCTTAGCCGGTCGGGTATCTTTTACTTGACGGCGTTCTTCAGGATGTTCACAAACAGGTTGGGGGCAACAAAGATAAGCAGAATGCCGATGACCAGACCGTACAGACCGGTGGTTTCTGCAATGGCGCAGCCCATGATCATG
>JAZQHO010000103.1:0-17182 GCA_045540635.1 Candidatus Limiplasma sp.
AGGCCGCCCAGCTTGTTCTTCTGCAGGGGCAGCACAGCGCACTTGTAGGGAGCCAGCGCGGGATGGAAGTGCATGACGTTGCGCACGTCGCCGCCCTCCAGCTCTTCCTCTTCGTAAGCGTTGCACAGGAAGGCCAGAACCATGCGGTCCACGCCCAGAGAAGGCTCGATGCAGTAGGGCACGAACTTCTCGTTGGTCACGGGATCCAGATATTCCATGTTCTTGCCAGAGTGGTTCTGGTGCTGGGTCAGGTCGTAGTCGGTACGGTCGGCGATGCCCCACAGCTCACCCCAGCCGAAGGGGAAGAGGTATTCGAAGTCGGTGGTCGCCTTGGAGTAGAAGGCCAGCTTTTCGGGCTCGTGGTCGCGGAGCCTGAGGCTCTCCTCTTTAATACCAAGGGAGAGCAGCCAATCGCGGCAGAAGGCGCGCCAGTAGTTGAACCACTCCAGATCCTCGCCGGGCTTGCAGAAGAACTCCAGCTCCATCTGCTCGAACTCGCGCACACGGAAAATGAAGTTGCCGGGGGTGATCTCGTTGCGGAAGCTCTTACCGATCTGAGCGATACCGGCGGGCAGCTTCTTGCGGGTGGCGCGCATCACGTTCTGGAAGTTGACAAAAATGCCCTGCGCGGTCTCGGGGCGCAGATAGATCTCGTTGGTGGAGTTCTCGGTAACGCCGGCATGGGTCTTGAACATCAGGTTGACCTGACGGATGCCGGTAAAATCCTTCTTGCCACAGGTGGGGCAGACGATATCGTGCTCGTTGATGTAGGCTTCCAGCTCGGCATTGGTCCAGCCGTCGCCGGTCTCGGCACCTTCGGTGAAGTCCTCGATCAGCTTGTCGGCACGGAAACGAGCCTTGCAGGCCTTGCAATCCATCAGGGGATCGTTGAAGCCGCCTACGTGTCCGGATGCCACCCAAACCTCACGGTTCATCAGGATGGCTGCGTCCAGACCCACGTTGTACTTGCTTTCCTGAACAAACTTCTGCCACCAGGCCTTCTTGACGTTGTTCTTGAACTCAACGCCCAGAGGGCCGTAGTCCCAGCTGTTGGCAAGACCGCCGTAGATCTCGCTGCCGGGATAGATAAAACCGCGCCCCTTGCAGAGCGCAACCAACTTGTCCATAGTCAAAGCTGCCATTGGAAGTGCCTCCCCTGGTAAATAATCGTAATCTGTTTCATCATAGCCGTACAGGGGGTAAATGTCAAGGGTTTTCCGGCTTGTACAGCAGAAAACCAGCCCTTTGGAGATGGTTTACAGCCTTTCGGCGATGCCCTGCAGGTACAGGTCTGCCAGATCGATGTCTGAGACCTTGTAGAGCATGCGGCTGCCCACCACATCCTCCACCTCGCTGATCACCGGGCCTGCTTCATTGTAGAGCAGATCCACCCCCGCCATGCAGAGGGGCGCTCCTGCGGCTTCGAAGCGGTCGATCACCGCTTGTGCCAGCGCACGCTCCTGTTCGTCAAGGGTATGCAGCGCCACCGTGCCGCCCAGCTTGAAGTTGCTGACCACGCCCTGCTTTGCCGTGCGCATCACCCCGGCGAGGATCTGCCCGAAGAGCACATACACCCGCAGATCGCAGCCGGGCTTCTCCACCACCGCCTGATGCAGTGCAGGCCGCATGGCATGCATGGCTGCCGCTGCCGTATGCCATGCGGCAGCATCCGGGATCAGCTGCACCGCCTCGCCGCCGTGCCCGTCTGCAGGCTTCAGCACCCGGGGCAGGGCAGAGGGTAGAACATCTGCAGCCGTCAGAAAGACGGTATCGGCCATGGGCAGTCCTTGCAGAAACAGGTGGGTGCGCCGCTTGTCGTTGCAGATGCGGCAGACCCTGCTGTTGTTGAACACCGGCACGCCCATGCGCTCAAAATGCTCGCTGACCCAATCCAGCCGCATGCGGGAAAGCACCGCATCCGGGCGGGCAGGGCAGCCCTCCAGCAGCGCATAGGGCTGCCCGCAGGCATCCATGCCCAGCTCCAGCTGCTCAAGGGTGACGGCCTTCACCGCAAGACCGTAGCGCAGACCGTATTCCTGCATCATGGCGGCGAAATCCCGGTTCACCGCCAGATCAGGTGCATCGTACAGGAGCCAGCAGTTTTTCATCGTATTCACCCCAGTTGCTTCTTGATGTGGCGCATGATGTGCTGTGCCATATTCACACCGGTACAGGCCAGTGTGGTCTTGAAATGGGCGTTGCTGTTGACCTCGCACAGGATGGGGCCGTCCTTGCCGAAAAGCACGTCCACACCGGCAAAATCCAGCCCCAGCAGTTCTGTGACCCGGATGGCCAGTCCGGCCTCGGCTTCGGTGGGGGAGTAGGGCTCCATGGTGCCGCCCAGCGTCAGATTGCTGCGGAAGTCGCCGTTGGTGCTCCTGCGCAGGATGGAGGCCACCACCTGACCTCCCACCACATTGATGCGCACATCATGCCCCATGCTCTCGCTAACGGCCTGCTGGTAGAGCAGCGGCACACCGGCCAGCTTCCGGGTCTGCTCCAGCAGGGCTTCCTCGTTCCGGCACAGGTACACCTGCTGCCCGAAGGAGCCGCAGCATTCCTTCACCACCACCGGGTACCCCAGCGCAGCGCCGATCTCAGCGGCAAAATCAAGGCTGGGGTAGCCGATGGCGGGAAAAGTCTTGGGGGCGGGAATAGTTCGGGGCATGGGCAGGCCGCTGTCCTTCAGGGCGAGCCATGTGAGGGCTTTGTCGTCGCAAAGGGCAATGCTGCGGGCATTGTTGAACAGCCGCATGCCAAGCGCCTCCAGCTGCTCTGCCAGAAGAATGTCCTTATCCCAGAACAGCACAAATGCGTAGCGGTCAGGCCGGAAGCTCCCTGCAAGGGCGCAGACCAGCTCCGCATTGGTCAGTACATCCAGCCGGATCCCTTCGCCTGCCGCTGCTTCGGCCAGGAAGGTATACAGCTCATCAAACTTGCTGGTGCGCAGAAAGGCATTCACCACTAACAGTCCCCGGGGCATACCATCACCTCACAGGCATAGTGCTCGGGCCTTGCCCAAGCGCCTTCTATCATAGCAAAAGGGAGGGCTGCATTCAATCCCTCCGTCTGCGCACAGTCTGTTTTTTTCGGCATAGGATGGGTGCAGAAAGGAGCGGATGCAATTGGCGAGTTTGAGCGGTGTTCCCTATCAGGATCTGCGCTGGCAGGAGGTGGAGGGGCAGCCCTTCGGCATCGGGGCGGGCTATAACGGCCTCATTCTTGGCGATCTGAGCAACATTATCGATACCGAAGGTGCGGTGGCTGCGGAGGGCAATATCACCAGCAGCAGAGGCATGTCTGTGGGCTTCGGGCTGCGGGGGCAGCAGACCATCCCCTACGATCCCTTCGCGGTACGCTTTCTGGCGGGCGGCAATGTGAGCATCGCCGGAGCATTGACGGTGGTGGGCAATGTGGTGGGCAATGGCAGCTTTCAGGCCGGGGCGGGCAGCACGTACCTGATCGGCAAGAGCGATGCCCCTGACCAGCGGCAGGAGCTGGCTGCGCTGTATGCAGCCAATGGCAGCCCCTATTGGTCGCCGCAGGATAACGGCAGCCATTATGTGATCTCCGGCTACGATACGCCCCGTTACATACCGGCGCCCCGCCTCAGTGCGGATGTGCCGGCTTTCTTTGCAGCCGCAAGGAGCAGCCTTGCCTGCCGCGTGCAGAACATCGCTGCGCTGGAGGCAAACGGCACAACTGCCCGGCGGGACGGCGGCTTTGTGCTCGCCGGCGGCGACAGCCTGCAAAATGTGTTCGATCTGGAATGGCCCCAAGACGGCTCTCTGACCGGCCCCATCGCCATTGAAACGCCGGAGGGCAGCCTGAACATCGTGCGCATCCGGAGCGGCGGCAGCCTTGCAGTCACCAACGGCCTGTGGGGCAGCGAAGCGCAGGCGGCCCGCACTCTTTATGTGCTGCCGGATGCGGCGGAGGTGACTATGCCTGTGGCAGCAGCCATATACGGCAGCGTGCTTGCCCCCGGTACTGTCTGGAATGCCCATCCCACCGGTGGTAACATTAACGGTAATACGGTGCTGGCCGGGCTCAATGTACCCTCCGGCAGCGGCTTTGAGCTGCACTGGTTCCCCTTTGTGGGCGGCATGACCGGCCTTGGCGGCTGCGATGTGCAGCCTGAAGCCGTGCCGGAGGCGGATCGTCTGCCGACCCCTGAACTCCCGGCTTGCCCGGAGTGCCCCGCATGCCCGGTTTGTTGCGAGACGGGCATCATCTCCGGTGTGATGCTGCCCAGCGGGCATTGCCAGTGGCGGCTCAAGCTACAGCTGCTCTCCACAAGGCAGGTGTTGTCGGTGTGGCAGGGCTGCGGAATGCAGCCGTTTACCTTCGAAGTGGATCCTGAGCAGGATTATCTGTTGCTGGCTGAGACCTGCTGCCATTATGAGATCCGCCTGAGCAGGCTCTGCGTGCGCTCGCTTACCCTGCGCAGCTGAAAAAGAACGATGGGAATGCCGCAAGGGCTGCGGTATTCCCATTATTTTGTTCCAATCCTGTATCACGCTTGACAAATCTTCTCTGTAGGGGTACGCTAACAAAATTAAGTCCCGCAACGGCGCCGCCTTTTGCTGTGCACACCGTGCGGGATGTAACCGAGCCGGGCAATGCCCGTACCCACGGAAGGATGAGGCAGGATGAATCGGATTCTTCTAAAGAAGGTACTAAACCCCACCGTCACCTTAATGGAGGTGGAGGCTCCTCTGGTGGCCAAAAAAGCAGAGCCGGGGCAGTTTATCATCCTGCGGGTGGATGCCGAGGGCGAGCGCATCCCGCTGACCATCGCCGATTTCGATCGGGAAAAGGGCATTGTTACCATCATTTTTCAGGTAGCGGGTGCCACCACCGAGAAGCTCAACCATCTGAATGAGGGCGACTCCATCCACGATTTTGTGGGCCCTCTGGGCCGCGCCACCCATACCGACGGTCTCAAAAAGGTGGCTGTGGTGGGCGGCGGTGTGGGCTGCGCCATTGCATACCCTGTTGCCAAAAAGCTGCACAAGCTGGGCTGCGAGGTGCATGCCATCGTCGGCTTCCGCAATAGTGATCTGGTCATTCTGGAGGAT
This sequence comes from Candidatus Limiplasma sp., assembly GCA_045540635.1. Taxonomy (GTDB): domain Bacteria; phylum Bacillota; class Clostridia; order Christensenellales; family Aristaeellaceae; genus Limiplasma. Next base: position 5,082 of record JAZQHO010000103.1, read on the forward strand.
GAATTCACCGACGCCTGCACCAAGCTGGTACGCATGAGCGATGACGGCAGCTGGGGCGAGAAGGGCTTGGTGACTGATGCACTCCGGCAGCTGATCGAAAGCGGCGAGCAGTACGATGAAGTGATCACCATCGGCCCGCTGATCATGATGAAGTTCGTCTGTCAGCTTACCAAAGCCTACGGCATAAAGACCGTTGCCAGCATGAATCCCATTATGATCGACGGCACCGGTATGTGCGGCGGCTGCCGCCTTACGGTGGGCGGCGAGACCAAGTTCGCCTGTGTGGACGGCCCGGAATTCGACGGGCATCTGATCGATTTTGACGAGGCCATGGCGCGCGGTGCCACGTACCGCAATTTTGAGCGCCACGCCTACGAGGCGGCCTGCAATCTGTTCAAGGGGGTAGAGACCAATGGCTGATCTGGGAAGGAACCCCATGCCCACGCAGGATCCTGTGGAGCGCAGCCGGAATTTTAACGAGGTGGCTCTTGGCTATACCGAGGCGCAGGCCATCGCAGAAGCCGGGCGCTGCCTTGGGTGCAAGCACCAGCCCTGCGTGGGGGGCTGTCCGGTAAAGATCTACATTCCTGCCTTTATCAAGAAAGTTGCCGAGGGCGATTTTGAAGCTGCCTACCGCATTATTGCCGAATCCAGCTCCCTGCCTGCGGTCTGCGGCCGTGTGTGCCCCCAGGAAAGCCAGTGCGAGAGCAAGTGCGTGCGGGGCCTCAAGGGCGAGCCGGTCGCCATCGGTCGTCTGGAGCGCTTTGTTGCCGACTGGCATAATGCCAACAGCACCGAGCCCGTTCGCAAGCCTGTCTCCAACGGGCATAAGGTGGCAGTGGTGGGCTCCGGCCCTTCCGGCCTCACCTGTGCAGGCGATCTGGCGAAAAAAGGCTACGATGTTACTGTGTACGAGGCGCTGCATCTGGCGGGCGGCGTTCTGGTGTACGGTATTCCCGAATTTCGTCTGCCCAAGGCCATCGTACAGAAGGAAGTGGATACCCTCACACAACTGGGGGTCAAGGTGGAGACCAATGTGGTCATCGGCAAGACCATTACCATCGATGAATTGATGGATGACTACGGCTACGAGGCGGTGTTCATCGGCTCCGGTGCCGGTCTGCCCAAGTTTATGCGCATCCCTGGTGAAAACCTGAAGGGTGTTTATTCTGCCAATGAATTTCTTACCCGAATCAATCTGATGAAGGCCTACCGCCCCGATAGCAGCACCCCCATCCAGAGGGGCAAGCGTGTGGCGGTGGTGGGCGGCGGCAATGTGGCAATGGATGCTGCACGTTGCGCACGCCGGTTGGGAGCGGAGGTATCCATCGTGTACCGCCGCACCGAAAACGAGCTTCCTGCCCGCCGGGAGGAAGTGGAGCATGCCATGGAGGAAGGGATCGAGTTCCGCTTCCTGACAAATCCGCTGTCCATCGCTGCCGGAGACGAGGGTTGGGTGGGCAGCATGCGCTGCCAGCGGATGGAGCTGGGCGAGCCGGATGCCTCCGGACGGCGCAGCCCCGTGGCCGTAGAGGGCAGCGAGTTCGATTTGCCCGTGGATTGCGTCATTATGGCATTGGGCACTTCGCCCAACCCTCTCATCAAGGCGACCACCGAAGGGCTGGAGACCCAGCGCTGGGGCGGGATCGTTGTGGAGGAGGACACCGGCAGGACCTCCCGCGAGGGCATCTATGCCGGCGGCGATGCCGTTACCGGTGCAGCCACCGTTATTCTGGCTATGGGTGCAGGCAAGACTGCCGCCGCTGCCATCGATGAGTATCTGAGCAAACAGTGAGCCGTCTCAAACGGCTACAGCCAATGCGTTTTTCAGGCTCCGTCTCCCTCTGGGGAAGACGGAGCTTTTTGTGTAACGGCGCATACAACAGCAAACCGGACAGCTGCTGTCAAACAACTGCCCGGTTTGCTGTATTCTCTTGATAGGGGGCTCAGCGCCGCTTACGTCCGTCGTTCAGGTACTTTTTCATCTCCTGCGGGTTTTCCAGTACGCGTCCGCAGCCGAGCACCACATTGTTCTGCGGATCCTCCGCACAGGCGCAGGGTACATTCAGTGCCTTGGATATGGCCTCGCCCAAACCGGGCATCAGCGCGCCGCCGCCGGTCAGCAGGATGCCGTATTCGAAAATATCGGAGGCCAGTTCGGCAGGAGTATGCTCCAGCACGCTCTGGATGCTCTCGATCAGCTGGCGGAGGGGCTCCTCGATGGCTTCGGTGATATCATCGCTGTAGATGCGCATGGTCTTGGGCAGACCGGTGATCTGGTTGCGGCCCGTTACATCCATGTAGATCTGCTCCGTGCGGGGAATGGCTGAGCAGAGATGGATCTTCAACTCGTCGGCCGTGCGCTCGCCGATGTACAGGTTGTGCTTGCGTCGCAGATGACGGATAATGGCCTCCGTAAAGGCAAAGCCGCCTACTTTGACGGTATCATCCACCACCACGCGGTTCATGGAGATCACGCCCAGATCGGTCACGCCGGCGCTGATATCCACGATCAGGGTGCCGTAGGAGCTGTCGATGGGCAGCCCTGCGCCCAGCGCAGCCGCCAGTGAACGGTGGATCATCTGGGTGCGCTTCATGCCCACATCGAACATGGTGGAAACAAGGGAGCGGCGCTCGGTCTCGTTTACGCCGCTGGGCACTGCCATCACCGCACGGGGGCGGGAGAAATAGTGCTTGCCGACTACCTGCGAGACAAATGTTTTGAGCATGACGCTCACCAGATCGAAATCCACGATCGCACCGGTGTGCAGGGGACTGATGGCGAGAATGTTGCCGGGGGTACGGCCGATCATCTTTTCTGCATCCTCGCCGATGGCAAGAATGTTGCGGGTGTCACGATCCACGGCTACCACGGCGGGCTCGTTGAGCACGATGCCCTTGCCTTTTACGTAGATCAGCACACGGGATGTTCCCAGATCGATGGCGATATCACTGACTCGTGCCATTACCTTTGTTAGGCCTCCTTCGTTTTGCTGCACGCAAAGAAATGCTGTCTGTGCAGCCTCATTTGGAAGTATTCGCCGCCGGAGGGCGGAATCCTGCTTTGGTGTAACGATTCCTTTGCAGCGCGCGGCAGAGGCTGTCTGCTCAGTGTGCCCGAGTGTGAAAAAGCATTGCACACAATACGTTTGCGGCGCGGAAAAGGCTTGCCTGCGGAATTCAAACCGAATACCCGGCGGGGGCAGAAGGCTGCGGATCTGCCTGTGCATCTTCTGCCCCAAATGCACTTTGCCGATACTTTCTGCGTGTGGCAGCCCCGCCTCTGAGATGCCGCACTGCTTTGTTGTAGCTCAGCACCGCCCGCACCTGCACAGCCAGCGTTGGGCTCAGCTGCGGCAGGCGCTGTTTCATATCCTTATGCACCGAAGATTTGCTTACACCGAAATGCTGTGCTGCGCTGCGCACGGTGGCTCCTGTATCGGCAATGTATTGCCCGATGGCGATGCATCGCTCGCTGATAGGTTTCTGCACATTGACCCCTCCCGGCGTTTTGGAAAGCATATGCAGAAGTGCCGGACAAAATAGCACCGCAAAAGGTTCGCCGATTCCTCATCATTTTCTAAGAAATCTTTGAGGAAATCCTCAAGCACAGGAGGGGCTTCTGTGCTACAATAGCATCGTGATAAGGAGGGATCGCCCTATGGCAAACTATACCATTGATGATATCGAGATCCTGCGCAAAAAGAGCGGCATCACTTACGAAGAAGCTGTTAATCTGCTGGAATACCACAACGGCAGCCTGACGCGCTCTCTGGTGGATCTGGAAAGAAACGGCCGCCTGCGGGATGATGGCCCCACCACCCGTGCCGCCTCCGGCAGCCATTCCGGGCTCAAGAAGCTGTTCAACACCCTGTACCGCACCCGCCTGATGGTACGCAACCATGGCACCGTGGTCGCCAACCTGAGCATCGTATTTATGCTGGCTGTGCTTCTGGTTGCGCCCCATATCGCCATTATCGGCCTCATCGCTTCGCTGGTGCTGGGCTACCGCATCTCCATCGACCGCAAGAGCGAAGCCTTCGCCAACGAGACCTTCGACAGCGTTTTCACCACCGCCAAGACCAATGTACAGAACACCGTGCAGTCCTTCTCCCGCAGCTTTACGCAGGATGAGCAGGCCCGGCAGGAGCCTGGGCAGCCCCATCATCAGAGCGCTGCCAGTGGTACCCGCCCGGTGAATGTACAGTTTCCCGGCAACGGTCAGGTGGATGTGCACGAGGAAGACGACGGTTATCACGAAGCCGATATTGGCTGATAATGCAGGAGGTACACTATGAGCAGGATCCTGATTGTAGAGGATGAAGTGAAGATTGCCCGGTTTGTTACGCTGGAGCTACAGCATGAAGGGTACGAGGTGCAGGCAGCCCACGATGGACGCACCGGTCTGGAGATGGCATTGGAGTGGAAGCCCGACCTGCTGATCCTCGATCTGATGCTGCCGGCTCTCAGCGGCATCGAGGTTTGCCGCCGCCTGCGCCAGACCAGCGATCTGCCCATCATCATGCTCACCGCCAAGGACGATGTGAGCGATAAGGTGATGGGTCTGGATATGGGCGCCGATGACTATATGACCAAGCCCTTTGCCATCGAAGAACTGCTGGCGCGCATCCGCGTGTGTCTCAAGAAGCACCGGGTGGATGTTGCCCAGGAAAGCGGTGCCAGAGAGGCGGGCGGTCTCCGCATCGATCCCGCCAGCTATTCTGCCAGCTTCGGCGGTACGCCCATCACCCTCACCAAGAAGGAATTTGATCTGCTCAACTATCTCTGGCAGCATGAGAACCATGCCATCACCCGCGATGAGCTGCTCACCAACGTGTGGGGGTACGAGTTTACCGGCGATACCAACATCGTGGATGTCTACATCCGCTATCTGCGCCAGAAGATCGATGATAAGTTCCAGATCAAGACCATCCATACCATTCGTGCAGTGGGGTACATGTTCCGCTATGAACAAGACGCATAAAGAAGTAACGCTGGATGCTGCCGAGATGGCATCTGGCAGCGAAGCGGAGGCGCAGGTCAAGCGCCCCCGGTTCAGCATCAACCGGTTTTCAGACTGGCTCCACGGTACGCTGGTGGAGCTCTTCAGCCATCTGCGTCTGTCGCTTACGCTGCGCATCGCCCTGCATTATGCAGGCCAGCTGCTCAAGACCACGCTGCCGCTTTTGCTGGCGGTAACGGTCACGCTGTGCGTGCTGGAGGCTGCGCCCATGGGTAAGGCGCTCCGGGCTGTGGCGCAGTTGGAGCCCGCGCAGGAGCTGGTGTACACCCCGCAGCAGCTGGCAGGGCTGGGCGTTACCGAGGCCTACCGCACCGAGGCACCCTATCCTGCCGGGTGGAACGGGTTTACCCGGAAGCTTTCGCTTTCCTTCCATTCGATGGGGGAACCCGGCGGTATGCTGCTCTACGGCGAACATGAGGGTAACGGTCTGGTGGTGCGCTACCCGCTGGATGCCCTGCGCCGCTCCCTGAAGGTGATGTGCTGGGTCATGCTCTGTGCAGATCTTGTGCGCATCCTCATCCTGATCAAAAACAGCAACCGGCTCAACAAGAAGGTGCTCAAGCCCATTTCCGACATGGCGGAAACTGCCGCCACCCTCAGCGCCAACAATCTGAGCGACCGCATCAGCGTGGATGGCGCAAAGAACGAGCTGAAGGATCTGGCGCTGGTTTTCAATGGTATGCTGGACCGCATCGAGCTGAGTTATAACAGCCAGAAGCAGTTCGTCAGCGATGCTTCCCACGAGCTGCGTACGCCCATTGCCGTTATTCAGGGATATGTGAGCATGCTGGAGCGCTGGGGCAAGACCGACCCGGAGGTGCTGGACGAAGGCATATCTGCCATTTCACAGGAAGCCTCCAGTATGAAGGAGCTGGTGGAGCGGCTGCTTTTTCTTGCCCGCCACGATAAGAAAACCCTGATGCTGGAGATGGAAGTCTTTGATCCGCTGGAGGTTATGAGCGAGCTGAACCGCGAGGCCAAGATGCTTTCCGGCACCCATACATTTGAGCTGGAGACCGCCGAGGATATCCTCATCAACGGCGATAAGGGCATGATCAAGCAACTGATGCGCATACTGCTGGATAATGCCATCAAGTACACCCCCGAAGGCGGCAAGATCACTCTTGGTATGCGCCGGGACGGCAATACCTGCGTGCTCAACGTCACCGATACCGGCACCGGCATCCCGCCCGAGGAGCTTACCCGGGTTTTTGACCGCTTCTACCGCTGCGATGTATCCCGCAAATCCCAGACCAGCGGCCATGGCCTTGGGCTTTCCATTGCCCGCATCATCGCCGTGGCGCACGGGGGCAAGATCCGTGTGCGCAGTAAGGTGGGGGTGGGCACCACCTTCTCGGTGCTGCTGCCAATGGAAGGATAATTGTAAAGTAAATCATTAGCATCTCCCCGAAAAAAGTTCGGGGAGAATTTTTGTTGCTTTCGCTGGTTTTCGTACACTTTCGGACAAATTATACTGCTAAAATGTCAAAAATGTTGTTTGTGGGGTATTGACATCCGTTTCTAACAAGCTTATAATGCAATCATAGGTTAACAGTTAGCTAACTGTTAAATAAAAGGGAGGAACAAAACGATGAAAAAGATCCTGGCTCTGGCTCTGAGCGTTATGCTCATCCTGTCTGCGTTCAGCTTTGCTTCCGCAGAGACTCTGCCCACCTTCGACAAGATCGTGCTGGGCGAAAGCTACACCGATGTGACCGCTACCATCAAGTGGCTCACTCACCGTACCGACCTGGTCGAAAGCGGTGCTCTGGCCAACTACATCGCCGAGTTCAACAAGGTTTACCCCAACATCACTGTTGAGTTCGAAGGCATCACCGACTACGCTCAGGACAGCCTCACCCGCCTGACCGGTTCCGACGACTGGGGCGACATCATGATGCTGCCTCAGGTGGAAGCCAGCGAGTACGCTACCTATTTCGCCCCCTACGGCGATCTGGCTGTGCTGGCCGAGAGCTACAACTTTGCCGATGCCAAGGCTTTTGAAAATGTTGTCTACGGCATTCCCTCCACCGGTAATGCTCAGGGCATCGTTTACAACAAGGCCGTGTTCGAGAAGGCCGGCATCACCGAGCTGCCCAAGACTCCCGATGCTTTCATCGCTGCTCTGAAGGCCATCAAGGACAACACCGATGCCATCCCGCTGTACACCAACTATGCAGCCGGCTGGACCATGGGTGCATGGGACGCTTACATCGGCGGCTCCGCCACCGGCAACCCCAACTTCATCAACATCGACATGATCACCGACGCTGATCCCTTCGCCGACAATGGCGATGGCACCGGCCCCTATGCTGTGTACAAGATCCTCTACGATGCAGTTGCCAACGGCCTCATCGAAGAGGACTACACCACCACCGACTGGGAAGGCTGCAAGGGCATGATCAACAACGGCCAGATCGGCTGCATGGTGCTGGGCTCCTGGGCTTTCTCCCAGATGCGTGATGCCGGCCCCAACGGTGCCGATATCGGCTACATGAGCTTCCCCATCACCGTGAACGGCAAGCAGTACGCCTCCGCTGGCGCCGACTACTGCTACGCCATCAACACCAAGGCTGAAGTCAACAACCAGATCGCTTCCATGGTGTTCGTCAAGTGGATGACCCACGAGAGCGGCTTCGCTTACAACGAGGGCGGCATCCCGATCAACAAGGATGGCAAGTACCCCGATCTGTACGCTGCCTTCGACGGCATCGAGTTCGTGCCGGATACCGCCGCTGTGGACCAGCAGCTGGTTGACGACCTGAACAACGAGAGCGGCCTGCTCATCAACCGCGCTGGCGACGCCAAGATCCAGAAGATCATCGAGGCTGCCTTCAACCAGACTGCCACCTTCGACGAGATCATGGCTGCCTGGAACGCTGATTGGGCCGAGGCTCAGGAAACCCTGAGCATCACCGCTCAGTAATCGCTAAACCTCTCAAGGGAGGCTGGAGTCCGTCTCCAGCCTCCCTTTTTCCAAAAGGAAGGAGATCGGGTTATGGCCGTCGTAAATACCTCCGTGCCCCGTCCGGGCGGGCGCAAGTCCTTCAAGGAATGGTTTGCTTTGCCGAAGAACCAGCAACGGCTGGTTATTTTCACTTTTGCCATCGTTCCTGTTTTTCTCTTGATTATGTTTACCTACTTCCCCTTTGCCAAGATGGTGGAGTTCAGTTTTTTCAATATGAGCTACACCAAAAACCGCGGCTTTATCGGGCTGAAGAACTACATCAGCGTCTTTACCAAGGATGAGCTGTTCTCCACCTTCCGCATCAGCCTGTATTACATGGTGGGTGCGCTCGTCCAGATCGCGCTGGCGCTGTACTTTGCCACCATCCTCAGCTTCCGCACAAAGGGTACGGCCTTTTACAAGGGCGTTATGTTTTTTCCCTTCCTTGTAAACGGTATTGCCATCGGCTTCATCTTCAAGTTTTTCTATACCCGCGGCTATGTGCTGGATACCACGCTGGGCTTTTTGGGCATCCCGTTGGAAAGCCTGCCTTACTGGCTGCGGGATGTAAAGATCAACAACTGGTCGTTGGTGGCCACCTCCGTGTGGAAGTACATGGGTCAGAACATGGTGCTCTTCTCCGGTGCCATCATGAGCGTTGATCCCAACCTCTATGAAGCCGCCGCCATTGATGGTGCCAACAAGTGGCATCAGTTCCGCTACATCATCCTGCCCAGCATCTCCACCGTGCTCACCCTTAACGTGATCCTCTCCATCACCGGCTCGCTGAGCGCCTTTGAGCCGCCGTACGTGATCACCTCCATGGGCGGCAACGGTACCGCTACCTACTTTATCCAGATGCACCAGACGGCGCATGTGGAGCACCGTGTAGGTCTGGCCTGCGCCATGGCAGTGGTGCTGGTTTTGATCATTGCTGTGTGTACCATCTTCCAGAAGCTTTTGTTCAAGTATGCCTTCCGGAATGCGGGCACCGAGACCAAGGCTGTAAAGGGGGCGAAGTAAGTGGGCGTTGAACGTACGTTTAAGGACTATGTCTGCAAGTTTTTCAAGCATGTATCGCTGATCCTTGTCTCCTTCATCTGCCTTTTGCCGCTGGTCAGCTGCGTTTTTGCCGCCTTCAAGACCAAGGAGGAGTTTGGCCTTACCAGTAAAGTGGCTCCGCCGCAGAACTGGGGCTATCTGGATAACTTCATCAACTTCTGGAATGACAGCGGCTTTCTGCAGGGCTTCTTTACCTCTGTTTCGGTTATGATCGTTGTTGTCTGCATTTCCGTTATGCTGGGCAGCATGCTGGCCTATGTACTGGACCGCTTCAAGTTCCGGGGCAACGCCCTCATCCGCGGCGCATTTTACATGGCAAGCCTCATCCCCGGCCTTGCCATGCAGGTGACAATCTACAAGATGATGGCCCAGCTGCATCTGGTCAACAATATGTTCGGCTATGTGCTTATGATGGCCGGCACGGATGTTATCTCCATCTACATCCTTCTGCAGTATTTTGAAAACCTGCCCCGCGCCCTGGACGAATCCGCCATCATCGAGGGCTGCACCTACTACGGTGTGTTCTTCAAAATTTTGCTGCCCCTCTTGCGTCCTGCCATGGTTACGTGTATGATTCTAAAAGGTGTAGGTATCTACAACGAATACTATAATGCCAACCTGTACCTGCAGGATAAGAAGCTGTACAAGACGGTCTCCACCGCCCTGTACACCTACCTTGGCCCCACAAAGAGCCAGTATGAGATCATCTGCGCAGGCGTGCTCATCTGCATCCTGCCCATTCTGATCATCTTCATCCTGTTCCAGAAGCAGATCTACAACGGCATGACAAACGGAGCGGTAAAGGGGTAAACACTATGCAGTACTTTAACGGTTGTACCTATGGTTTTATGAGCCCCCGGGGCTTTACCCGGCGGGATGGCTGGAAGGAATCAATGCTGAAGATGGTGGAGACCACCGGCTGCGATACGCTGCTGCTGCCGGTGGGCGCATTGCAGGACCATGCCTATTCCGTACAGGTGGATTTCGAGACCCCCGATGTAATGAGCATGGATGATGTGCGTGCCGTGTGTGCCTATGCACGGGAGCTGGGGCTGCGCATCATCCTCAAGGCCATGGTCAACTGCCGTGACGGGTACTGGCGTGCCTATATCCATTTTATCGACAACTATGTTCCCTCCGAGCCCACGTGGGGCGAGTGGTTCGAGAGCTACGGCCGCTTTGTGTGCGAGCTTGCCAAGGTAGCGCAGGAGGTGCAGGCGGAGATGTACTGCATTGGCTGCGAGATGGTCGGTGCGGATCACCGTGCCGCAGAATGGCGCAAGCTGGTGGCGGACGTGCGCGAATGCTACTCCGGTCACGTTACCTACAACTGCGATAAATATCAGGAAGACCGGGTCACATGGTGGGATGCACTTGACAGCATCTCTGCTTCGGGTTATTATCCAATTAATGCGCTGGAGGAGAACTTCCAGCGGATCGCAGAAGTAGCCAAACGTTTCGACCGCCCCTTCCTGTTTATGGAGAGCGGCTGCCCCTCCCGCAAGGGCAGCGAGTATGTGCCCAACAACTGGGCATTCGGCGGCGAGCAAAATCTTGAAGCGCAGGCGGACTGGTACCGGGCCTTTACCGATGCGCTCATCCGGCACCCGTGGGTGCGCGGCTGCGTGTGGTGGGATTGGAGCGCCGTGCGCCTCTACCCGCTGGAGAAGGCTGCTTCCAACGATGGCTACTGTGTCTACGGAAAACCTGCCGGAGAGGTTCTGAAGACCTACAGCAAAGCAATTCGGGAGCGGGAGGCATCCCGGCCCTGAGGCAGCATCCTTGGATGAGATAGGAGCACCCATGAAAAAAGTAACCATGAGGGACATCGGCAAGGCTGTCGGTGTAAGTGCGGTAACGGTTTCCAAAGCTATGGCGGGCGAAAGCGGCGTCAGCGAGGCGATGCGGCAAAAGATCCTGCAGGTGGCGGCGGAGATGGGCTATGTAAACCCCAATATGGCCAAGAATCAGGAAAAGCGCGGGCTGGATATCGGTGTGTTGATCCCGGAGCGCTTCTTCGGCGAGGGCACCTACTATGCCATGCTCTACAAGCTGCTGGTGCAGTCTCTGGCGGATGCGGGTCATTTCTGCCTGCTGGAGCTGCTGGAAGAGGCGGAGGAGAACGCTCTTGTGCTTCCCAACCTGATCCGCAACCGCCGGGTAGGCGGTCTCATTCTGCTGGGTCAGCCTACCAAGGCGTACCTGCAGCTGATCGCTGCCCAGACCACCCCCGTGGTCTTTCTGGATTTCTACGATGATCAGGCTCGTGCCGATGCCGTTGTGGGCGACAATACCTATGGCTGCTACCGGCTTACCAGCCATCTCATCAAGAACGGGCATAAGGATATCGGCTTCATTGGCGATACCCGCGCCACCAGCAGCATCATGGACCGCTATCTGGGTTTTATGCGGGCAATGATCACCCACGATCTGCCCATTCGTCCCGAGTGTGTTGTAAAGGAGCGGGATGATCGCGGCAACTACATCCACATGGAGCTGCCCGAAAAGCTGCCCACTGCCTTTGTCTGCAACTGCGATAATGTGGCCCGCCACCTGATCGAGCAGCTGAAGCAGCAGGGAGTACGGGTGCCGGAGGATGTTTCCGTGGTCGGCTTTGACGACTACCTGCCCGGCGGTGCCATCCAGCCCGCCCTGTCCACCTTCCGGCTGGACTACCAGACGATCATCGATACCGCCGTCAAACTGATCGTGGATCGCTGCAATGGTGTGGTGCGCCTGTGCGGACGCGTTGTGGTGGGCGGTTATCCCGTCTACCGGGACAGCGACCGTGTGCTTTCCGAAAACGAATGATCTCCAAACCGCCGCAGCCGGAAGGTTGCGGCGGTTTCAGACTGTCGGAAAAATGGCGTGCATTACTACCCCATTCTGGTGGGGCACGAAAAGGAAAGCTGGCAGGAGGCAGTCTCTGCTGCCTTCGACCGGCTGCGCACCGGCATCTATGCCGCCTATGGTGCGGAGAAGGAACAGGCGTTTCTGGCAAACCTGAGTGGTAAGTGACAGAAACGGCATAATCAAACAGCAAAGCCCCCGCTGCGCCATGCAGCGGGG
>JAZQHO010000104.1:0-21603 GCA_045540635.1 Candidatus Limiplasma sp.
GGGAGGCTGGGGCGATGGGGCAATATGATGGGCGTGAATTGATTGTATGTACTTGACAGCTATAGGCGGCGGTGGTAAAATCAGGATAATAATTCCTGATATAAAAAGCGGGGGCTGCATATGAGTACGACGCCTGACACGAAGCTTGAAGCTGGCAAAAAAGCGAATTATTGGAAAGGTGTAGCCAATCAATTGGATCGGGCTTACGATGAGATCAAAACGATCAAGCAGGACCACAAAAAGGCCGATGATCAATTTGGCCGTGTGCTGCGCGGTACAAGCTGGAAGGGCAGATCCAGAGACCAGTTCGAACAATTGTTGGATGAGCTTGAGAACAATATAGACACTCATTACACAACGATCGACGGCATCCATGATGCGATCAATAGAGAAGTCGATCGTGCAAAAGACAATTATTCGCATTTTATCAAAATATTCAGAGATATTGGTACTGGAATTGAAAACATTACCAACTGACGGAGAGGGTTGCATATGGCAGAGATATTCGTTGACCATACTGTTGCAAGACAGAAGACGGAGGATCTGACAAAAGTAACTAAGGTTCTTGAAAATGCTTTGAAGGAACCCGCTTTTGCAGTGGGTCTGCCCACCGCAAAAGAGTGCATAGCGGCTGCTTTTGAGCTTGAAAAGGTACTGCGGGCGTATCGCACGCTGATCAGAAAAGATCAGCAGGATTTGCTGCGGTTCATTCACAATCACGAACTGGCAGATCAACAGGGTACGCCGTGATGGGGCAATAAGGCATTGGGAGCAGGATTAAGCAAAAAGGAGGAAGGGTCCTTGTGACCGCAGCAAATGGGATATACGTTTAATTCCGCTCAATTGAAAATGATCCTGGATCAGATCATTGCGGGAATATGCAATGATTGTGTGCTTTTGGCCCAAGAGACACAAGAGAAAATCGAGAATCTTCAGAATTCCGGCAGCATGAAAGGCCCCGGCGCAGACAAAATGTTTGAATATCTGTCAGATGTGCACATCCGCTCCATTCAGGCATCGCTGACCGGACTGGCCACATCGGTTCTTGCTTGCTATAAAGAGTATTATAGCAATTTGTGCTCGCAGGTCGATGATTATTGCGAGGCTTTGGTCGATACGGACGAATTGCAGGACATCCAAAGTGCACTGCGCAAATTGTGCCATTCCGGAAAAGGCCTGTATTTCAATGTTGAACAGGATATGAAAAACACCATGAGGAAGATCGACACCGTCAGCAGGCAGCGGTACGGTGGATTGCCGTTCAACATACCCCAAGAGTTTACGGATGCAGACCAAAAATTGCAAAAGACGGTCGATGATATCGGCAATATCGAGTCTAAATACAGCGTACAGATCGCAGATGTCATTACCTCTATCCAAGAGCTGAACAGGCTGATCTCCGGGCCGTGCAGCAGCACATCGATCAGCAACTACTCACCCGATAAGTTCTTTTCCAACAGCGAATATGCCGCGCTGTATCAATCTCTTAATACCGTTGGTACACACTATGCCAATTGGGCAGCAAATGCCGATAAAACCGACGAAGCCCTTAACGGAATCCAGAAACAGTGGGACAAACGGGCAGAAAAAGCAGCAAGGATCAAAGCGGGAATCGCTGTGCTTACAAAGATCGCAGCGGCTGTTGTTACGGTCGCCGTACCCGGAGCCGGGATCATCGCCGGAGCTGCTATTCAGGGTGCAGCCGGTTTGATCAGCGGCGCAGTGTGCGAGGGCATTGATCAATGGGCCAGCGGTTCGGCAGCCGCTAGCGGCGGTCTGGATTTTGGCTCCATCCTCTATGAGGGTGCCAAGACCGGCGCGAAGGACTTTGCCACATCTGTAGTCGGCGGTTGCTTTGGACAATTGTCCGCCGGTGCCGGTGTTATCAAGAAAGTGGGCTTTGGGGTACTGGAGAACGTAGTAAATGAGGGTATAAGCGTAGGTTTCGATTTGGTAGATGCCGCTGTCGAGGGCAATTTCAGTGAAACCTGGGAGGATATGAAGAACGAGAAGCTTGCGGAGCGCTTCGGCCAAGCAGTAACATCGGGTGTAACCAATGGATTTGTTGGTGCACTTTTTGATGATGGCTTTGGCCTGGACGACCTCAAAAAGAAGAAACCCTCAACAATATCGGACGCTATTCGGAAATACTCGGGAACCTTCATTGGTAATGGGGCAAAGCAGGTAGTAACCGGAAGACTTGACAAAGCGACATCAGCTTTTTGGGAAGAAACGGTTGTTGAGTTGGACGATGGAACAACGTTGTACAAGTGGGGAGCCGGTGGACAGGGTTTTGCCAATAGTATAGTCGCCGACCCCGATGAAGCATTGCGAGACTTCCTTACCGGCGGATTCAGTTCAACCATTCCTACGATGGTCGAAGATACGGATTGGTATGAAAAACGCCTGAGCAAGATCATTCGGACTGATGAACAGCTGCAAGGAAAGTATCGCTCGTATACCCGTTTGGAAGATGGAACGGTCGTTATTGAGGGTACTGCAACCAGAGAGCGTACGGATGTGACCGAGGATACCTATATCAACAAGCAACAGCATACAACGATCACTGTTTCGGAAAATGAACATGGCAGTAAGTTGTTCTCTGTTTCGGATACCGTGGATTACCGGGTACGCGGCAAGACGCCAACGGGAGATACAGAGGTCCAGGAGCATATCCGCGACCGGACAACAGTGACTCAGAAAACGCAAAAGAGCGGCCACGTCAGCTATGAAACCACGCTGCAAAGCAACAAAGAGCCTGCGATCGATACCAAAAGCACGAATGCTGAGAGGGCAGAGCTCCGGCAACGCAAGAACGACTACAAGATCATTCAGAATAGAAAAGGAAAGCTAGACAAGGGCATCAGTAGCGCGATAAGCAGTGCGGTCGATACGGTGGATACAATGTTCTTTCCAGATGTGGAAGACGGTTCTGTGCCGAAAGAGACATTTATCAAAGATTTCATGGGCGGTATGAGAAAACCGGGCTATACCGGCAATACAGCACCGTAACAGCAGCTGCTGCATGGAGCTTCGTGTGCATCAGAAAAGGGAACAACATTTGGTTCGGATCTATACCGAAAACATGGTAAGGGGGAATATTCTATGGTAAATTTCATTCCTTTGGGAAGCGTTGTTCTGCTGGATGGCGGAACGCAGAAACTGATGGTCGTTGCCCGCGGCATAAAGGTGAAGCGTGGCGAGAAGACGTTCTTCTTTGATTACGCAGGCGTCCCCTATCCGCAGGGCTTGCTGGGCGATCAGGTGGCATACTTCAATCACGATAACATTCGCACCTTGTCCTTTATCGGCTGCAACGACAACGATAATCAGGCGATCGTAGAGGTTCTGACCGATTACCTTGAAAAGAATCCGGATGTGCTCCGCTGCACTCCCAGCGAGTGGATGGAGATGGAAGAGTAACCTTGGCAGCAGTCTGAACAGTATGTGATCATCCGCGATACGTCGCGGTTTGAATGAAGGAGGAGTATTTATGGCAATTCGTGTTACCCCTGAACAACTTGATGCAATGGCTAATCAGCTCAAGAGTCTGTCTATGCAGGCCTCCAGCCTGGCAAGTGCTGTGAACAACGCCATCGTTAGCGGCACCGGCGCTTGGGAAGGCTCCGCTCAGAAGGATTTTGTTGATAAGTTCAACGAGATCAAGCCCACGCTGACTCAGAAGCTCCCGGAACTTCTGGGTGAGATGGCCAACAGCGCCAGCAGCCGTGCTGAAGCATATCGTCAGGCAGATAAGGCGTAAGCGAGGATCGTGCAGGGGTTGGGATCGCACCCAGCCCCTCTTTTTGTTTTGCCGGGGTCGTATTTTACTTTCTGGTGGGTGAGTGTTGTGGAAAAAATGGACAAGATGACCGATGGCTTTACGCCAACGCTGTTTCTGAGCGGGATCAATACACCCGTATGCGCTATGTATTTGATCACAAAGCCGCATTTTGTAATTGGGAAATCCCATGAATCTGATGCAATTACTGACTTTTCCAGCGAGATCAGCCGCACGCAGGCGTGTATCGATCTTACTGAGAATGGATATACCATCACGGATCAAAATAGTACAAACTGTACTTTTTTGAACGGAAATGTTTTGGCGCCCGGCATACCGTATGCTTTGAACGATGGCGATATCGTGATGTTTTCCCGATTTCAGTTTCGTGTTGTAAAGATCAATACTACGGGAGGTACGCATGAGTAATCGGCTTATGGTTATATGCGAATACCGCGGTCGAACGATCGACCTGCTGCTTCCGTCCGACTTGAGAACGGATGAATTGTTGAAGATTCTGGACGAGAAGTTTCCGCGTTCTGCCGGAAAGCGTGAGTATGTGCGTTGCAGTAATCCCATCGCCATGTTAACCGGCGACCAACCGTTATCCTATTTTGGCCTGCAGGATGGTTCAACGCTTATTTTGTAAGGAGTTATAGTATGGGCAGCCAAACGTTTGTTGAGATTAAGAACGGGATCTGGAATGCCGGTTTTGAAGTACCTCCCTTTATTCACGAATTTACTGTGGGCGGAAAGGGCAATGATGTGGTTTTGCCGTTGTGCCCCGAGAATATCTGCCTGCGTGTAAGGATCGAATCTGACGGCCTGCATTGTGCAGTAAGCGGAGCAGTGTTTGCAGATTCAACTTGCTGTTGCACTGTGGATCCGGCTGTTGAAACACGCCTTGCAGTAAAAGAGAGCAGTGCTGCCTCTTCCTGTTTTGAGATTGTATTGAAGCCCTCTGTGCTTCCGGCACCGCGTTTTGACTGGTGTATAGAAGTACCTGAAGGGCAAAAGATCTCGGTGGGAACGCATAGCGACGATGATATACAGATCAAAACACCCTTGGTGACGGGAACAGCATTTACCATTCGGCGCAAGGGGAATCAATGGGAGCTGAAAGAGGTTGCTCCGGGCCCGTTTGGTGTTTTTATCAATACCAAACGTGCGGTGCAGCCTGCTATAGCAAATGCCTGTGATTTTATTTCCGCTGTGGGTATTCATTTGTTCTGCGGTGAGGATAAACTATTCCTTTCTACAGGGGATCCTGTACAGATCCATACGCTCAGATACAGTAATCTGGTCGAGCATACGGATCGTGAGAAATATCCCTGCGTTGCAAGGATGGCGAGAACAAACTGGGCTAAAACAAGCGAAAGTATAGAGATACAGGATCCCTCTGCGCCTGTGGAGGAAAATAAGAATAATTTGATTATTTCGCTGCTGCCAAGCGTTGCGACGATTTTGCTGACGGTGTTCCTTCGCGGCAGTTATTCTTCCGGCGGGCAGATGATCCTGTTTAGCGCATTGACGATGTGCATCGGTGTTATTACTTCAATTATCACGTTTATTCAGACAAGCAAAGAGCATAAGAAAAAAACGGCGCAAAGAGACCAGAAGTACCGTGAGTACATAGAGCAGCAAGAAAAGAAGATCGTGGAAGCCAGAAAAGAAGAACGCGATACGTTGTGCAAGATCTATACAGATGTTGACACGCAGGTGAAAGAAGTAGAGGATTTTTCAGCCACGCTGTTTGATCGGCGGCCCGGCGATGAGGATTTTCTGGACGTTCGTTTTGGATACGGAAGGCTTCGCTCTCAGCGGCAGGTAGCCTATCGGCAGCATGGCGTTTTTGATTCGACCGATGCGCTGTTTGCTTTGCCCAAACAATTGTCCGAAAAGTATGAATATAACGATGGCATGCCTGCCTACATCAAGGGGAAGGAGGCGGGTGCCATTGGCATTGTAGGCGGCTTCAGCCAATTGAAGCGTATCCTTAAAACGATCACACTGGATCTGGCTGTGAGGCATTATTTTGCCGATGTTCGTCTCCACTATGTGCTGTCTGAAAACTACAAAAATGTAGTGCATTCGTTCCGCTTGCTTCCGCATGTTTTCAATGCGGAAATGCAACGGCGCAATATTGCATACGATGAGGAAAGCCGGAAGTCTCAACTTGAATATCTGTTCAAGGTTTTCTCCGGCAGAGAAGGGGATGAGCAAACCACCAACAAACCGTGGCATGTAGTGTTTGTTGATGCAGATGATTCTGTACTGATGCAGCACCCGCTGATGAAATATGTTGTGGGTGCCTCGAAACTGAATGCGCTGTTTGTGTTTCTTTCGAAACGTGAACAGGAGATACCGCAGGGTTGTGCGTCGATCGTTCGCTTGATGAACAATGTGGATATGGGCATCATTTGTTCCCTGAATCGTTCGGAGGGAGATCAGCTCTTTGCGTATCAGACGCTTCGTACTGCTCTGATGGAGCAGGTGAGCACCATCCTGGCCCCTGTTTATAGTGGAGAAACCAAATTGGCCTCTCATCTTTCGGGCAAAGAATCTCTTTTTGATATGCTGAAAATCTCAGATGTGAGTGCTATCGATATTGCAGCAATGTGGAATAAGGCAGACACCACAAAAGGCGTGGCCGCTCCGCTTGGCCTGAAGGACGATGGCGATGTGCTGTGCCTCGATTTGCATGAGAATGCGCATGGCCCTCATGGCCTGGTAGCCGGTATGACCGGTTCCGGTAAAAGTCAGGTTTTGATCAGCTATCTTTTGTCTTTGGCAGCGAATTACTCCCCTGAGGATGTTACTTTTGCTGTGATCGACTTTAAGGGCGGCGATATTGTTAAGCAGCTTCCGGGTCTGCCGCATATTGTCGGTTCCATTACGAATATTGCCAGCAATGAGATCTATCGCTCGTTGCAATCGATCAATGCAGAGAAGAATAAGCGCATGGTCCTGTTCGACAAGGATCACGCTAACGTGAGCAATATAACAGAATATACGAAAGCGTATAAAGCAGGCAAGGTGGCAACGCCCCTGCCGCATCTTGTGATCATTGTAGACGAGTTTGCGGAACTGAAAAGCCAATATCCGGACTTTATGCACGAATTGATCAGTATTGCACGTGTTGGACGCTCTCTGGGCATCCATCTGATTTTGTGCACGCAGAAGCCTGCCGGCATTATTGACGATCAGATCTGGAGCAATAGTAATTTCCACCTGTGTCTCCGCGTGCAGAATAAGCAGGATAGTAACGATGTGCTTCACTCGCCTTTGGCTGCGGAGATCCGTGAACCGGGCAGAGGCTATTTGCAAATCGAAAACCAGTTGTTTGAGTTGTTCCAGTCCGGCTATTCCGGTTGCTCCGAGAATATGTCCAGTCAAAAGGAGTCGGCTTATCAGGTTGACGAGCTCGATCTGGCGGGCAGGGCAAGCTTCTTTTACCGTCACGATGTGAAGAAGGCCGAACAGGAGCGGACCCAGAGACAAGCGCTTCTGGAAAGAATCATTCACACATTTGAGCATAGCGGCATGGAATTGCCGCAGCAGCTGTGTCAGCCCCCCATGCCCGTTGTGCTGCATTATGAAAAGGTATTGAGCGATGAGAAGTATGAGGTGGCCATAGGTATTTACGATGATCCCGCCAATCAGGCGATCTGTCAGATGAAGCTGGAGATCGCCGGGAAGAATCTGATGATTGTTGGCGGATCGCAGATGGGCAAGACAAATATGCTGCAGACGATCATCCGGCAAATGGCGGAATCGATGACGCCGGACGATGCTGTAATCTATGCTTTGGATTATAACGCCAAGGCAATTCGCTCCATGCAGGATCTGAGCATTATCGGCGGTGTTGTTACAGAAGATGAAGAGGAGAAGCTCAAGAGTCTGATCCGGTTGCTTAAGCAGTCCATTGGCGAGAGAAAGATCCGTTTTGCCAATCAGAAAGTAACCAACTTCAACTCTTACCATGCGATCTGCCAAGACCTGCCGGCTATTGTGGTGATGATCGATAATTACGCCGCATTTAACGAGCTGTATGAGGATGGTTACGGGAACGATATGCTTATGCTCATGCGCGAAGGTGCATCCTATGGTATATCGTTCGTTGTAACCGTCCAGCATATGTCGGATATGCCATACCGTAAGAGCAGCCAGTTTGCACAGCGCATGGCTTTGCCCTTGAGCGAGCAGTCGGAGTACTCGTCTGTTTTGGATGGCTGCCGCAGAACGCTGGAGGAGATCCCGGGACGGCTTCTCTTTGTGCAAAACAAGAAATTCCATGAAGCTCAGATCTTTGAAGCTTTCAGCGGCGATACGGAAGTCGAAAAGACAAAGGCGTTGCAGGCATTTGTGGAGATGTATTCGGTACTGCCCAAGGCACATGTTATACCGACCGTTCCGGGCATTTTGACCGTGCAGTATTTGGAGGAGCAGTATCCGCAGGCTTGTGGCAAAGGTGTTTACCCGTTCGCCATGGCTTATGAGGACGTCTCTCCTGTCAGTATCGATATGAACAGGATGTTCTCCCTTGGGTTGATCGGAGGAAGCGAACAGCAGCGGAATCGTTTCTTGACCATGCTGCTTCGCAGACTGATGAATAGTGACTCTATGAAGAAAACAGCACGACTGTTTGTGTTTGATAATCTGTATAAGCCGCTGCGGTTTTGCAAAGGGCATCCAGCTGTGGGCAAATACAGCTGCACTGCAGAAGAGATGGATGCGCTGCTTATGCAGTTGAATACCGAACTGGAAGCCAAAAAATTTGCTGCCCCTGACGAGGATGAGCAGGAGGTACAAGACTGCACTGTTGTGGTGATCAATAGCTATGAGGTTATGAAGTATATCTCAGAAAACATGATGCTGATGCAGTATTTCAAAACGCTGGCCGAGCAGGCACGCCGCTTGAACGTTTTCTTCCTGTTCTCCGACATTCCCAACAAAGCACTCAAGTTTTCCTCTCCTGAAATGTTGCAGTATATTGCCGAAGAAAAGCAATTGATATTGTTTGGCGATATGAGTACCTTGAAGCTCTACACGCAGGATTATCGTACGCTGCAAGAGCATTCTCGTCCTCTGAATGCTGATGAAGCTTTCTTGATCAATGGCGATGATGTTGTGCGAATGAAAATGTGCGATGCCTGACGACCTGACCGATATACTGAGAGTGATCCGTTGCGGTGGAGGTTTCAATAAACAGGGAGCTGTACCGAAACAGGAGCATACTGACAGGGAACCAAACGTGGCGGCGAAAGCTGCCACGTTTGGTTATCGCCTATGTGGTGCAGGAGGGCTCTGCACAATTTGCTCCGGAAATAATGCTGCTTGAAAAAAAGATATAATACATATATAATAAATAATACAAGAAATTGGTACAGGTAGTGCTTTGGATGAGCGTGTCCATGCATGTTGCTGTACGAATAAATGCACATGGTGCGAATAGGTGTCTCTTCTGGTGTACAGTTGAGTGAGCGGAGGAAAAAGCATGAGTAATATCCATGATTTCCAACCTATCTGGGGTGAATGGTATATCGATGAGGAACTGGGCCAGGGCAGCTTCGGTACGGTCTACAGCGCCTACCGCATGCTGGCAGGGCAGAAGGAATGGTGCGCCATCAAGCATATTTCCATTCCCAAGAACAGCAGCGAGCTGAAAAGCATCCAGATGGAGATGGGTTCTTCCGATGCCGCTGCTGTGCAGGAGAGGCTTGCCGCTGTTCGCGACGAGCTGATCACCGAATACCTTCAGATGAAGGAGTTCAAGGGCCAGACCAACATCGTTTCCTGCGAGGATGTGCAGTGCCTGGAGAAAACGGAGGGGATCGGCTACGAGATCTTTATCCGTATGGAACTGCTGGAGTGCGTCAGCAACCGGATCCTGGAGGGAAAGATCGACCGTACACAGACCATCAAGATGGGTATTGATATCTGCAATGCCCTTACTTTGCTGCGCAAGGAGAAGATCATCCATCGGGATGTTAAGCCTCAAAATATCTTTGTTAACAGCAACGGCGACTATAAGCTGGGCGATTTCGGCACTGCCCGCACTCTGGAGGGTACCTCGGCAGCCATGTCGGTGCGCGGCACCTTTGCCTACATGTCTCCGGAGGCCATGCGGGGCGATATGACCGGCTATGTTTCGGATATTTACTCGCTGGGTCTGGTCATGTACCGGCTGCTCAACGGCAACAAATCGCCGTTCCTGCTGCCCGGTCAGGCCAGCACCGTCAGCCAGGAGGACAGCGCCAACATGCGCCGCATGAAGGGCGAAGAACTGCCCATGCCTAAAAATGTGGACAGGGAATTGGGCATGATCATCCTCAAGGCCTGCGCTTTCAATCCGGAAGACCGTTGGCAAAGTGCCGATGAGATGCGCAATGCGCTGGAAGCACTATATCACGGCACTGCTGTCCGTACTACCGGCACTGCAGATGAGATCCAGCGGGCCGAGAAGCAGGCAGAGGAGGAAAACGAGCGGAAAAAGAAAGAGCAGCAGCGTCGCAAGCAAGAAAAGCAGCAAGCCGATCAGCGGGAGAAGAGCAAAAAGACAGTCAAGATCGCCTGCATTGCGGCAGCGGCAGTGCTGCTCATTGGCGGAGCCGTCATTGGCGTGCAGGCTTATATGAAGAACAACGCCTATCAGCAGGCACTGGCGGTTCTGCAGGAAGGTAAGCTGACGGAGGCCAAGGAAGCCTTTATGGAGCTGGGCGAATATAAAGACGCACCCCAGCAGGTCGAGGAGATCATCCACAAGGAGACCTTCCAGAAAGCAGAGGCTTTGCTGGCAGAGGAAGAATACGAAGAAGCAAAAGCGCTTTTCCTGTCGCTGGAAGGCGATTCGAAAGCGGCAAAAATGGCAGCGGTCGCAGAAGAAGCCATCGCTGAGCAGCAGCGGTGGGAGCAGTACCATGCTGCGGAAGCATTGGAAAAGAATGGCCTTTACGAGGATGCCATTGCCGCGTATACAGCGCTGGGAACCTTTTCCGATGCTGCAAACAGGATCACTGTTCTTCAGGATAGGATCGAGAACTACAAAACGGCGCAGTTCAATGAGTCGCTGGAGGATTATGCGGCAGCGGAGCGCGGCTATCTGGATGCAGAAGCTTATGCGGATGCTCCCGCCAAAGCGCTGGAGATGCAGCAGATGCAGCTGTATCTGGATGCGGTAGACTATTCTGAGCAGCGCGATTTCAAGAAGGCGGCAGAGATCTTCCGTGCGCTTTCTGAAAGCGGGTTCCGGGATGCCGACCAGCAGCTGCTGCAGGCGGAGGCCAATCAGCCAAAGGAAGAGATCTATCAGCAGGCGGCAGCGCTCCAAAAGGAAAAGAAATGGGACGAGGCCATTGCTGTCTACTCTTCTCTGGATGGTTACTATGACAGCAAAGTGCAGGTGCAAGCCTGCTGGTACAGCAAGGCCGAAGATCTGATGGCGCAGGGAAAATACGAGGATGCAAAGAATCTGTTCCTTGCCCTTGGTGAATACAGCGATGCGGCGGATATGGCAGCGCAGGCGGATGCAGCCATTGCCGAGCGCCAGCGCCGGGAGCAGTACAACGCCGCCAAGGCACTGGAGAACAGCGGTGCGTATGAGGATGCCATCACGGCATACACGGCGCTGGGCGAGTATTCTGATGCCGCCACCCGCATCGAGACCCTTCAGATGAGGATCGATAGCTATGCAACTGCCCAGTATCACGAGGGGCTGGAAGAATATGCCACGGCAGAAAGCAACTATCTGAGCGCCGGTGCCTATCTGGATGCCCCTGCCAAGGCGGTTGAGATGAAGCAGATGCAGCAGTATCTGGAAGCGGAGGGGTATGCCGGACAGCGGGATTTTAAAAAGGCAGCGGGGATCTTCCGTGTGCTTTCCGAAAGCGGCTTCCGGGATGCGGAGCAGAGGCTTGCAGAGATGGAAGCCGGTCAGCTGAACGAGGATGCGTATCAGCAGGCGATAGCGCTCCAAAACGAAAAGAAATGGGATGAAGCCATCGAGGCTTTTAAGGCGCTTGGCAGCTACCACGACAGCCCGACCCAGCTGGCGGCATGCTGGTATGCCAAGGGCGAAGCAAGGATGCTGGAGGGCAAGCTGGAGGAAGCTTCAGCTGCGTATTCCAACGCTGGTACCTATTCCGATGCTATTGCCCGGAAGGCACAGGCAGATGCCGCCATTGCGGAACGTGACAGAAAAGAGAACTACGAGCGTGCCAATGCGCTTGTGGAAAACGGTCAGTATGAGGATGCTATTGCAATTTTTAACGTGCTGGGGGATTACAGCGACGCTAAGGCAGTGGCAGAGAGCCTCACCGAGCAGATCGGGTACTATGCTTCTGCGCAGATCAGCGAATCGCTGGAGGATTACAGAGCTGCAGAAACCGATTACAAAGCTGCCGGGTTGTATAAGGATGCGCCCGATAAGGTGGTGGAGATGCAGCGGATGCAGCTCTATCTGGAGGCTGAAGCCTGTGTGGAAAGCCGAGACTTTGAAAAGGCGCTGGAGATCTACAAGCTGCTGGCAGACATCAGCTTCCTTGATGCACAGGACAAGATCACTACAGTAGAAGCTTATTTGCCGTTGGAGGAGGCCTATCAGGCTGCCCTGCTGCTCAAGCAGAACAGTGACTGGGATGCTGCCATCGAGGCCTTTACAACGCTGGGAGATTATTACGACAGCGCGGATCAGGTTGCTTCCTGCTGGTACGGCAAAGCGGAGGACTACGAAGCGGTCAATGATCTGAAGGAGGCTTCTGAGGCATTTGGCACCGCAGGCACCTATTCCGATGCGGAGAAGCGCAAAAGCGATGTGGATGCTGCTTTGCTGGAGCAGAAAAAGAAGGCGGATTTCCAGTCGGCTGAAAATCTGATCGCAGCGGGCGACTATAAAGCCGCTATCGAAATTCTGACTGCTTTGGGCGAGTTTAATGGTGCGGCAGACCTTATCGTCACGCTGCAGCAGAGAATGGATAGCTACGAGACCGGTAAGCTGCGCGAATCCATGAAGGATTATGAAGCAGCGCGGCAGAGCTACGTGGCTGCTGATACCTACAGTGATGCAAAAGCCAAGGCAGAGGAAATGGAAAACTGGAAGCTGTATACAGAAGCACAGAGCCATGCTGCCGCACAGCGGTATGATCAGGCGATCGTCTTGTTCACGCATTTGGCGGATGCCAAATTCAAGGATGCACAGGCACAGCTGGACAGCATCAACAAGATCGTCCGCATTACCAAACAGCCCAGCGATATCGTGATCTCTGCCGGCGAACGCTTCTCGGCGGAAGCGGGCGCTGTGGGTGTAGACCTTACGTATACATGGTACTATAAGGATCCCGATGCCAAGCGGTTCATCAAATCGGCACAGTCGGGCAGCGCATATTCTACCACCATGACCACGGAACTGGACGGCCGTCAGCTCTATTGTGTGGTGGCAGACAGCGTGGGCAATACCGTAACGACCAATACAATTACGGTTTCTCTGCCTGAATTGAAGATCGTCAGCCAGCCCGAAAGTATCAATGCGGAAGAGGGTGCGTTTATTGCCCCGGAAGTGGTGGCAGAGGGCGATGGATTGAGCTACACCTGGTACTATCGCGGCAATAACGATGCCAAGTTCATCAAATCGGCAAAATCCACTGCTGTTTACAAAACCACGATGAAGGCAGATCTGAACGGGCGTCAGCTGTACTGTGTTGTGACCGATGCTTACGGCAGGACCATCACTACGGATACGATCTACCTCAGCTTGCCGGTGCCCGAAGGCATGACCTATGAGCTGAAGAAGCGGAAAGCCACCATTACAGGCTACACCGGCAAGGAGACCGATCTGATCATCCCGGCTGTGGCGGGCAAGCTCCCGGTAGCGGCCATCGGCAGCAGTGCATTCGAGGGCAACACGGCGCTCCAGAGCATCACCATGCCCAGCAGTGTGACTGCTATTGGTGCGAATGCCTTTGCCAAATGCAGCAAGCTTGAGAAGATCGTGATCCCCCGGCAGCTGGAGACGATCGGCGATAAGGCCTTCAGCAACTGCAAAAAGCTGACGAAGGCCGAGCTGCCTAAAACTGTTACCGCCATCGGTAAAGGTGCGTTTGAGCAGTGCTCGGCGCTTACCGGCGTTACGCTCCCTGCCGCACTGGAGAAGATCGGAGACGGTGCCTTTACCGGCTGCTCTGCCAAGCTGACGTTCAGCGTTTCGGCAAACAGCTATGCACACCGCTGGTGTATCGATACCAAGGCGACCTTTACCGGTGCGCCGAAAACGATCGCTACGCCCACGCCCACCAAGACCCCCAAACCCACCAAGACGCCCAAGCCGACAGCAACCCCCAAACCGGCTACTGTAGAGATCCCGGTATTCTCGCAGACCTATGTGGGCGTTACGGCTCACCTGCGTGAGTACAAAGGCGCCGATAAGGAACGGCGGCAGTTGGCGATGGCGGGCCCCGATTCCTCCTATGCGGATGCAGGCTCCTACCTGCCCTATAAGCAGCAGGAGATCACGGTATATTTCTCTCAGGGCAACTATGTCTTTGCACTGCTGGATTATCAGTCTGTCAGCGACCGCTATCTCTACTTCCGGCGCAGTATGTTCGACCGGATGGGCACCGTGCCTGCGGTGGAGAATATGAAATCGTATGCGGGAAAAACAAAGGCAGCTATTGAGCCCAGTTGGGGCCCCGGAGCAAAATACAGCAAGGAAGAGAAGTATACCGTCTGGTCAAACCAGCCCGTAAAGGTCTTCTTCCAGGAAAACGGATATTACTACGCCGAGTTCTACAGCAAGGGCGGTCTGGTTCGCATGTGGCTGCCCAAGAAGCAGGTGGAGCTTACGGGGCAGTAACAGATCCTGAGCATGCGGGCGTGGAAATGTGGATCCGTTCCCTTGCGTAGCGCAGGGCAAAAAAATTTCCCGTTGCAGGGTAAAGCTGCAACGGGAAATTTTGTTTGGGAGGGCGATAGAGGGGAGCGGCGTTTGTGGGCTGCCGGCGTTGGGGTAGTATGGGCAGTTGGGAAATGAGCCTGTGACCATGGCGCTCCAGAAATGCGTGATGAGTGCTGTAATAAGCGATTAAGGGGCGGCGAAGAAAGCGCTGGCGGACATCACACAGCGCTATGAAAACGAATAAGCAAGAGCATCCTCCTTTACGGAGGATGTTCAGACTGCTGAAAAACGCCATGTTTTCGAAAGAAGACATGGCGTTTTGGCATGAGCAAAGAGAAACCAGAACAAAGAAACCGCCTTGGCGATCCGTTTCATGTTTTGAACGGCAGCGGTGAGGAAAGACTGCTCGTACATATTGCGGATTCCAAGCATGCGAGCAAAGCGCAGGCCATGGAGTTCTTTGGCTTCTGCGAAGGAGCGTTCAATTGTCTGCTTGCGCCAGGCGTAGAGGCGTTTACCATTGTAGGTTTTCGTAAACGTGTCTGCCTGTTCCAGATCATCCTGCCAAACATGGCGTGTCACCAACCTTCTTGTCATACTGGAGGAAATGCATTGCTCTCTGCAAGGACAGTTCTTGCAAACCTTGCTGTTGCTCCAATACTCACGGTAACCGGAACGATTGGTGGTTTTCCATGTCAGTTCTTGTTTTTGTGGACAGAGGTAAACATTTCTGTCCTTCTGGTACACGAAACGGTATTTCCCGAATCGCTCTCCCTTGTGGGTGTGTCTGCGGTAACCAACCACCGGCTGAATACCCCGGGAAGCGATCTGGTGGCAAGTGGGAGCGTTGTGGTATCCTGCATCTACGCCCATATAAGTTGGCAGGTGTCCAAGCCGCTTTTCAATGTCATCCAGAATATCCGGGACAGGGTCTACATCGTTAACGTTGGCGGGCGTGATACGGACATTGACTACAATATTGTTCTTGCTGTCTACCGTGCGGTGCTCACTGTAGTGAAAACCGTCCGGCTTCCCTTCTTTGTGCAGCTGTCCACTTTCCGGATCGTTTTTGCTTTGCTGGTTCTGAGTGGTTGGCGGATCGTCGTCGTCCTTCTTGTCAAAAGGCTTTTTGCCCAATGCTTCTCTGTCTGCTGTAATGGCTGCATCCAGTTCGTCCATATATGCTTTGGGTGACTTCTCAATGGTAACAGTGGATTTCTTGTGTTTATTCGCTTTGGCTTTCACATGGGTAGAATCCGTATACAGGATCTCACCGCCCACCAGCTTCTTCTCCACCGCCTGACGAAGGATCTCCTGAAAGATCTGCTCGGCGATGTTGTTGTCTCTGAATCGACGGGTACGATTTACACTGATGGTGGTAGCATCCGGAGCTTTTTCAGTTAAGCCAAGACCGCAGAACCATTTGTAGGCGAAGTTGTAGTTGATTTCTTCTTCCAAACGCCTTTCAGAGCGGATTCCGTACAAGTACCCCACAAACAGCATACGGAACAAGACCTCCGGTTCCACTGCCGGACGACCTACGTTTTCGCTATACAACGGGGCACACAGCTTGTTGATGAAGGAGAAATCGATGCTACGGTCGATTTTCCGCAGCAGATGGTTTTCCGGCACCATCTGTTCCAGAATGACCAGTTCCATTCCCTGTTGTTTTTCCTTTCGATTGCGCAGCATATTTATCCCTCTTTCCTTTGTGGTTCCTCGCTTTCCTATACTTTATATATTCGACATGAAGCTGCTTTTTCATGCTAATTTGGTAAAATAAATAGACCGTTGACGGACTTTGTCAACGGTCTGGGCATCCTCCTTTACGGAGGATGCTCTTGTCTTTGGGGAAGCTTCGGTTCCTTTATGCCTTTTCGGCATGTACTAAGTTGAAAAATTGTGTACCGATTGGTGTACTTGGTGTACCTTTTGTTGCTTCGGGTGCTTCAAACCCTTGTTTTACAACAACCCCTCACTCCACCGGCTTCGTAGTCGGGAACAGCAGCACATCGCGAATGGAGCTGCTATCCGTCATCAGCATAACCACAATCCATGAGTCATAGCGTTTCGTCTACGCTGTCTAGCTTTTCTAGATTGGCTCGATACATATGTGCCCGCCCCCAATATGTATCCAAGCAATATGGTTCGATTTGCTGAAGACACTTCCTAACAATGTATTTGCTTTCTTCACTTGCTGCTGCAAGGGCTGTGATAGATAAGCTTTCACTATCACATATTGCTACTTGTACTAAAATGAACAAAATTTTTGTACATGTGTCATCCATTTTCAGATTGTTGATTTTTTCTAAATAGTACTGAAGTAAAGCTTCTTTCTCATGAAGGAAAGTAAGTACTTGTTCACTAGCCTCATTGATAAATCGCAGGAATCCAATAACAAAGCAAGTCATATCACCATAGTTTCGCTTATCATTAGTGGTTTTAAACATCTCATAATATTGGGATCTATGACTCTTGATCACATACGAAAGGCGTAAGGCAACCAGTAACTGTATGTTTTCTTTGTGAAGCATACTACTGCTGATGAATCGCGTCATACGACCATTTCCATTATAGAAAGGATGGGCGTAGCCAAACATGTAGTGAAAGGCCGCAGCACGAATGAATGGGTCGTAGTCAGAATTGTTTAGGAAAAGAAGAGCATGTTCCATTGCTTCATTGAGTGCAGCTTCTGGAAATACACCTTCGTGAATTGATCGGCCGTTTTTTGTGACGGAGACCGGTCCCCTTCGAAAGTAGAGACCATCTGGTGCATCGTCTGCATCTTCTTTTACAACCTCATCGAGAATAAAGCTGTCATATAGATTTCTAATATCTTGACATGATGCAAGCGGTATTTTTTCTTTACCTATCAATAAAAAATATTTACGGATCATGCCGTCAAATCGTTTTCCTTTTTGACCATTCTCAATGACTTTCATCTCATCGCGAATTTCTTTTCGTGTGCTATGAATATTCTCCATTTCGTTGGTCTGGTGGATTTCTTCAATGATAGCCTGCATTAGAAATTGACGTCTTGCGACAGAAGGAAGCCTTCTGGTCAATCTATCTATCTCCAAATTTTGATTTCGAATGTGAACGAGCTCGTGTAATATTTCATCACAGTATATAATAAAGCTTGGATGTCCGTTAATCAAAAAATCTGGGGCGATAGACGAAACACTATCGTGTAATGCTGCAGCAATTTTTGGAACGTTTCCTTTATCTTTTGCTTCAAAATAGTGCTTGTACATACCACGATATTTTTTCATGGTGGAACCTCCTAACTTGCTATTAATAATAGTCTATCACGTTTTTTTTGTTTTATCCATACCGAATTCAAATTTTAATATTAAAAATATATGATTTTTTTACATTAAGATATAATTATATTCACCTGATGGAGAAAATGCGTTTGTTTTTAATGATGAGGTGATGGTATAGAGATAATCAAATTTCGTTTTTGTCTTCTCTTGTTCAAAGCATTCCTCAATCCACACTCAAAGTTGTTCCAAAGTTCCATCAATCCCACTTCCCCCAACAAAAAAGGACACCCCGTCTACAGGGTGTCCTTTTGGTTGCCATCATGATCTTAGCCATCTTGGCAAGTAATCAAATTGGTGTAGTTTTGGTGTAGTGGTGTAGTTTTGAAAGGCATTATCCCTCGCAACCCCTCACCCCACAACCATTCCTCACTCCACCGGCTTCATGGTCGGGAACAGCAGAACATCACGGATACTCGAACTATCCGTCATCAGCATCACCATACGGTCAATACCATACCCGATACCACCCGTGGGCGGCATGCCGATCTCCAGCGCGTTCAGGAAGTCCTCATCGGTGTGGTTGGCCTCTTCGTCGCCCTGCTTGAACTGCTCCTCCTGAGCGGCGAAGCGCTCCCGCTGGTCGATGGGATCGTTCAGCTCGGAATAGGCGTTGGCCATCTCCCAGCCGTTCATGAAGAACTCGAAACGCTCCACGTACTCGGGGTTGTCCGGCTTCTTCTTGGTCAGGGGGCTGATCTCGATGGGATGGTCCATCACGAAGGTGGGCTGAATGAGATGCTCTTCCACGTAGGTTTCAAAGAAGAGGTTGAGGATATCGCCCTTCTTGTGGCGCTTCTCAAACTCGATGTTGTGCTCCTTGGCGATGGCACGGGCTTCCTCAAGGGTGTGGATCTCGTTGAAATCAACGCCGGAGTACTGCTTTACCGCATCCACCATGGTGATGCGGGCAAAGGGCTTGCCCAGTTCCATCTCCACGCCGTTGTAGACGATGGTGGTGGTGCCCAGCACCTCCTGAGCCACGTAGCGGTACATGTTCTCGGTCAGGTCCATCATGCCGTGGTAGTCGGTGTAGGCCTGGTAGAGCTCCATCAGGGTGAATTCCGGGTTGTGGCGGGTGTCGATGCCCTCGTTGCGGAAAACGCGGCCGATCTCGTACACCCGCTCCATGCCGCCAACGATCAGGCGCGTCAGGTACAATTCCAGGCTGATGCGCAGCTTCATGTCCAGATCAAGGGCGTTGAAGTGGGTCATAAAGGGGCGGGCAGCAGCGCCGCCGGCGTTGTGCACCAGCACGGGGGTCTCCACCTCGATAAAGTTCTGGGTATCCAGATAGCGGCGGATGGCGGTGATGATCTTGGAGCGCTTCACCAGCGTATCCTTGCTTTCCGGGTTCATGATCAGATCCACGTAGCGCTGGCGGTAGCGCATGTCGGTGTTGGTCAGGCCGTGGAACTTCTCGGGCAGGGGCTTGAGGCTCTTGGTCAGCAGAATGATTTCGCTGGCGTGCACGCTGGTCTCGCCGGTCTTGGTCTTGAATACCAGACCCTTCACGCCGAAAATATCGCCGATATCGTCCTGCTTGAAGGCGGCGTAGGCTTCCTCGCCCACATCGTCGCGCTTGACGTAGATCTGGATCTTGCCGTCGTTGTCCTGCAGGTGGGCGAAGGATGCCTTGCCCATGATGCGGCGGGCCAGCATACGGCCGGCGATGCAAACTTCCTTGCCCTCCAGCGCATCGTAGTTGTCGATGATCTGCTGGCTGGTATGGGTGCGGTCGTAGCGGGTGATGGTATAGGGATCGTTGCCGGCTTCCACCAGCTTCTGCAGCTTTTCGCGGCGGATCTGCTCCTGCTCGCTCAGCTCGGCAGCGATCTGTTGGTTCTGCAATTCACTCATGCTGCTTGCCTCCTGTGTGTGTGGGATTGGGGGGATCAGTTCTGCTGCAGGGTGATCTTGAGCACCTTCAGCTTGATCTGACCGGCGGGCGCTTCCACGATGGCGGTCTGGCCCACCTTCTTGCCCAGCAGAGCGGCGCCGATGGGGCTCTCGCTGGAGATCTTGTAGTTGCGGGGGTCGGTCTCGTTGGCGCCGACGATGGTGTAGGTCTGCTCCTTCTTGATGCTCATGTTGTTGACGGTAACGGTGTTGCCCACGCCGACGGTCTCGGTATCCATCTCGTCGTCCTCAACAACGATGCAGTTGTGCAGGGTGTTTTCCATCTCGGCGATCTTGGCCTCGAGGCGGCTCTGCTCGTTCTTGGCCTCGTCGTACTCGGCGTTTTCACTCAGGTCGCCGAAGCCGCGGGCGATGGCGATCTGCTCGGCCACCTGATTGCGGCGCACGCTGATGTAGTAATCCAGCTCTTTGACCAGTTTGTCATACCCTTCGCGGGTCAAAATCGTTTTTTTCTCTTCAGCCATGGTGGTTAGCTCCTTTCAGGGGCGGCATGGGTGCACGGTGCGTGACCGGCCTGCCGCTTCAAGACAAAGGGAATCCCGCCCAGCGGGCTTTCTCGGCAACCGTTCTGCGGCACTTGCCGCACATGGGGTGCGGCCTGCTGCCCCCGGGGCAAGGTGGTCTGCCCCCAAGAAGGGTACACGAAAAAAGCCTATAGGCGTACCGAAGTATTATAGTTGGGAATGGGGGAAATGTCAATGTTGAATGGTATCGAAATCGCCCCCATCGCCATTCCCGTATGGACATTCCGCATATCCGGCGCTACAATAACCCCATCCCCCAAAAAAGCATCACGATAAAGGAGCTGCTCTATGAAGATCTACACCGCCGATATCCTCACCCACCACCGCAGCACCCTTGGCGAAGGTCCGGTGTGGGATGCTGCCGCCCAGACCCTGTACTATACCGATATCCTCGGCTGCCGCCTCCACAGCATCCGCCTTGTGGGCGGCGCAGAGACCGCCACGCAGCTGGAGCGCCCCTTGGGCTGCTTTGCCCTCAGACCGGAGGGCGGGTTCGTGATGGGCATGAGCGATGGCATTTATCTGCGGGATGCCGCCGGACGGATGGAGAAGCTGCCGGAGCCGGTATGGAGCAGCCGTGTGCGCGCCAACGACGGCAAGGCGGATCCCGCCGGGCGGTTCTGGTGCGGCACCTCCGATGAGGTGGACGGCATCTGCGAGGGCGAATTGTACGTGCTCACGCCGGAGGGGCGCTGCGCCCGGCTGCTCAGCGGTCTGCGCTGCGCCAACGGTCTGGCCTTCCGGGGGGATACGGTGTATTTCATAGACTCCCCCAGCCGCTGCGTGATGCGCTACCGTTTTGATGTGGATACCCTGACCCTGCATGATGGCAAGCCGGTCATTTTTGTTGATCCCGCCCATGGCCTGCCGGACGGCATGACCATGGATGCCGAGGGCATGCTGTGGGTCGCCCACTGGGGCGGCGGCTTTGTGGGCCGGTACGATCCGGCGGACGGCTGCCTGCTGGCCCGGGCGGAAGTGCCCGCCAGCCAGAGCTCCAGCTGCTGCTTCGGCGGTAGCGACGGCAGGACGCTGTTTGTTACCTCCGCTGCTGTCGGCAGGGAAGAGGAGGAGCACGCCGGGAAGGTGTTTGCCGTCCGGGTGGATGGGTGATGGGGGAGCCGGGGGTTGTATCCCCCACAAAAATCCCTCCCTGTCAATCAAAAC
>JAZQHO010000105.1:0-6699 GCA_045540635.1 Candidatus Limiplasma sp.
ATGCCTGCAAACATCTCCACAAATTCTGAGCCGGACATGGAAAAGAACGGTACATCCGCTTCACCTGCCACAGCCTTTGCCAGCATGGTCTTGCCCGTGCCGGGAGGGCCCACCAGCAGCACGCCCTTTGGCATGGAAGCGCCGATGGCTTTGTACTTGTCCGGGTTGTGCAGATAATCCACGATCTCTGCCAGACTTTCCTCCGCTTCATCCACGCCCTCGATATCGTCAAACTTGATGCCTTGGGTGGATTTCACATAGACCTTGGCGTTAGATTTGCCCATGTTGAACATCATGGCATTGCCGCCGCCTGCTTTGTTCATCAGCTTGCGGGAAAGAAACTGCCCAAGGGCAATGAACAGCACCATCGGCAGCACCCACGATACCAGCAGGCTCAGCAGCAGGGACGGCTCTTCGTAGATCTCGCTGCCGAAGGTAGCACCGGAAGCATGCAGCCGTTCCACCAGTGCGGGATCGTTCATCAGGCCGGTTTTGTAGAATTGCTTCTGCGCCTTGTCGGTAAAGAGGATCTGGGTATCCTGGATCTGCACGGCACCGATCTCCTGTTTTTCGGTCATGGAGATAAAGGTGCCGTAATCCACCTCTTTGATCTGCTGCTTGGCGATCCACGGCACCAGCAGGGTGTTGATCAGCAGCAGCACCAGCAGGGCGATCAGGTAGTAAAAGATCAGCGGTTTTCTGGGTTTTTGCACTTCGTTCATGGCGTGTTCTCCTTTGGCGTGTGGGTGAGAATGCAGCTATATCGGATAAACTGCCCATGGCAGCCCTTAGTATCATACCCAGCTTTGTTCAAACAAAACGAAACTGAGGGTAACGCAGGGTTGAGAATTGCATTGCGGAGCCATACAGCCTGTGCTATAATCCATGGCAAGAAAAAAGGCAGCTTCTGCCGCAAGGAGAAACCGCAATGGAGAATACGATCTTGAAGCGTGTAAAGCATGCAGCGCTGTGCATGCAGCGTAACAATTGGGAGCAGGGCGTGCTGGCACAGGCATTTCTGGAATCCGGGGATACGGATACCGCCATACAGCTGGCAGTGGAGGCTGTACACCGCCAGCAGGAGGACGGGCGGTGCTGCCAGATCGGCGGCTCCAATGCCTCTACCGATCCCTGCGCCATCGGTGAGGCGCTGATCGCAGCTGCGGACAGGACGGGCGACCCATGGCTCCGGCAGGCAAAAGAGGGGCTGCTCCGCTGGGCGCTGGAGATTGCGCCCCGTAGCGGGGAGGGCATCGTGTATCATTTTGACGACAGCCGCCTGATCTGGGTGGATTCCTGCTACATGCTGCCGCCCTTTCTGGCTGCCGCAGGCTGCTGGGATGAGGCGCTCCGGCAGCTGGATGGCTATTGGCGCATCCTGCTGGATGGGGAGAAGGGGTTGCTCTCCCACCAGTGGGATGATGCTGCCGGTACCTATCCCCGCAAGGATGTATGGGGCGTTGGCAACGGCTGGGCTGCAGCGGGTATGATCCGTGTGCGTGCGCTGCTGCCCGAAGGGTACGTGGCGCAGAAAGCACTGCTGGAGGAGCGTATCCGCACGGTGCTGGAGGCAGCTTTCCGCCACCAGCGTGAGGACGGCGCTTTCCATGATGTGCTGGATGATCCTGCCTCCTTCCGGGAGATCAACTGCGGGCAGATGTTCGCCTATACGGTGTACAGGGGCATGGCGGAGGGCTGGCTGGAGGACCGCTGGCTCCCGCAGGCAGAAAGGGCAAGAGCGGCAGCCCATGCCGCAGTGGATGCCTATGGGCTGGTCAAGGATGTATGCGGTCTGCCGTTTTTCGACAGACCCGGCGTTGCCGCCGAAGGGCAGGCGTTCTTTATGCTGATGGAGGCTGCCCGGGAGCAGTGGAGGCGCATCTGCAGCTGATCGGAATGACCATTTTGCCCTGTAAAAACGCACAAAAAGCCTTGCGGCGCAAAAAAGAACATGCTATAGTAGCACAATGCGCCCCCAGGGCTGCCGGGGCGCATTTTCATGGCTGTTTTCGAAAGCTACCCCTCTGTAACGAAAGGAAAAACCCATGCGTAAGGTAAACTGGAGCCGCTATTTCGGCGACAAGGCATTCTACAGAACGCTCATGACCATTGCTGTGCCGGTCATGCTGCAAAACGGTCTGACCAATCTGGTCTCCCTGCTGGACAACATCATGGTGGGTGCTGTGGGTACCGAGCAGATGAGCGGTGTCTCCATCGTCAACCAGCTGCTGTTCGTATTCAATCTGTGCATCTTCGGCGGTCTCAGCGGCGCAGGCATCTATACCGCCCAGTTCTTCGGCAAGAACGATCAGGAGGGCGTGCGCTACACCTTCCGCTTTAAGCTGATCCTGTCGTTTGTGCTGTTTGCGATCGGTACCGGCGTGTTGCTGTGCCTTGGCGATAAACTGATCAGTCTCTACCTGCATGAGGGCGGCGATACCGGCGATATTGTCGCTACCGCCCGCTATGGTGCGGACTACCTGAAGGTGATGCTCTGGGGGCTTCTGCCCTTTGCGGTGCAGCAGGCTTATGCCAGCAACCTGCGCGAGACCGGCGAGACCATGCTCCCCATGAAGGCGGGCATCGTGGCGATCTTCGTCAATCTGATATTCAACTATATTCTCATCTTCGGCCGTTTCGGTGCTCCTGCCATGGGTGTGCGGGGTGCCGCTGTTGCCACTGTTCTCTCCCGCTATGTGGAGTGCGCCATCGTGATCATCTGGACGCATACCCACAGCAGCAAGGCGCGCTTTATCGTGGGGGCCTACAAGAGCCTGCGTGTACCTGCGCGGCTGGTGGGCGATATCTTCCGGCGGGGCATGCCGCTGCTGGTGAATGAGTTCCTCTGGTCCGCCGGTATGGCAATGCTCACGCAGGCCTATTCCATCCGTGGTCTGGCGGTGGTGGCAGCGCTCAATATCTGCACCACCATTGCCAACCTGTTCAATGTTGTGTGGATCGCCATGGGTACGGCGGTCAGCATCATCGTCGGGCAGAATCTGGGTGCGGGCGATTTTGAAAAGGCGGAGCAGAGCTGCTGGCGCATTCTTACCTTCTCTGTGCTCAGTGCCGTGGGTATGGGCGTGCTGATGGCTGCCTGCTCCACGCTGTTCCCTGCCATGTACAACACCTCTGCCGAGGTGCGGAGCATCGCCACCGGCCTTCTGCTGATGGTGGCGGCTTCCGGTCCGCTGCATGCCTTCTGCCACGCCAGCTACTTCACGTTGCGCTCCGGCGGCAAAACATGGGTCACTTTCCTGTTTGACAGCGTATACCTGTGGATCATCAGCATTCCGGTGGCACGCCTGCTGTCCACCGGCACGGACTGGCACATTATTCTGGTATACGGCATCTGCCAGTTTATCGATATCATCAAGTGCATTATCGGTTATGTGCTGCTCAAGCGCAAAGTGTGGATCAACCGCATCGTGTAATGCAGCTTTCGGGGTTCCGGCGCTCTGCCGGAGCCCTTTTTGCTGCCGCATGCAAAACGCCTGTTGCACAGGCTTGGGATGTGCTATAATCATTGGAGTACGATTCGTTTATACAGGAGGAGAAGGCGATATGAAGCTGTTATTGATCGGCGGCAGCGGTCAGCTGAGCGGTCGTTTGGCACAGATGGCGCTGGAGCAGGGGCATGAGGTATGGACGGTCACGCGCGGTATCCGTCCTCTGCCGGAGGGCGTACACAGCCTGATCGCCGACCGGGAGGACGCTGCTGCGCTGCATGCCGTGCTGGAGGGAGCCGGAACCGGCTGGGATGCCATGTTGGATACGGTCTGCCGCACGCCACACCATGCACAGGTGGATCTGACCGCCGTCAGCCCCTTCGTACGCCGCATGGTGATCGTCTCCACTGATTCGGTGTATTCTCCCTACCACAAGACTGTGCCGCAGGCTGAGCATGCGGATGTGTACATGGCAGATGGCGGCTATGGGCATAACAAACGCATGATGGAGCAGGTCTTTGAGGCTTCCGAGCCGTCCGTTCAATGGACGATCTTCCGCCCGGGACATATTCTGGGCCCGGGCTTCTGGCTGGGCTGCTACCCGGAGAGTTCCCGCCAGCCCGATCTGCTTGAACGTATCCGCAGGGGCGAGCCTATGCATCTGGTAGGGGGCGGGGAATTTCTGATCCATCCCATCTTTGTGGATGATATGGCGCAGGCCATGCTGGATTGCATTTTCAATCCCGCCGCATGCCGGGAGATCTTCTGCATCGGCGGGCCGGATGCGGTGCCCAACCGCCGGTATTACGAGTTGATCGGCCAGATCATCCATTGCCCGGTAACGTTTGAGACTGTGCCGCTGGAGGGCTATCTGGAGAAGTATCCTGAGTACAGCGGGCATCTGTGCCACCGCTGCTATACGCTGGAGAAAATGAAAAAGGCGGGTATCCCGCTGCCCAAAACCACACTGGAGGAAGCTTTGCGCAGGCATATCCACTGGCTGGACAGCCTTGAAGGGAGCGAACAGGCATGAAAACCATTTATCTGGCAGGCGGCTGCTACTGGGGCGTGGAGAAGTACATGCAGAATATCCCCGGCGTGGCGGAGACCGAGGCAGGCTTTGCCAACGGCGATACGGAGAACCCCACCTACCGGCAGGTGCGCTACGAGAATACCGGCCATGCGGAGACCGTCCGTGTGGTGTACGACGAAACGGTGCTGCCCCTTGCAAAGCTGCTCAGGCTGTTTTTCCGCATCATAGATCCTGTAAGCGTGGATCGGCAGGGCGAGGATATCGGGCACCAGTACCGCACCGGTGTGTACCACGAAAACGAAGTGGATGCGCAGGTTGTTGCTGCAGAGCTGCGCAGGCTGGAGGAACAGGTGGGGCAGCCGCTGGCGGTGGAGGCCTGCCCGCTGCGACATTTTTATCCGGCGGAGGAATACCATCAGAAGTATCTGGATAAGAACCCGGGCGGCTACTGCCATGTGCCGTGGACGGCGATCCATGCCGTGAAAGATGTACGCTTGGAGGATGTGTGATGGGGAAGTCTCTTTCGGAGATGACGCTGGAGGAGCTGTGGCAGCTGTTTCCCATCGTTCTGGAAGCACCGGCTCCTCAGTGGCGGCAATGGTATGCAGAAGAATTGGCCTTGCTGCAGCCGCTGTTGCCACCGGGTACCCGCCTCAGCCACATTGGCAGCACGGCGATCAATGGCATCTGGGCAAAGCCGATCGTTGATATTCTTGCCGAGATGCCGGCCGGAGCAGACCTGACAGATGCAGGGGAGGGGCTGCCGCAGGCCGGCTACCGCTGCATGAGCCGGGGCGATACACGGTGCTCCTACAACAAGGGCTATACCGAAAACGGCTTTGCGGAGCGTGTGTTCCATTTGCATTTGCGCACAACAGGCGACCATGATGAGCTGTATTTCCGGGATTATCTGAACGAGCACCCAGAGGCGGCAAAGGCGTATGAACAGCTGAAGCTGGGCTTGTGGAAGCAATACGAACACGACCGGGACGGCTATACGGCAGCCAAGGCGGCTTTTGTAGCCCGCTGTACCGAGGCTGCAAAGCGGCAGTATGGGTCGCGCTATGAGCCCGCAGCAGCGCAGAAATGATGCTGGAAAACCGGTTCTGCTGCGGGACACTTTCTGTGGATGGGAGGACAAAGAAATGCTCCCTCATATCGGATCAGGCCATGGCGAGACCATACGCAGGCTTGACGCAGAAAATGTCGGGATGGTATAGTAGTTTTTATCAAGAGCAAAGGAGGCAAAGCAAATGGTCATCAGACTGCGCAAGAGATTCTGAGTACATGAAGCTGTGTTAAATAGTTTTATGTACTTTTCGCACAAAACTATTTAATGGAGGAAGAGATCATGGATATTCAGAACAATGTAATCAAAGCATATTTGAAGAATGTGTTTTTCGTCACCGGAACCGCTTGCGGCGGCAAGAGCACCGTTTCCCGCGCCCTTGCGGAGCGCCACGATCTGCTGCTGTTTGATATCGACCAGCAGTTTGATCTGCACCGGCAGCTGTCAGACCCGGCATTTCAACCGGCAATGAACAAAACCTTCCGGAATGCTGACGAATTCTTTGGGCGCAGCGTGGAGGAATACCGGCAATGGCTGCTTGACAACACCCGGGAACAGCTGGATTTTGTGCTGCTGGATCTGATCCGGCTTTCGCAGGATCGGCGTGTGGTGTGCGACTGCCATCTGACGCTGGAACAGACCCGTCTCTTCACGGATCCCGCCCGTGTGGTTTTTCTGCTGAAGGAACCGTCCAACATCATTGATGATTACTGCAACCGGCCCGATCATCAGGGCTTCAGCAACTTCATCCACAGCGCAACGGATGTGGAAAAGGCCAAGGACACCTGCAACCAGACCCTGAAAAGCCTGAATGAGGGCTTGTATCAGGCCGTCAGGAGCAGCCGTTACTTCTGGCTGGAGCGCACCCCGCTGAGCACAGTGGAGGATACCGTCCGAAAGGTGGAAGCCCATTTCGGCCTGACGGTTCGATAATCACACGTTCAAACCCCGCGCCCATACAGCATTGCGCCTGTATGGGCGTTTTTTCAGCGGGAAAGTACTCGACGATCAATTTTCTACCTTGCCTTGTCTGCATATCAAAACAGTGCGCCTGCATACCGCCCTCAGGGCAGAATGCAGGCACACTTCTTGATTTACTTCTGTTTTGCCTTGATCTCCTCCATCTCGGCGATCAGCTCGCTCAGCGG